>DBNU01000075.1 GCA_002299125.1 Proteobacteria bacterium UBA664
TCCTGGCACCCCAACCAACTCCCCTCGGTCCCGTGCACCGCACACTGCCAGCTCGCGAAGGCCCCCATCACCATGACCCAGCCTGAAGTCGCCCGGGCCGCCAGCCCCAATATGGTCGTGATGACCGGCAATGCGCACCGCGCCCTGGCTGAGGCGGTATGCGAACACCTGCGTCTGCCGCTCGGCAAGCTGCTGGTCGACCGTTTCAGCGACGGCGAGATCATGGTCGAGGTGCTGGAGAACGTCCGCTCGCGGGACGTCTTCGTCGTCCAGCCCACCTGCGCGCCGACCAACGACAACCTGATGGAGCTGCTCATCATCATGGACGCGCTCCGACGCGCGTCGGCCGGCACCATCACGGCAGTCATCCCTTACATGGGCTACGCCCGCCAGGATCGCCGGCCGCGCTCGGCGCGCGTGCCGATCTCAGCCAAGCTGGTTGCACGCATGGTGCAGAGCGCCGGTGCCCATCGCGTGCTCACGGTGGACCTGCACGCGGATCAGATCCAGGGCTTCTACGACATCCCGGTGGACAACCTCTACTCCTCCGCCGTGCTGCTCGGTGACATCTACCGTCGCAAGGCCGGCTCTGGGGCAGGACTCATGGTGGTCTCGCCGGACGTGGGCGGCGTGGTGCGTGCCCGCGCCGTGACCAAACGCATCGAGGGGGCCGACCTCGCCATCATCGACAAGCGCCGTTCCCGCCCGAACGAGGCCCAAGTGATGAATCTCATCGGCGACGTGAGCGGGCGCAGTTGCATCATCATCGACGACATGGTCGACACCGCCGGCACCCTCTGCGAGGCCGCGCGGGTGCTGAAAGAGCGCGGGGCCGTGCACGTATCGGCCTACTGCACGCACCCCGTCCTGTCCGGTCGGGCGGTTGCCAACATAGCCGGCTCCACGCTCGATGAACTCGTGGTCACCGATACCATCCCCTTGCGTCCCGATGCGGCGGCCAGCGCGCGCATCCGCCAGGTGAGTGTGTCGGGGCTGCTCGCCGAGTGCATGCGGCGGGTGGACGAGGGGGAATCCCTGAGCACGCTCTTCGTGGACTGACCGGCCGAAGCAGCAGAGAATCCAGCGCCCGCGTGCGAGTCCCTCAAGGATCGCGGGGGCAGACAGCATCGGCCCATCCGGGCCGTCACGGGGATCCGGCTGGTCGCGGCCGGGTCCTGACCGGTTCAGGCACGCAGTGCCTGGGCCTTTTTATGCGGTAGCAACAGGAGTCATCCAGCATGGAATTCGAAATCATCGCCGAAGCGCGCGAGCTGCAGGGCAAGGGTGCGAGCCGCCGCCTGCGTCGCGAGGGCAAGGTGCCCGGCATCCTTTACGGTGCCCACAAGGATCCGATCGCCATCACGGTCGATCACAACGAGCTGTGGAAGAAGCTGGCCCACGAGGCCTTCTATTCCCACGTGCTGACGCTGCGCATGGGCGACAGCAGCGAGCGCGTGGTGTTGAAGGACCTCCAGCGTCACCCCTTCCAGATGCAGGTGCTGCATCTCGATCTGCAGCGCGTAGCAGAGGACGAGCTCATCACGATGCGCGTGCCGCTGCACTTCCTGAACGAGGCTGCGAGCTCGGCGGTCAAGAACCAGGGGGCAGTCATCAGTCACCTGTCGAGCGATCTCGAGATCGAGTGTCTGCCACGTGACCTGCCGGAGTTCATTGCCGTCGACCTCCAGCACGTCGAGGTGGGCACCATCCTGCATGCCTCCGATCTGACCCTGCCCGAGGGCGTGCGCATCACCGCGCTGGTCCATCACGGCGAGGATGCCGCCATCGTGTCGGTGCACCTGCAACGCGGGGCCACGAGCGACGAAGGCGCCGAGGGCGGTCAGGCCTGAGCCCACTGGCCCGAGTCCGGTCCGGCGTCGTTGACGCTGCGACCGGGATCGGACCATCACCATGGCTGCCACCGACGCCTCACTCAGGCTCATCGTCGGTCTGGGCAACCCCGGCGACGAATATGCCGCCACCCGGCACAACGCCGGTTTCTGGCTGCTCGACCGGCTGGCGGACGGCGCGCAACTCTGCTTCCGGCGTGAGGCCAGGCTGCAGGGTGAGCTCGCACGCCTCGGTGGTGGCAACGAATGCTGGCTGTTCAAGCCACATACCTTCATGAACCGCAGCGGCGATGCCGTGGGCGCCGTTCTGCGCTTCTATCGCATCGAACCCCGCGAGATCCTGATCGTGCATGACGACCTCGATCTGCCGGCCGGGGCGGTACGACTCAAGCGCGGTGGCGGCCATGGCGGCCACAACGGCCTGCGCGACCTCGCCGAGAAACTGGGTACGGGTGATTACCTGCGTCTGCGCCTCGGCATCGGCCACCCGGGCTCAGCGCCGCAAGTGGTGGGTTACGTACTCGGGCGCCCGTCAGCGGCCGAGCGCGAGGCCATCGATGGTGCCATCGGCGATGCCCTGCGCGAACTGCCGGCCGTGCTCGCCGGCGAAGCCGAGCGGGTGATGAACCTGCTGAACCGCCGCAGTGTGAAGGTCCCGAGCCCGCCGAGTTGAGGGATTCTGCGTCGTAGTACTTCCATACCCTCACCCCACCCCTTCCAGGAGGAGCCAGCCATGGGCTTCAAGTGCGGCATCGTTGGTCTGCCGAATGTGGGCAAGTCCTCGTTGTTCAACGCCCTCACGCGCGCCGGTATCGCAGCAGAGAACTACCCCTTCTGCACCATCGACCCGAATGTCGGGATGGTCGCCGTGCCTGATCCTCGTCTCGATCGGCTGGCCGCCATCGTCAAACCGCAACGGGTCGTGCCGGCGAGCATGGAATTCGTCGACATCGCCGGCCTCGTCGCCGGCGCGAGCCAGGGGGAGGGGCTGGGGAATCAGTTCCTGGCGCACATCCGCGAGACCCAGGCCATCGCCCACGTCGTGCGCTGTTTCGAGGATGACAACGTCGTGCACGTCGCGGGGCGAGTGGACCCGATCTCCGACATCGAGACCATCCAGACCGAGCTCGCACTGGCGGACCTCGACACCGTGCGCCGCGGCCTCGATCGCACGGCGCGCCAGGCCAAGGGTGGTGACAAGGAGGCGCTGGCCCTGCAGACCCTGCTGACGCGGGTGCAGGCCGTGCTCGATGAGGGTCGTCCCGCCCGCGTGCTCGAACTCAGCGCCGAGGATCAGGCGCGCCTGAAGGAGGTGTCACTCCTCACCGCGAAGCCCACGCTCTACGTGGCCAACGTGGCGGAGAGTGAGCTCGCCGGCAACGCCCATGTGGATCGTGTGCGGGCACTGGCGGAGGCCGAGGGGGCGGGCGTGGTCGTGGTGTGTGCGGCGATCGAGGCCGAGTTGGCCAGCCTCGACGACGCCGAACGCAGCGAATATCTCGCTGCACTCGGTCAGAACGAACCGGGACTCGACCGCGTGATCCGCGCCGGCTATACGCTGCTCGGCCTGCAGACCTTCTTCACCGCCGGCGAGAAGGAAGCGCGTGCCTGGACCATTCGCCAGGGCAGCACCGCCCCGCAGGCCGCTGGCGCGATCCACACCGACTTCGAGCGGGGCTTCATCCGCGCCGAGGTCATCGCCTACGACGATTACGTCGCAGGTGGCGGTGAGGCGGGGGCCCGGGAGGCCGGCAAGTGGCGGCTCGAAGGCAAGGATTACGTCATGCGCGACGGTGACGTCGTGCACTTCCGCTTCAACGTCTAGGGGTCGGCCGGCTTCGTCGGACCAACGGCGGTTGTCCAGCGCTGGATCTGCGCGAAGTCGGCACTCGGCGGCCGCCGTCAGGCGGACTGTCCAGCCGCTCACCCCAACCACGCCACTGACCGGCACTGCGCGACCCTCACCCGCGTCTCAACCCGGAACGCCCCCGGTCGATATCTGACGTTGCACTGCTTGCGCCTTTGCAGCGCCTTCGGAGTGAATCCCGAAGCCTTACCCCACTTCCGGGGAGGTCACGCGACGGCAGGGGAACGGGATGACGGACGACAGTCGGCAGGGCTCGAGCGCGACCACAGCGAACCTCGCCTCCGTGGAGCAGACTGAGGCGCGGGCCTGGCGCAGCGCCTTCCCCGGACGCGAGCTCGGCGTCTTCCACCTCGCCCGCGTCGGTGGCCGCCTCTGCCTGTTCCATCGGGGCGGACTGGCCGTCAGCGACCCCGAGGCCTGGTCGGCCCTGCTTGTGATCGCCCGGCGCCTGGATGCGGCGCTGACAGTCGATCGCCGGGAGCGGTTGACGGCAGTCGCCAATGATCGGCGGCGCGCTGCCCTCGCCCTCACCGTCGCCGCCGGTCTGTTCTCGCGCTCGGCGCTGGCCGGCGAGGCCGGGGCAAGTCAGCGTGTCGAGCCGGCACACCAGGTCGCCGTGGCGCTCGCTCCGGAAGCAGCGGCGGAGGCGTTGTCGCTACCTGCCGTGCGTGAGGCCGAACGGGAACGGCGACTCATGCGCGACGATGCGGGACGTCTGTACATCGGCCGGACCCGGCTCGCCGCTGCGCGCCGCGTGGAGCAAGGCATCGGACTGGTCGAGTGCAACGCCAACGCCCCCGCCCGCTCCTCGCCGTGCCTGGATACTGCGGTCGATCACGACGCCACAAGCCGGATCGAGGCCCTGCTGCTGCAGCGGCTCGCACGACCGGTGGCTGCGTCCATGCGCGCGACACTGAGCGAGGTGGCGCACTACTACGCGCGCCATCCGGAGGTCGTGCGGCTCTTCGACGTACTGGCCACCCACCCCTGGACACTGGAACCGCGTGGCGGGACCTGGCTCACCCAGGCCAGGGTGCAGAGCGGATCGGTACAGAGCATCCGGGTGCTGTTCGACTTCAAGGCCGCAGCGCAGATGCACTTCGCCGGTGGCTGCAGCGGGCAACCCGCCTGCACCGCCATGCCGGCCGATGCCTTTCTGCACGAGCTGCTACACGTTTACGTGATCCATGCCGCGCCGGGTCGCTTCTCGCAGGCGGCAACCGGGGGCTTCTATCCGCACGCGCACGAGGCGGAGGTCATTGCACTGGAGAACCGGCTCTATCGCGCGATGGAAGCGCGCGATGGTCTGCCGCGCCCGGCCCGAGACTCGCACGCGGGCCGGCTCACCGAGGTGGACTGCCCGCTCTGCTGGGCGAGCCGCGCGGACCTCGAACGCGAGCCAGGCAAGGCGCTGTAGCCGCAGCCTTCAGCGGCCCGCGCGCAGGGCGAGGATGGCCTGCCACTCCGCTGGCGTCACCGGCATCACCGAAAGCCGATTGCCGCGCCGGACGAGTGCGAGGTCTGCCAACTGAGCGTTGGCCTTCAGCGCCGCGAGCGAGAGGATGTGCGAGAAGCGCTCGACCAGACGCACATCCACGCAATACCAGGTGGGGTTGTCGACGCGGCTCTTCGCGTCGTAGTGCGGATCGGCCGGGTCGAAGGCGCTCGGATCCGGATAGCCTTCGCGCACCACCTCCACGATGCCGGCGATGCCGGTCTCGGGCGCGTTGGAGTGGTAGAAGAAGGCGCGATCACCACGGCGCATGGCGTCACGCAGCCAGTTGCGCGCCTGATAGTTGCGTACCCCATCCCAGTGGGTGCTCTGGCCGGGGACGGCCTCGAGATCGGCGATGCCGAAGACCGACGGCTCGCTCTTGATGAGCCAGAAATTCAAAGGGAGCACCCCCCGCTGGGCCGCTGTGGACCGTCGACCTGAACCAGAGGTTCAAGCTGGAAGTCGGCGGGCGAATCAGGCTTTCCG
>DBNU01000071.1 GCA_002299125.1 Proteobacteria bacterium UBA664
GACAGGGAGCATCACTCGGCGCTCGATGCGAATCATGCCGTGGCGCACAAGCACGAGGGTGAGGGTCACGAGCACGAAGAGGGCAAGCAGGACGACGAGCATCACTCCGCCTTGCCCGGCCACCGGGAGGTGGCATGGGGATACGGACCGGAAGACGGTCCGCGCAACTGGGCCCGCCTTGGTGCGGGCTTTTCCTTGTGTGGGGTCGGAAAAAATCAGGCACCGATCGATCTGCAGGCTGGCGAGGCGCTGACGGTGGGGCTCATGCGTCCGGTGTTCGACTGGGGGAGTGCGGCAGGGCGGGTGGTGGCCGATGCGCAGGGTCTGCGGTTCATCCCGACGACCGCTGCCGGCCTCGAGATCGATGGGCGTCGCTACGAGCTCGGTGAGCTGCGGCTGCTTTCCCCGAGCGAGCACACCCTGGGTGGGGCGCGCCTTGCCGGTGAGTTGCAGTTCGTGCACACCGCGAACGACGGTGGCCAGGCGATCGTCTCCGTGTTGCTGGAACGGCGGGCAGCGAACGAAGGCGGAGTGCTGCTGCCGCGCCTCCCCGCGCGCGGGGAGGGCAGCATCGAGCTCGAGCAGCCCTTCGAGCTGGCAGCGCTGCTGCCGGCTGATCGCCGCGCCTTCCGTTACGAAGGCTCGCTCAGCACGCCACCCTGCACGGAAGGTGTGAAGTGGATTGTCCTACGGCAGCCACTCTCGATTGGCAAGGCGATGTTGACGGCGCTGCGCGAACGGGCAGCGTCGGCGGTGCGTCCCGTGCAGCCGCGCAACGGGCGGGCCCTGCTGGTCGACAGCAGCCCCTGAGAAGCCCAGCCTGGGGTCCCTCGACCCACCCCGGTGTGCGAGGTGAGCGGCGCGGACTTCAGTCGTCCGCCACGCCTCGCGAGGCCAGCTCGGCGGCGCGCATCAAGGCCCGGGCCTTCGAGAGTGTCTCCTCCCACTCCGCCCGCGGATTGGAGTCGTACACGACGCCGGCACCGGCCTGCGCGTGGATCTGCCCGTTGGCGAGTACCGCTGTGCGGATGGCGATGGCCGTGTCCATGTTGCCGTGCCAGCCCAGGTAACCCACCGCTCCGCCGTACACGCCCCGTTTGACCGGCTCCAGCTCGTCGATGATCTCCATCGCCCGTACCTTGGGTGCGCCGGACAGCGTGCCGGCGGGGAAGGTCGCGCGCAGCACGTCGATGGCCGTGCGACCCGGCGCGAGATCGCCGGAGACGTTCGACACGATGTGCATCACCTGCGAGTAACGCTCAATCACGAAGCGCTCGGTCACTTGAACGCCGCCCTCGCGGGCAATGCGACCGATGTCGTTACGACCGAGATCGATGAGCATCAAGTGCTCGGCGCGTTCCTTGGGATCGGCCAGTAGTTCCTGTTCGAGCGCCAGGTCCTCGTGATCGTCCCGGCCCCGGCGACGCGTCCCCGCCAGTGGACGCACCGTGACCGTGTCGTCCTCCAGTCGCACCAGGATCTCAGGTGAAGAACCCACCACGTGGAAGCCGCCCAGATCGAGGTAGAACAGGTAGGGTGCCGGGTTGGTCCGCCGCAGGGCGCGATAAAAGGCGAGTGGTGGCAGGTCACAGGGCGCCGAAAGGCGTTGCGCCAGCACGACCTGCATCACATCGCCCTCCACGATGTATTCACGGATCCGCGCGACTGCAGCCTCGAAGGCCTCACGACCGAAGCTGGAGTGGAAGTCCGCTTCGGTGATCGCACGACTGCCGCGGCCACTGGGTGCCACGATGGCCTTGCATCGCAGTTGCTCGACCAGATCATCCAGGCGCGCACAGGCGCGCCCATAGGCATCGTCGTCGCTCGTCTCTGCATGCACGATGCAATGCAGGACACCACGCAGGTTGTCGAAGACCAGCAACTCGGTGGAGTCCAGCAGCAGGATGTCCGGCTGCCCCAGTGGATCGGGTGCGCGCGCAGGGCCCAGACGCGGCTCGATTTGACGCACGGTGTCATAGCCGAAATACCCGACCAGACCACCACTGAAGCGCGGCAGGCCGGCTACGGGTGCGACGCGTGCCTGAGTCAGCCAGCCCTCGATGAAGGCGAGCGGATCGATGTCGTCGTGCGCATTCAGTAGATCATCCCCTGCCAGCACACGCACACTGCGACCGCGCACCTCGATGCGCCGGGCGGCAGGGAGGCCGATGATGGAGTAGCGCCCCCAGCGTTCACCGCCCTGCACCGACTCGAAAAGGTAGCTGTACGGTGCATCGGCGACCTTCAGGTAGGCCGACAGCGGGGTGTCGAGATCTGCAGCCACAGAGCGCATCACCGGAATGCGCGCATAACCGCGGGCGCGCAGATCGGCGAAGCCCTCGGCATCGGGCAGGTAGCGAATCATGCCGGCGGGTACTCCCGTCGTGACCAGTCGGTGCAGCGAAGCGCGGATACGAATGCGCGGTACATGAGCCGGGTCATGCGAGCCGGCCCAGTTGCCGCAGGGTGGGCAGGAGTTCTGTCATGGAGTCGATCACGGCCGCGGCATGCGCGCCGAGATCGGCACCCTGCGCATAGCCGTGGCTGACGGCGATGGCGGCGATGCCGGCGGCGCGGGCGGCCGCGAGGTCGTTCATCGAATCGCCGATCATGCAGGCGCCGATGGGCGGCACACCCAAGCGGATCATCGCGACCTGCAGGGGCAGGCCATGCGGTTTGGCAAGCGGCAGGCTGTCGCCGCCGAGCACCAGATGGAAGCTCTCGGCAAGGCCCAGCCGTTGCAGCAGGGGCAGGGTGTGACGGATGGGCTTGTTGGTGACACAAGCGAGGCGCACATCACGTGCGCGCAGGGCCTCGAGGGCCAACTCGGTGCCCGGGAACAGGCGCGCGCTGTGACCGGAGCAGCTTCTGTAGCTGTGGTCGAAGGCCTGTTCCATTCGGGTCATGATCGCGCCGGGCCAGGCTGCGCCGCTGAAGTGGTGCGCGAGCGCACGTTCGATGAGGAGGCGAAGCCCCCCGCCGACCCATTCACGCACCCTGACCACACCCACCGGCCCCAGGCCCACGGCTCCGAGTGCGCTATCCAGAGCCGCAGCGATGTCCGCTGCGCTGTCCACCAGCGTGCCATCCAGATCGAAGATGGCGAGCTGCAGTGGATGAGTCGGCATTGCCACGGGCGCGACTCAGCGACCGCTGCCGGCACGGCCGGCCGCCGCCGCGGCGCGCAGACCGCTGATGGCCGCTGCGTAGTCCGCTGCACCAAAGACTGCCGAACCGGCGATGAAGGTGTCGGCACCGGCTGCCGCTACCTCCTTGATGGTGGCGAGGTTCACGCCCCCGTCTACCGCAAGGCGAATGGGGCGACCGCTGGACTCGATCCGCGCCCGCACGGCGCGGATCTTCGGCAATGCGGAGGGGAGAAAACGCTGACCGCCGAAGCCGGGATTGACCGACATCAGGAGCACGAGGTCGATGCGATCAAGCACCCAGTCCAGATGCTCGATGGGCGTGGCCGGGTTGAGGACCAGGCCGGCCTGGCAGCCACTCTCGCCGATGAGGCCGAGGGTGCGGTCCAGATGGGCCGTGGCCTCGGGGTGGACGCTGATCCGGGTGGCACCAGCGGCTGCAAATTCTGGCACCAGCCGGTCCACCGGTTCGACCATGAGATGCACGTCGAGCGGTGCGCTGATGCCGTAATCGCGCAGGGCGCGACAGACCATCGGGCCGAAGCTCAGGTTAGGGACGTAGTGATTGTCCATCACGTCCACGTGCACCCAGTCCCCGCCGGCCTCAAGCATGCGAGCGACGTCCGCACCCAGGCGGGCGAAGTCGGCGGACAGGATGCTGGGCGCGATGACGAGGGAAGGCGCTGATGCGATCAAGATGGCAACTCGGACAGAACAGGCGGGGGACTCTAGCAGGACACCCGCTCGTGCGGCATGGCCTGCCGGTGGTCTGCGGCATCCTGCTCCTCAGTGGTTCTCCCGTGATCGCAGAGCCCGCCCCGGCTGAGCAGGCACCCGCCCCGGCTGAGCAGGCACCCGCCCCGGCTGAGCAGGCACCCGCCCCGGCTGAGCAGGCGCCTGATCCATCGTCCAGCCCCGGAGTGGATGCCACCGTGCCATCCGTTCCCGCCGCGCCTGAGGGTGTCACCGCAAGCGCTGCGGGGCCTGCACACGCCGCCGCGGCCGTCGCGGATCTGGCCGCCGAGGCGCGTGCGGCCACTGAACTCGCGCGCGGGCGTCGTGCTGGCGAGGTTGTGAAACTGAGGGTGGGGGAGACGGAGGTGCTTGCCCTTTGGCGCCCCCGGAGTTCGGCACTGGCCCGAGGCAGTGTCGTACTACTGCACGGCCAGAGCTCCACGGTGGACGATCCGGCCATCGTCGGTGCCCTGCGTCAGGATCTGCCGATTCACGGCCTTGCGAGCCTGGCGCTGATGCTGCCCGTTCCTGCCGGGGGGGCAGCCTCTGCCGCTAGCGCGGCCTGGCAGCCCGACGTGGCAGCCCGCCTCGGCGCGGCCGTGGCCTGGCTCGAGGAGCGAAATGCACCGGTGCGCGCGCTCGTTGGACATGGGGCTGGTGCTGCCTTCGTCAAACGAATCCTGGAAGAGCCGGAGGCTCAGCCAGAGGGCCTCGAGGCCGTCGTGCTGATCGATTCGGAGGCGGGCCTGCAGGAGGTCGAGGCCGTCTGGTCAGGCCCACTCGCGCTACCGGTGCTCGACATCGTGGGTGGCGGTGCGGGTATCGAGGCGCTGCTGAGATCCGAGGAACGACGAGCATCCGCATTGCGTGCGGGTGGTGCGGAGTACCGCAGCGTGCGCATCCCCGGCGTCATCAACGATTGGTATCCCGCACGCGGGCGGCTGGTGGCCGCCGTGCGCGGCTTCCTGCTTCGCTTCATCACGCCGGAAGTGCCGATCGCATCCTGAGGCTGACCGGGGCCGGACCCTTGGCGCGTCAGTCCCCGCAGGCAGGCGGGGCCGGCAACAAGGGTTTGCCCGAGGCCAGTATGCTGCTCTTGATCCGTTCATCGCCCAACGTATCCCAGTGCAGCAAGTCGACCTTGAAGATCATCGGCAGGCCGTTGACCTCCTGCCACAGGCGAGTGAAGGCCTCCTCGCTCATCGTGGGGGCGAACACTGCGAGGTCGATGTCCGAACCGTCCTTGAAGTGCCCTTTGGCGCGTGATCCGAAGATCAGCACGCGCTCGACCTCGGCATGGCGTGCGAAGGTGCGCCGCAGATCGGCGAGGATCTCGGGTGCCAGCCCGTAGATCAAGGGGCTTCGTCCAACCATGACCGCACTTCATGCGCCAGCGCCTGGAACGGGGCCTGCCCTTCATCGAGCAGGAAGGTGTACACCTGATCGGCCAGGTTCTCGTGGTAGGTGTGGCTGGTGAGATTGCGCATCCGCTGGGTCTTGCTCCAGACGTTGCCATCGCGGATGAGCCCTTTGGCGAGCGCTTCCTGAAAGACGTCGCGCGGTGCAAGCACGTCTACGCCCAGCGCCTCGAGCCGCAGCTTGAGCACCTTCCAGGACAGTTCCCAGCAGAACTCGAAACGCTGGATCATCGAGTCGCGAACGAAGGGCGTGAACGGTTGTGCGCAGGCTTCGGCGAGGCGCGCAACGGCGCGCAGGTAGTCATCGGCGCGTTCCCGGAAACGTTGCTTGTCCATCGGCCGGGCGTCCTCACAGAGCAGTCGTCAAGCGGCTCGCCGCCGGAAGTATGCACTGCCCCCTGCGGTAAGGCCGTAGTTCCGCCCGGGCAAACATGACCTCGCTACAGCGGGACATAGAGGTCGCGACCGAGGCTGATCGGGTGACCCCGAGCCGTTACCGCGAGGAACCGGGCCGCCCGGTGCCCCGGCCCCGCGGGAGTCCGCCTCAACCGACGCTGCGGAGATCGGGTCGGGCGGGTGCCGCGGAGAAAGGCGCGCGCTCCGGACAAAGCTCCCGTCCCAGGCGCTCGATCTTGGCCCAGAGCCAGGCCGGGTGACGCTGACCATGGGCGAGCACCCGTTCCGCCAGGGCCACGAGCGCGTCCGCATCGCGGCGGTAGAAGCGGACTTCGCCCAGCTTGAGCAACAGGCGCGCGCTCTCCGGGGATTTTGCCAGCGCCCCGGCAAGAACGGTTTCAGCCTCCTCGAAGAGGCCATAGACGATCTTCACATCGGCCTCGGTGACGACCTCATCCTCGTCGATCGAGGCTGCTGGGTATGCCTGGGACGGGGCCGCTACCTGCGTGGCGGCCCAACTGGCGGTAGTGGGCGATCGACCTGCAGGCAGCGTTGCTGCCAGGTCCACCAGCCGTGGGTCGATGACCTCCTCCGCCTGCTCCTCCAGTGCGCGATCATCCGGTAGCCGGGTGGTGAGCCGTTCGCGGATCTGCTGTTTGAGTGCGCTGTCGTTCGACTTCAACACTTGCCCGCGGCGTGCGGGGCGCTGCTGTGCAAGACCGCGCAGCAACAGCACCGCCATCAGTACGAGCAGCACGAAGCCGACCCCGAGGGCCGGCATCCAGCCGAAGCGTGGCCCATCACTGGATGCGGCCGCCTCGCCAGCCTGCGCTGGCGCTGCCCGGGCCGGGAGTGCAACGTCAGCAGTGGGCTGTACCACGTTGACCGTTGGAACGGGCGCTGCCGATGCGTCGCCCGTGCGTGCGTTGGCGACGGCTGCGGTCACGGGGGCGGCTGTCGTCACATCCGGGGCATCGGCCGCTGGGGTCATTGCGCCGGGGGCATCCGCGTTGGTCGAGCTCTCGCCCGGCTGCAACCGACCGAGTCGCTCCTTGGCCGCGGCGATGGCGCGCTCGCGACTGCCGAGTTCACTCTCGAGTTCACGCAGGCGTGTCTCGAGCCGGGCCAGTCGCTCGCGCAGTGCTTTGCCTTCATCCGCCAGCACGGTTTGCGGCGATGGTGCGGACCCCGGACTGCGCGCCGGCGCGCTCGCCGGTGTCTGGGCAGTGGCGGGATCTTCGCGCATCGGCGCCGGTGTGGGCGGCGGCTCAGACGGGGTCGAAGCCGCGCCCTCAGAGGCGATCACGGAACCCTCTGGCAACCCGTAGCGCAGGCCCGCTCCAGCCCGCAGACGATTGGGGTCACCACCGATGAAGGCCGCGGGATTTTCCGCATGCAGGCGCGTGCTCCAGCCTTTGGTGTCGCCACCATGAAGGCGCGCGAGTCGCGCGGCGATGCCGGAGAGCGTCTGGCCCGGCTGCACGACCCAGGTCGGGCCCAGGGCAGGTAGCGAGGCAGCGGGTGCGGCCGGTAGCGGGCCGGTGCGTGGCGCTGCTCTGCGTTCAGGGGGAGGCTGGGTTGCCGCAGAACGCTGCCGAGTTGCTCCCGGATTCACCGGATCGGTCTGCGTGGAGCGAGGTTGGCCCAGCCGGACATCCGGCGCGAGCTCCAGGCGAAGTTCACCCCGGACAGATTCCTCGCCATTGCCGACCACCAGCTCCAGGCGCAAGTGGGTGTCTCGCACTGGGGTGAAGCTGCGGACCACGACGGCCGGGCGTCCCGCAGCGCGACCAGCGATGAAACTACGAAGCGTCAGACGCGCGCAGTCACCCTCGAGACAACGCACGGCGGTGTTGAGGCGTCGCTCACTGCCGGGCCCGGTGATCTCTGCACGTACATGAAGCGGCTGACCGCTGGTCGAAAGCTGGGCGGCCGGACCGAGTTCCAGTGTGTGCGCCGGTGCGCTGGCCAGCAGCAGCGCGAGGGTGGTCAGGCCGGGGGACGGGGGAACTGCGCGCGAGGCAGCCATGGCAGGGACTCCAGAGGATCCGTCCGATACCGCCCCGGTCCGGAGAGACCGGACACGGAGACTTCCGGAACCTCGCTAACGGCCGGATCGCACGCGAACTTGAGCGCAAAAAAAACGCCCCGGATGTTCCGGGGCGTTTGTCACAGCGGTGGGCTTGAGGGGGCGTCGACGCCACCCCGAACCCGGCGGTCTGATTGGACTCAGGCCGCCTTGACGAGCTTGCTGATGGCCTCGGGGGAGAACTTCAGCACACCTTCCTCAACCAGGCCCTTGACTTCCTTAAGGGTGGAGGTCTGGATCTCGAAGATTTCCTTGAGGGTGCGAGCGACATCCTGCTGCAGCCCGGTCAGGGCGGCCTTCTGGGCAGCCACGAACTCGGTGGGCTGCTTGGCAGCGGTCAGCGGCGCAATGTGGCCGAGCCCGGTTTCGACGAGGCTCAACTGCAGGGCGAGGGTCTTGTCGAAGCTGCTCGAAAGCACCTTCTGAACCTTTACGGCCTGCTCGAAAGCGGCGGTGTAGTTGTTCAGCAGGTCGGTGTAACCCTTGGTCAGGTCGGTCATGGCAATCACCTCATGTGGTTTCGGTTGGAGGAGACACTGGGCGAATCTTCCCCGGTGGGCGCCACTGCCGACTCACAATTGGGTTGCCGGCCCTCGCTCGGCCCGGGGGTCCGAATGCGATGGTGCGACGCAGCATAGGTGCCGCTTCTGACCTCGTCAAGCCCCCGTCAGCCGGCGGATCCTGATCCAGCGCAAGAGCGGGCTTCAGGTCAATTGCGCCCGGCAAGGCACCCAGGGCAGGCGGCTCTGTGTTCAAGCGTGCTACGTCCGTGACCGATACCCCGGGGAGCCCGGACGGCGCGGTGACTGCGTGCCCACCGGGCCTCCGTACCCAGGTGCAGGACGCAGAGATCATGAACGTCATCATCGGCATCATCGTCGTGCTCGGCTGCGTGGCCGCCGGCTACGTGCTCTCCCACGGTCAACTGATGGCCCTCTGGCAGCCCTACGAGCTGCTCACCATCGGCGGTGCAGCCCTCGGGGCGTTCATCTGCGCCAACCCGGGCAAAGTGAGCAAACAGACGCTCGCAGCCGTTACCGGCATGCTCAAGGGCTCAAAGTACAGCAAGGCCTACTACCTCGACGCGCTCGGGTTGCTCTATGACCTGCTCGCCAAGGCGCGCAAGGAGGGCATGATGGCACTGGAGACGGATGTCGAGGATCCGCACAACTCTGCGATCTTCCAGAAATACCCGAAGGTCGCTCACGACCATCACGCCACCGATTTCATCACCGATTATCTGCGCTTGATGGTGAGCGGCAACATGAACGCCATCGAACTCGAGAACCTGATGGACATCGAGCTCGAGACCCACCACGAGGAAGGCCATCAGCCGGCCGCGGCCTTGCAGCGTGTGGCTGATGGCCTGCCCGGTTTCGGGATCGTCGCCGCCGTGCTCGGTATCGTGATCACCATGGGATCGCTCGGCGGCCCGCCGGAGGAGATCGGACACCACGTGGCCGCCGCCCTGGTAGGCACCTTCCTCGGCATCCTGCTCGCCTACGGCTTCGTTGCGCCGATGTCCACGCTCTGCGAGCACATCGCCCGCGACGAGGGTCAGTTTTTCAAGGTGTTGAAGACCACACTCGTGGCTTCGCTGCAGGGTTATGCCCCGCAGGTGGCGATCGAGTTCGGCCGCAAGGCCATTTTCGGTGCCGAGCGGCCTGGCTTCCGCGAGTTGGAAGAGCACGTCAAAAAGAAGTGACCGCGGTAGCGACGCGAACAGGAGCGGACGGCGGCGCACATGGCGAACGACATCCAGCCGATCATCATCAAGAAGATCAAGAAGGGCGGACATGGCCACCACGGTGGCGCATGGAAAGTCGCCTTTGCCGATTTCGCGGTCGCGATGATGGCCTTCTTCATGCTGATGTGGCTCATGGGATCGACCACAAAGGAGCAGAAGCAGGCCATCAGCGGCTACTTCCAGGACCCCATGGGGCACAAGGACGGGGCCGGTGCCAGCAATTCCGTCATCGATATGGGTGGCGGCATGAACATCCCCACGGGCGAGAGCGATTCGCTGGAAGAAGGCTACCCGGAAGAGCCGGGTTACCACGAGCCCAATCCTGGTGCAGCGCTGGAGTACGAAGAAGACTCCGCAGCCGATCTCGCTGCCGAGGCGGCGCGGCTCGCGGAACTGCGAGAGGAGATCATCGAGGCGGTGTCGCAGGACAGGAAGCTCGCGCCCTTCCTCGATCAGCTTCTCATCGACATCACCAACGAGGGACTCCGCATCCAGATCGTGGACGAGGACCAGCGCGCGATGTTCGATTCGGGTTCGGCCCGCCTCGAACCCTTCGCCGAGGATTTGCTGAGCAAGGTCGCGAGTGTCGTGAACACCGTACCGAACCGTATCAGCATCTCGGGCCATACCGACCGGCGTCCCTTCGCTGGCCGCACCGACGGCTACGGCAACTGGGAGCTCTCGGCCGACCGGGCGAATGCCGCCCGGCGCCTGCTCATCGAGGCGGGTGTGGAGGAAGGGAAGGTCAGTCGCGTCGTGGGACTCGCGTCCTCAGTGCTCTTCGACCCACAGGACCCGAACGCCCCCATCAATCGCCGCATCAGCATCGTCGTGCTGAACCGCGCTACGGACGCACTCATCCAGGAGGGGGAGGCTGCCGTGACCGAGACGCCCGCAGACGGCCCCATGGCAGACGAGGTTTCCGAGGATGACCGCTCTCAGGAGGCGGATCCGGATCTCGCGGGTCTTGGCTCCCGCGAGGACGTCTGACGGCCGGCGCAGTCTGAGGGCAACACTGCAGTTCGAAGCGGGGGCTCGAGGGCGCCCGACTCAGCCAATTGGGTGGCGCGCCAGCCACGCGAGGCATCAAGTACACTCTCCCCCGTCTGCTGATGTCCGGCCGCTCTTTCGAGCGGCACCAATCCTGCTGGCCATGGAGGCTGCCCCGTGGATATTTTTGCGATCGTCATCGTCGTTGCCATTGTCATCGTGCTCTGGCGCGGGGTCATCCGAGTGAATCAGGGCTGGGAGTTCACCGTCGAGCGCTTCGGTCGTTACATTTCTACGCTGCGGCCGGGATTGCACATCATCCTGCCCTTCATCGATGCCATCGGTGCCCGCCTCAACATGATGGAGCAGGTGATGGATGTTCCCTCGCAGGAGGTCATCACACGCGACAACGCGATGGTCACAGTCGATGGGGTAGTGTTCTTCCAGGTGCTGGACGCCGCCCGTGCAGCCTATGAGGTCAATGACCTCTACAACGCCATCCTCAACCTCACCATGACCAATCTGCGCACGGTGATGGGCTCGATGGACCTCGACGATCTCCTCTCGCACCGTGATCGCATCAATTCGAAGCTGCTGCACACGGTGGACGACGCCACCAGCCCTTGGGGCGTGAAAGTCACGCGCATCGAGATCAAGGACATAGCGCCGCCGCCCGAGCTGGTGCAATCGATGCAGCGGCAGATGAAGGCAGAGCGCGACAAGCGTGCGGCCGTGCTCGAGGCCGAGGGGCAACGTCAGGCCGACGTGCTCCGCGCTGAGGGCGAGAAGCAGGCGGCCATCCTGCAGGCAGAGGGGCGCAAGGAGGCGGCCTTCCGGGACGCCGAAGCACGCGAGCGTATCGCCGAAGCCGAGGCGAAGGCGACTCAGGTGGTTTCGGTTGCCATCACCGGCGGCAACACCCAAGCCCTCAACTATTTCGTGGCGCAGAAATACACCGAGGCACTGCAGGCCTTCGCGACTTCGCCCAATCAGAAGACACTCATACTGCCCATCGAGGCAAGCCAGCTCATCGGTAGCCTCGCCGGCATCGCCGAGATCGCTCGCGATGCCTTCCCGGAGCGCCGGAGCGAATCACGCAAGTAGCACCAGTGGCAGTGATTCCACGACGGGCGAGGGTGAGAGCGCGTGCAGAAGTTGCCGTGCCTGAACCGCGCAGCAGATCTCCTCACTCGCACCGAGATATCCGCAAGAGGGAGGGCTAGATGGATTTCTGGGAGTGGCTCAGCCTGGCGGCGGTTCTTCTCGGGCTGGAGGTGCTCGCGCCCGGGGCAATTTTCATCTGGCTGGCGCTCTCGGCGCTGACGATGGCCGGCGTCGTTTTCTTCATGCCTGGCGTGGATTGGCGCTGGCAGGCGATCCTTTTCAGTGCCCTGGCGCTGGTGGTGACCTTCCTTGGGCGGCATTGGCTACGGCAGAGCAGTGGTCCCTCGGACGAACCCTTCCTGAATCAGCGCAATCGCCAGTACGTCGGACGTGTGCTCACCCTCAACGAGCCCATCGTCAACGGCCACGGTCGGGTGCGGGTGGACGACACCACCTGGAAGGTGCGAGGTCAGGACCTGCCGGC
>DBNU01000104.1 GCA_002299125.1 Proteobacteria bacterium UBA664
CCCAGCACTGGAGGGGAAGAAGACGGGTATGAAATCTTGTGCGTCGCACCAGAAAGAGCGGGGCCGGAACATGCGGCCCGGCCCCACCCACTCACTTATCGCCGGGCCTTACTGGGCCTTCTCTTCGCCTTTCTCTTCCTTGCCTTCCTTGGTGCCACAGGCACCTTCACCACCCTCGTGCTCATGGTGCTCAGCAACCACCGCATAGGCGGCATCGGTAGCGGCGAAGGGGTTCTGGGAATCCGCCTGGGCAACCGGAGCCAGGCTCACGGCAAATCCGGTACCGAGGAGGGTGCTGACAGCGAGGGTCTTGCGGTTCATGAATGGAGCTCCTTGGATGAGTTTCAATCCTTTGATGAATCCCCGGGACACATGCCTCCACGGCCCCCCCCCTTCTGGCCGACGGGGGCGCACCCAGCAGACCGCGACCCCGGGGCAATGTCGCGGCGTCAGGTACGCGGACGCATGTGAGGGAAAAGTAGCACGTCGCGGATGGATGGCGAGTCGGTGAGGAGCATGACCAGCCGATCGATGCCGATCCCTTCGCCCGCGGTGGGCGGCAGACCGTATTCCAGCGCCTCGATGTAGTCTGCATCGAAATGCATGGCCTCCTCGTCGCCGGCCGACTTGGACTGCACCTGGGCGCGGAAGCGCTCCGCCTGATCGTCCGGATCGTTGAGCTCGGAGAAGCCGTTGGCGAGTTCGCGGCCGCCGATGTAAAGCTCGAAGCGGTCAGTGAACTCCGGATCGGCTGCGCTGCGGCGGGCGAGCGGCGAAACCTCGGCCGGGTAGCCGGTAACGAAGGTGGGGTCGAGCAGCTTCGCTTCGGCCGTGGCCTCGAAGATATCCACCAGCAGGCGACCGGGACCGGCCGCCGCCGAGACCGGCAGATTGAGACGCCCGGCGAGCGCGCGCAGTGCCGGGGCCGTCGATAGGTCGGCCGCGCCGATGTCGGGGTTGTGGGCCAGCACCGCCTCAGCCACCGTCAGGCGGGCGAATGGCGGGGCAAAATCGTAGCTCCGCCCCTGATACAACACCTGTTCCGCGCCCAGCAGGGTGCGCACGAGGTCCCGCAGCAAGACCTCGGTGAGGTCCATCAGGGCGACGTGATCGGCGTAGGCCTGATAGAACTCGAGCATCGTGAACTCGGGGTTGTGGCGCGTGGAAAGCCCTTCGTTGCGGAAGTTGCGATTCACCTCGAACACCCGCTCCAAGCCACCGATGACCAGCCGCTTGAGATAGAGCTCAGGCGCGATCCGGAGGTAAAGCGGCATGTCGAGTGCGTTGTGGTGTGTGACGAAAGGCCGTGCCGCCGCACCTCCCGGAATGACCTGCATCATGGGTGTCTCGACCTCGACGAAGCCACGCGCGCGGAAGAAATCGCGCATGAAGTCGATGACGCGCGTGCGCAGCAGAAAGCGCTCGCGCGTGGCCGGATTCATGATGAGATCGAGATAACGCTGCCGGTAGCAGGTCTCCTGATCGGCAAGGCCGTGGAACTTCTCCGGCAGCGGTCGCAGGCTCTTGGTGAGGAGCTCGATGGCGTGGACCTCGAGTGACAGCTCACCCGTGCGGGTACGGAAGGGCCGCCCCGTGACGCCGAGGATGTCGCCGATGTCGGCCTGCAGAAAGGCGTCGAACGCGGCCTCGGGCAGGGCATCGCGGCGCAGATAGATCTGCAGCCGCACTCCGTTGTTCTGCAGATGAGCGAAGGCGGCCTTGCCCATCGTGCGCCGGGTCATCATCCGGCCAGCGAACCGATGCACGGTCTGGCACTGGGCGAGGGCCTCTGCGTCCAGATGACCGTAGCGCGCGACGAAGCCGGCGGCGTCGATGTCGGGGCGGAAATCGTTGGGAAAGGCGTTGCCCGCCTGCCGCAGCGCGGCCAGCTTCGCACGCCGGATGGCGATCTGATCGTGCGTGTCGGGCGTGGCCTCCCGATCCACCGGATCGGACTGACCGCTGTGATCGTTCATCGCTACGGAATCCCTCGGTTGTGGCTCACAGGCCGCTTTTCAGGCTCGCCTCGATGAAGCGATCGAGATCACCGTCCAGCACGGCGTTCGGGTTGCCCGTCTCGACTCCGGTGCGCAGATCCTTCACGCGGGACTGGTCCAGCACATAGGAGCGGATCTGGCTGCCCCAGCCGATGTCGGACTTGGAATCCTCCAGCGCCTGCTTCTCGGCGTTGCGTTTCTGCAGCTCCATCTCGTAGAGCCTGGCCTTCAGCATGCGCATGGCCTGCGCGCGGTTCTGGTGCTGCGAGCGCTCGCTCTGACAGGCCACGGCCACCCCGGTGGGGATGTGCGTGAGGCGTACGGCGGAGTCGGTCTTGTTGACGTGCTGGCCGCCCGCCCCGCCCGAACGATAGGTGTCCACGCGCAGGTCGGCGGGATTGACCTCGATGTCGAAGTCTTCGTCCACCTCGGGCGAGACGAACACGGACACAAAGGAGGTGTGGCGCCGGTTGCCCGAGTCGAAGGGCGATTTGCGCACGAGGCGGTGCACGCCGGTCTCCGTGCGCAGCCAGCCGTAGGCATGCGGGCCCTCGATGCGCACGGTGGCGCTCTTCACACCGGCGACCTCGCCCGCGGAGACTTCCAGCAACTCGGTGCGGAACTCCCGGCGCTCGGCCCAGCGCAGGTACATGCGCAGCAGCATCTCCGCCCAGTCCTGCGCCTCCGTGCCCCCGGCCCCGGCCTGGATGTCGAGGAAGGCATTGTTGGCGTCCATCTCGCCGGAGAACATGCGGGCGAATTCGAGGGTGGCGAGCCGCTGCTCGGCACCGGCCACGTCGCGATCCACCGCGGCGAGCAGGGCCTGATCGCCCTCTTCCGCCGCGAGTTCGAACATCTCGCGGATCTCGGCCAGCCCTCGCTCCAACCCTTCGATGACGTGCACCACGTTCTCGAGTGCCACACGCTCGCGACCCAGGGCCTGGGCCCGCTCCGGGTCGTCCCAGACGTTGCCCGCAGCCAGCTCGCGCTCGACCTCGGTTAGGCGCTCGCGCTTGAGGTCGTAGTCAAAGGTACCCCCTGAGGGCGGTGGTACGCCCGGCGCAGTCCTCGATGCGGGCCTGCAGGGGGTTGAGTTCAATCTCGTTCATGGCTGAGCGCGGCTCCGGGGGACATCAGGGGAATGGGCAAGGGCGCGGATGGTACTGGAAGGCTGTCCCACCTGTCGCCGACTGCGGCGAGGTGAGCGTGTCTCTCAGCAGTCGGCCACGGCTTCCACGCGCAATTGCAGGGTTTCTTCACTGCGGAAGTCGTCGATGCCAAGCCGGTAAGCAATCCGGATCTCGGCACCGGCGACGAGACGGGGGCCGAGATCCGCCTGCCCGAAGGCGATGGCGGGCCAGGTACGGCCATCCGCAGCGGCGAGGTCCAGTCTCAGGTGGTGTTCGCCGACCAGGCGCTGACCCCGCACCCCGAACACCCCTTCATGCAGCGGCTCGGGAAAGCCCTGTCCCCAGGGTGCCAGGGCCAGTTGCCGGGCGAGCGACAGCTCGTGCGCGCCCGGCGCGAGTTCACCATCGGTGTAGAGGCGACCGCGCGCCACGCCGGGATCGCGCAGCTGTGCGACAGCCTCGTCGAATGCACGCTCGAACAGCGGCAGCACCTGTGTCGGCAGGGTCAGTCCCGCCGCCATGGCATGACCGCCGAAGCGGGTGATGAGACCCGGATGCCAGGCGTCCACCCGGGCCAGCGCATCGCGCACGTGCACCCCGGGCACGGAGCGAGCAGAGCCGCGCAGTTCGCCCGCCGCGCCCGGGGCGAAAGCGATGACCGGTCGCTCGAAGGCATCCTTGAGTCTGCCGGCCACGACCCCCACGACACCCGGGTGCCAGTCCTCGCGATGCACGCAGATCGCCTCCACGCCGTCATCGATGTCGCGGAGCAGCAAATCTGCATCCGCGGCCGCCTGCATGTCGGCCTGGATGCGCCGCCGTTCGCCGTTGATGGTCGCGAGTCGTTCGGCGAGGCGACGCGCCTCGACAGCATCGTCGGTGAGCAGGCAGCGAATCCCGATGCCCATGTCATCGATGCGTCCGGCCGCATTGAGTCGCGGCGCGATGCCGAAACCGACGTCGGCCGTCGACAGGGTCACGAGTCTCCGACCCACCACCGCCGCCAGCGCCGTGAGCCCCACCGGGGCCTGCCCGGCCCGCAGCCGGCGCAGGCCCTGATCGACCAGCAAGCGGTTCCCCGCGTCGAAGGGCACCACGTCACCCACCGTGCCCACGGCGACCAGCGGCAGCAGGTTGGCGAGTCTGGGGGCGCGGCCGGGCTGGCCGGCGAAGAGCCGGCGACGCAGGGCCACGAGCAACAGGAACACCACCCCGACGCCGGCCAGGCAGCCGAGGCCAGAGCGGTCGCCGGGCTGATTGGGATTCACGATGGCCGTGGCCGGCGGCAGCGCGGGACCCGGCAGGTGATGGTCGGTCACGACGACGGACCAGCCGCGATCAACGGCAGCGGCCACGCCATCATGGGCCGCGATACCGTTATCCACGGTGAGCAACAGAGACGGTTGCTGGCTGGCGGCCTCCAGGACCAACCCCGGCGTGAGTCCGTAACCATGCCGGGCGCGGTCAGGCACCACGAAGCCGGGCGTTGCCGCGCCAAGCGCGGCGAGACCGCGCAGGGCCACGGCACAGGCAGTGGCACCATCGCAGTCGTAATCGGCGACGACCACGATGCGTTCGCGCCGGCGAACGGCGTGGGCGAGCCGGTCGACGGCCGCTTCGATGCCAGTGAGGGTGGCCGGATCCGGCATTCGCTCGAGGGTGTATTCGAGGGCGGCCGGATCGGTGACACCCCGCGCCGCGTACCAGTCGGCCCAGGGCTGGGACACGCTGGCCGCAAGCGCGGGCACCTCCGGGACCGGCCGTCGGTGCCAGCTGCGGTGCTTCACCATCGCCTCCAGAAGCGCAGCCGGTGATGACGCCCGATGCGCTGCCGGGCCGTCGGGGAGTCGATGACGATCTCGCGCAGGCGGCCAGCGGCCAGTGCCGCAAGGAGTGGCGCGGCCCACAGGGCCTCGGCCTCGGCCGGATCGATGGCGACACCCGGACCGGGGTCGTGCACGACGAGTAATGCAGCCGCCGGCGCGGGGGCCTCCGCCAGGGCCGCCAGCGGTCGAATGGACGACCCAGGTAGCTCGGCGGCACGCGCCAACCCACGCGCGAAGGCACAGTCGGCATACACGAGGCTGGAGGATCCCGTTGTGACCGGGCGGGTGGTAAGGACCGACCGTGCAGACGCCGCTGACGGGGCCGGCGCCGGGGGCCAGACACCGCCGCCCCAGGGCCAGACGCTGTTCACCGGCGGCAGACCGAGGGCCACGCGCCGCGCGTTCTCCGCGGCACCATGCAGCAGCAACTGCAGCTCGGTCAGCCAGCCGAGCAGCCAGCGGCGATCCGCCCCCGCCGGCCGCTGCAGGCGGATCCCGTGGCCCGCCAGACGCCGGGGTGGTGGCCCTTGCAGGTCCAGCGGTT
>DBNU01000002.1 GCA_002299125.1 Proteobacteria bacterium UBA664
GTTCCACCGTGTGCTCTTCCGATCTGGGGGTGCTTGCGGCCGCACGACCGCGACCTGCTGGATGCGAGTCACCAGCACGGGCTGCGGGCCGTCATCGGGCAGGAGGAACCAGTAGAGCCCGATGCCGAGGATCAGGATCCCCGCGCCGAGCGACAGCCATCCGGGACCGCGACCCGCCCTGCTGGAGGGAGCCTCGTCGTCTTCACGCATGGGGCGGCATTCCTTCGACCTGCGGCGGGGCCTTGGTTACGACCAAGCCAAAGCCGCCCGCGAAAGCGGCTGGCCTTCAGGCCTCTCTCGCCAGGCGGGAGGGGTCGACTTCATGCCCCTCACTGCCGGCGGAGGGGATGGATTTCAGGCCCCTCTCCCGGTGGGGTTGGGGTGAGGGCTCGGTCCCTGGAAACCTCTCGGGAGCAGCCCCCCTCACCTCACGCAGACGGCGCGCGCGACCGCGCGCCGCACGATGGGCCTCACTGATGCGGGCGAGGAGCTCGTCGTTGAACACGTGCATGTCGGCGGTGAGGTCCCTGATCCTGCCGCTCAGATAGTTGTACCCAAACAGGGTGGGGATGGCGACACCGAGTCCGGCGACGGTCGTCAGCAACGCCGCCCCCATGCCGGGGGCAATCGCGCCGATGTTCACGTCGCCGGCCGCGGCGATGCCACCAAAGGTGACGATCACGCCCACCACCGTGCCGAGCAGACCGAGCAGGGGGGCGCCGGAGATGGCGATGGTGAGCAGCGACAGCCGCGCCCCGAGCCGCTGCCGCTCGCGCACCATGGCGGCGTCGAGCACCGCCCTGATGGTGGCGAAGCCTCGGGCGTCGATGGTGCCGCCGGCCGCACCCGGCGAGGGGTGCAGGCGTTTGCGCAATTCCCGGATACCCACCCGGTAAACGCGGAAGAGCGGCGACTTGCCGTAACTCTCGCGCTGGTCGTAGAGGGCATCGAGCGGCTCGCTGCCAGCGAGATCCTCGAAGGATCGGATGAACTTCGCCGTGGCCGCGGCGGCAGCGGACAGGAGCATCGCCTTGCCCACCATGACCACCGCCGAGAATGCCAGCAGCAGGCCGCAGATCCCGATGATGAGCTGCTCGACCATGGCCTGCTCACTCGCGTAGAGCACTTCAACCATGTCCATGAACGGCGAGGCATCGGCGACTAGGATCTCGTCGGCACCGATGGCAACGAAGGCACCCATCCCGCCCTGCGCGGCGGCGGCGAGCTTCAGATAATCGGCGCTCCGCGCCACCCGGGCGAGCTGGAGTTCGTCCAGCTCACCCGTGAAGAAGTCGTTACCCGCGCTGCTCGCGCCCACGTGGATGTCGCCCGAGTGGGCGAAGGCCGGGCCATCGATGCCCGTGACCTCCTCGCCGTCCAGGTAGACGGCGGTGCGGGTGGCGCCTACGGACAGCGCCACGTGGTGCCAGGCCGCACCGGTGATGGCGGTAACGAGGGCCGCGCTCAGCGGCGACTCCAGTGCGGCACCCCCAGCCGGCTGCACGATGGCCTTGAGCGCACCGCCCCGCATGACCAGCGCCACCCGAGCACCGCTGGGGCTCACGCGATCGAAGAGGACACCATCGCCGGCCACCGTGGCCGGAGCGGCGAGGATTGCGGTGCCTGGATCAGCGGCGGCGGGGTCAATCACGGCAGTCGCGGCTGGATCGGCGGGCGTTGCGGCTGGATCGGCGGGCGTTGCGGCCGGATCCACGGGCGCTGCCGGGGCCGCGAGCCGCAGCCAGGCACTGAAGGTGAAGCCGGTCTCGGCCGTCTGCGCGAGCGAGGGGCTGTCGGCGATGGTGATGACCTGCCCGCCGTCGAAACGCACACCACCGGCGATGAGGCTGCCCGGCACCGGCACGGCGGTGGATTCACGGGCGTGGTTGGCGTTGGCGGTGGTGTCCTGGGGCGGGCCGGCGAGCTCGGCGAAGCGGTAGACCAGACCCATGTCCGCGTCCACCGACAACGCCGGCTCCTCCGCCGGCACCGCCGTCGGGTTGCCGAAGTACATGCGGACCCTGGTGGTGGCGCCCGGCGCGAGGCTCGGCACCCTCACCCACACGAGACCCATCTCGTGGATGGCATCCCAGCGCTCGACATGGAATCTGAGCGGCGTGGTGTCGTCCTCCGCCATGAAGCGGAGGTCACCCCCGTTCGGGAGGCTGCTCAGGAAATACGGGAAGTTGCCGGTGTGCAGCCGCACCAGGATCGGCAGATCCGCCACCGGCCCTGCAATGGCGACGCCGGTCTGCCCCGTGTCGAGGGTGATGGTCTGGCGTTTGGCCCACTCCTCGTTCCACCAGGCGTGGGCGGCAGCCGCCATCAGGCTGAGCGCGAGGAAAAGCAGCAAGCGGGGACGGCTGGGCATCTGGGATCCGATGTGGTCTGGATGAGCAGAATGCCGGACCGCGGGCGCCCGGGATGGCAAAAGTGTGCGCCGCGTTTATTGCAGTTTTGTGACAGACGCGCCGGGGGAGTTGCGCTGCATCAAGAGGCCGTCAGCGGCCGTCGCGTGCGGGGTACGGGTGACGGTCACTGCGTGCTCGTCGTCCTCCCCGCCCCCCCGTCATTCCCGCGCAGGCGGGGATCCAGTCCCTGGGTGGCACCGACACTGGGTCCCCGCCTTCGCGGGGACGACGGAATGGTGCCGCCGCAGCCTGCCCCCAAGCGCCCTTGTCGGGGGCAGGGACGACGGCACGAGGCCCGCCGCAGCCCTCAGATTTCCTCGCCCTCTTCCTGGGCGGCGCCCTGGCCGAAGAAGCTCAGGACCTCCACCCGCAGCACGCCGAGGGCGGCGCCCTCGGTGGCGGCGCGGGCGTTGTCGGCCACGGTCTGCTGGCCGGCAGCGGCGGCGCGGCCGGTGGCGTCGTTGACCGCGGCGGCGGCCACGTCCGGTGGCGGTGGGGCGGCGATGGCACCACCGCCGCCGCCCGCCGCGCCACCGGCGCTGATGCCGGCGGCACCCACCACGATGGGCGGCGGTACCACCTCGCCCTCGGAGAAGATGCCGGCCTCGTTGGTGTCGAGCACGCCCACCGGGGTGACGAAGACGTCGCGCGCGCCCGGGTCGAAGGAGCGGATGCCGGAGCCCGACAGGGGGGCGCCGAGCACCGAGCGCGGGTTGCCGAAGGGGTCGAAGGTGAACAGCGGATCCGGGGCCGAGACCACGGTCTGGGCACCACGCCCGGCGTCGATGTCGCCGGTGGTGGAGATGCCGAGGATGCTCTCTGCCCAGGGGGTGCGCGGGTTCGCGGTGGCGAAGATGCGCGCCAGATTGACGTTGGTCGCGCCGCTGGCGAGGAAGCGCTGGCTGCCGCCGTCGCGGGCGACGAGGCCGAGGTCCACCGGGCGCTTGTTGATGCTGGTCTGGGCGCCGCCGATGTCGATGTCACCGCCAGGGGCGAGCAGGTTGATGTCACCGCCGTCCAGCGTGTTGATGCGGCTGAAGTTGAGCGCGATGTTGCCGCGGTAGCCGGGGGCGCCCAGCACCTCGCGGCCGGCGAGCAGGTTGTCGTAGAGGCTGGCCATGACGGCCGGGCTGCCGGTGGCGGCCACCTGGGCGATGAGGGTGTCGGTGGCCGGGTCGTTGGCCACCAGCAGGTTCGCCAGCCCGCTGCCGCGGGCGGCCAGCGCAGTGCCCGAACGCAGGCGTTCGACCGTGCCGGCGAGCGAGGCCTGGCGCAGGGCGAACACACGCCGACTGGCCTCGGCCTCGGCCGCCA
>DBNU01000005.1 GCA_002299125.1 Proteobacteria bacterium UBA664
CGAGCCGGATCGCAGCTCCGCTTGCCATCTGCCGGTAGAGGTCTTCGGCGGCAGCGACCTCAGCGCGCGTGGGGATGGTGCGCACCGACATGTAGCCGCCCGGGATGGGGGTCGCGGTCGCCTTGACCCAGTAGTGGTCGCCGTTCTTGCGCCGATTCTTGACCATGCCCTGCCAGGCACAGCCACTCTTGAGTGTATCCCACAGGTCGCGGAAGGCCTCGGAGGGCATGTCCGGGTGACGAATGAGATTGTGTGGCTGACCGATGAGTTCGTCGCGCTCGAAGCCGCTGGCCGTGATGAAGTCGTCGTTGACGTAGGTGATGCGGCCCTTGGTATCGGTGTGCGAGATGAGGGCGGTGCCCTCCGCGAGCGGATATTCCCGCTGTGTCACCGGCAGGTTATTGCGCATGATTGCGACCCTCCGAGGCGGTCTGCGAAGCATGAAGTGGTGTCTTTGTCGCGGCCCCTGACCAGCGGGCGCATCCCGTCAGGCCTTGGAGCCGCGCTGGATCGGGACGCACGCGCAACCCCGGGAAGGGAGAACAGCGGGACCGACACGCCGGCGCTGGAACACCCCGGACGCACCTCGGTAACGTCCTGGACGAGACGCGGCTTTAATGATCAGGCTGCGAACGGTTTGCCCGCAAAGAAGTCCCCGGGTTGCCGATCGTCGCCTGCGTGCTGCCCGGAGGGCTGGCGCGATGGGCCGCCCGGCCTCAGGCGGGCACTGCTGATCGATATCGTGCGGTCGCTGCCTGCGCCGCTGCCGCGATGGCCCGGGCCTGGGCCGCCGCGTTGCCCGTGTAGTCGGCAGGGGTCAAAGCGAGCAGGGCGTCGCGGGCGGCTGCGGGCAGACCGACACTGCTGATGAACTGCCGCAGCCCTTCGGCATCGATGCGCTGGCCGCGCGTGAGCGCCTTCAGTTTCTCGTAGGGTTGCGGGATGTCGTGGCGCCGCATGACCGTCTGCACTGCCTCCGCCAGCACTTCCCAGGCGGGTTCGAGATCGCGGGCGAGGGCGGCGGGATCGACATCGATGCGACTGAGGCCGCGTTCGATGGCCCGGACGCCGAGCAGCAGGTGGCCCACCGCCGGCCCGAGATTGCGCAGCACGGTGGAGTCGGTGAGATCACGCTGCCAGCGCGAGATGGGCAGCTTCTGCTGGAAGTGCGTGCACAGGGCCACGGCCACGCCGAGGTTGCCTTCGGCGTTCTCGAAGTCGATGGGATTCACCTTGTGCGGCATGGTGGACGATCCCACCTCGCCGGCACGCGTGGCCTGGCGCCAGTAGCCGAGGGAGATATAGCCCCAGGTGTCACGGCAGAAGTCGATGAGCAGGGTGGCGATGCGCGCGAGGGTGCCGGTGTACTCGGCGATCCAGTCGTGCGGCTCGATCTGCGTGGTGTGCGGATTGAAGCCGAGACCGAGGGTCTCCACCACGCCGCGCGCGAGCCGTGGCCAATCGACCTCCGGGTAGGCGGCGAGGTGCGCATTGTAGTTACCGACGGCACCGTTCAGCTTGCCCAGGCAGTCCTGCGCGGCGAGGAGATCGATCTGGCGCTGCAGACGCGCGGCGACATTCGCCACCTCCTTGCCCAGCGTGGTGGGGCTCGCCGGCTGACCGTGAGTGCGGGCGAGCATGGGGCGCTCCGCATGGGCGAGGGCGAGCGTGGCGAGGTGTTCGAGCAGCCCCGCCAGTGCGGGCAACAGCACGCGTTCCCGCGTGCGCGCGAGCATGAGTGCATAGGCGAGGTTGTTGATGTCCTCGGAGGTGCAGGCGAAGTGCAGGAATTCGCTCGCCTGACGCAGGATTGGGTGGTCCTCTACCGCAGCCTTCAGAAAGTACTCCACGGCCTTCACATCGTGCTGGGTAGTGGCCTCGATGGACTTGACTTGCAGGGCCTCCGCCTCACCGAAGCGCGTGGCGATCGCGCGCAGACGGTGCTGGCTGGCCTCATCGAAAGGGCCAACCTCACGGATGCCCGGCTCGGCCGCGAGTGCGATGAGCCACTCCACCTCCACCTCCACGCGATGGCGGATGAGTGCGTACTCGCTCAGGAGCGGCCGCAGTGGATCGAGCTGGGCGGCGTAGCGGCCGTCGACTGGAGACAGGGCAAGGAGGGCGTTGCGTTCCACGGGTTGCTCGCAGCGTGAAGGGCAGAGAGGGCGCCGCAGGATAGCACCGCCGGCTCGCTACCGGCCTGCGGTTCATGCCCCCCGCTTCGGAGCCGGCACCTTTCCCGTAGAATGCGGCGCCATGACCAATACCCTTCGCATCGAAGTCCCGCGCGGTGACGATTCGCACCTGCACCTGCGCGACGGGGCGACACTCGCCTCGGTGGTGCCACACACGGTCGCGCAATTTGCGCGCGCAGTGGTGATGCCGAATCTGCGCCCCCCGGTGACGACCACCGCCATGGCGCTGGCCTATCGCGAGCGGATCCTCGCGGCCGTCCCGCCCGGGCAGTCCTTCGAGCCGCGCATGACGCTCTACCTCACGGACAACACGCCGCCGCGCGAGATCGAGGCAGCGGCGCGCTCTGGCCAGGTGGCCGGCGTGAAGTGGTATCCCGCCGGGGCGACCACCAATTCCGATTCCGGCGTCACCGATGTTGCCCGTATCCAGCCGGCGCTGGCGGCCATGGCCGAGTGCGGTCTGCCGCTGCTGGTGCACGCCGAGGTCACGGATCCCGGGATCGATGTCTTCGATCGCGAGGCCACCTTCATACAGGAAGTACTTCGCCCGGAGCTTGCGCGGCACCCGGCGCTGCGTGTGGTCGTGGAGCACGTGACCACCGCCGATTCCGTGGACTTCGTCCGTGAGGCGGGCGAGCGGGTCGCCGCCACCATCACGGCCCACCATCTGCTGCTCAACCGCAACGCGTTGTTCCAGGGTGGTCTGCGTCCGCACCACTACTGTCTGCCTGTGCTGAAGCGCGAGCGTCACCGCCGGGCCCTGCTCGATGTGGTGGCCAGCGGTCATCCACGCTTCTTCCTCGGCACTGACAGCGCGCCACATGCGCGCACGGCCAAGGAGTCCGCCTGCGGCTGCGCCGGCATCTACACGGCCCACGCGGCACTCGAGTTCTACGCCGAGGCGCTGGAGTCGGTCGGGGCGCTCGCGCGCCTGCCCGAGTTCGCGGGTGGTTTTGCCGCCGACTGGTATCGCATTCCGCGCGCAACGGAGCGGTTGGTGCTGGAGCGCGCCATCTGGGCCGTGCCGGCCGTCTACCCCTTTCTGGAGGAGGACGGGCGTCCGGACGAACTGGTTGCGCTGCGCGCAGGCGCGACCTGCGCCTGGCGGCTGGTGGGCAGTGTGCCGGCTGGGGCCGCGATACCGAGCGCTGGCAGGCCATGAACGCGAGGACGCAGAGTCGCAGCCCCGTCGCCGGTCGCTTCCGCGGCTTCCTGCCGGTGGTGGTGGACGTCGAGACCGGCGGCTTCAATCCGGCGCGCGATGCCCTGCTCGAGATCGCCGCGGTCCTGCTGGAACGCGATCCCTTCGGGCGCTGGCGTCGCAGCGAGACCGTCGCCTGCCACGTGCGGCCCTTCCCGGGTGCCAACCTCGAGCCCGCGGCGCTGGCCTTCACCGGTATCGATCCCTATCACCCCTTCCGTCTCGCGGTGCCGGAGGAGGAAGCCCTCGGCCGTGTGTTCACCAAGGTCCGTCAGGCCGTGGCCCACACCGGCTGCACGCGCGCAGTGCTCGTCGGACACAACGCGCACTTCGATCTGGCCTTCCTCAAGGCTGCGGTGGAACGCTGCGGCATCCGCCGCAATCCCTTCCATGCCTTCAGCACGCTCGACACGGCCTCGCTCGCGGGCCTCGCCTACGGGCAGACGGTGCTGGCCCGGGCGGTCGTCGCCGCCGGGCTCGACTGGGACCAGCGCGAGGCGCACTCGGCCATCTACGACGCGGAGAAGACGGCCGATCTCTTCTGCACCATCGTGAACCTCTGGGATGCGCACGCCCCGACCCCGGTCGGCACCTCACCCGATGACGACCTGCCAGAACCCTTCGCGGACGCCGACGCCGATCCCCGTGACCGGGCGGGGGACGGCTGACGGCGGTCTGCGCCCTTGGCGGGGCCCGCCCGGAGGCCTTCGGGGAAACCACCACCGCGCTTGGCGGCCCGGGTGCTGGCCGCATGCGCCGAGCGGGGGGCAGGATCCGTTTCCCCCTCGTCGATCCCATATGCTCCTGCGCTGACCGGTGGCGTTGCGCGCCTCATCAACTGATCCGATTGCCAGGCTGCTGGCTTACTCCTCGATTACCGGGAGTGGCAGGGAAGACCGGAAGACAAGCAGGATTTCCACGACCTCGGGCAACCTGCGATACACGATCCGGTACGGAGGACGGACGAGTTCCCGAATCCGGGGATCTCCATGTTCTGGAACGACACGTCCTGATTCTGGAAACGACGCAAGCTGCCCGCCCGCTTGATAGAGCCGGGTGGTCACGGCAATCGCGTACGCCGGAGAGTCTTTGCTGATGTACGATTAGATGTCTTCGAGGTTGCGAGTTGCCTGCTCAGTCCAACGGATGCGGATCACAGGTCGAGCCGCTTGCGAACGTCTTCGTGGCTCAATGTGCTTCCGGCATCTGCCTCGGCGAGGCCTTGTTCGATCTTTGCCAGGAACAGAAGCCGCTCCATGGCCTCCTCGACCGTAGCGTTGTCGGGAAGCTTGTCGAGTGCCTGTTGCAGGAGCTTCTTCGCAGTCTCGCCCACTCTAACCTCACACTTGTAGTTGCCACACATCTGACGCTTTGCACGGATTGGCTATCGCTGGTCTGTCCACGCGCGAGTACATCGGCGAAAAAGCGCACAGCGGGAGAGCCGCCCGATGCAGCGCCCGGTTCGGTGCATCAAGCGTAGACCACAGGGCTCGATCACTTGTTCCGCACCGGCCACCGGCCACCGGCCGCAGCCTGTCAGCCGTCTATGCCGTCTCCGCCCTGCATGCGCGCACGCCAGCGCGCGGCGCTGGCCAACAGGGCCGTGGTGTCTGCGGTCTGCAACTGGCCCTGGTGCACCACCTGTTCACCCGCCACCCACACCTCGCGCACCTGCCGGCGGCTGGCGGCATAGACGACCGCCGCAGCGACATCGTGCACCGGTTGTGTGGATACATCGTTGAGATCGATGGCGATCA
>DBNU01000183.1 GCA_002299125.1 Proteobacteria bacterium UBA664
GCGACATCCTGCTCCCAAAGCAGGCGCGCTACCGCGTTGCGCTATCCCCCCCAGGTTCCGGAAAACGGCACCTTGCCGCGAAGGCGCGAGAGCATAAGCAAGCGGGCCGCTGATGGTCAATCATCATCTCCCTGCCCTTCGGCCTTGCCCACTGACATCGTCCCATCTGCGGGGCCAGATGCCGGCTTGCTGCCCGTGACAGACGTTTGCCGCGAGGAGCACGACTCAGCCGATGCCCGGAACATAAGACACCTCGCGCCTCGACCTGAGGAACGCGCTTCCCGCTCGTCAGCGCTGGTCAACCGCGACGCCAGGTGGTGCTGCCTGCCGTGTCCTCGAGCACGATGCCGCGCTGGGCGAGTTCATCGCGCACCCGATCCGCCGCGGCCCAATCGCGGCGCGCGCGCGCCTCATTGCGCGCGACGATCAGCGCCTCGATATCGGCAACCATGTTGGTGTCGGTCGCGCCTCCCTTGAGGTAGGCCTCCGGTTGTTGGCCCAGCAGACCGAGGGCGTCCCCCATGCGACGCAAGGTGCCGGCCGCCCGGATGATCGCCGGGCCGTCGGCCTCGTCACGTGCCCGATTGAGTTCACGCACGACCTCGAAGACGACAGCAAAGGCCTCGGGCGTGTTGAAGTCGTCGCTCATGGCCGCACTGAACCGGTGCCAGTGGTTGGTATCTGCAGTGTCGAGTGCGACACCCTCCAGACTCGCGGGCTCGAGGCCACGCAACGCCGTGTAGCAGCGCTGCAGTGCGGCGCGCGCGAGTTCCAGGTTGGTCTCGCTGTAGTTGAGCGGACTGCGGTAGTGGCTCTGCAGGATGAGCATGCGCACTTCTTCGGGATGGTAGCGCTCGAGTACCTCACGCACGGTGAAGAAATTGCCGAGGGACTTCGACATCTTCTCGTCGTCCACCCGCACGAAGCCGTTGTGCATCCAGAGATTCACGAAGGGCTTGCCGGTAGCCCCCACACTCTGAGCAAGTTCGTTCTCGTGATGCGGGAACTGGAGATCGAGACCACCGCCGTGCAGATCGAAGTGCTCACCGAGACAGCAGGTGGACATGACGGAGCACTCGATGTGCCAGCCCGGCCGCCCCGGGCCCCAGGGTGAATCCCAGCTCGGCTCGCCCGGTTTCGCGGCCTTCCAGAGCACGAAGTCCAGCGGTGCCCGCTTGCGCTCATCGATCTCCACGCGGGCACCCGCCTGCAACTCCTCCAGACGCCTGCCCGAGAGGCTGCCGTAGCCTGCGAAGCTCGCCACCTCGAAGTAGACATCGCCGTTGTCCGCGCGATAGGCATGGCCGCGCTCAATGAGCCGTTCGACCATGGCGATGATCCCGCCGATGTGCTCAGTGGCGCGCGGCTCGAGATCCGGTTTCAGCACGCCAAGACGCGCCGCGTCTTCATCCATCGCCGTGATGAAGCGGGCGGTGAGGGCCGCGATATCCTCGCCGTTCTCCTGCGCCCGACGGATGATTTTGTCGTCGATGTCGGTGATGTTGCGGACGTAGGTCACGCGGTAGCCGAGCAGGCGCAACCAGCGCACGACCATGTCGAAGACCACCATCACGCGGGCATGGCCTACGTGGCAGTAGTCGTAGACGGTCATGCCGCACACATACATGCGCACATGGCCGGGCTCGATGGGCAGCAGCCGTTGCCGAGCACCGGAGCGGGAATCGTGGAGGTACACCTCGGGCAGTTCGCTCACATGCATCTCTCGAATCGTTGACGGATCCGCTCCTGGCCGATGAGGGTCATCAGCCGCGGGATCTCGGGACCGGCGAGGCGCCCGGTCAGGGCGGCACGCAGGGGCTGGAACAGGGCCCGCCCACGCTGGCCGGTGGCGTCGGTGAGATCGCGGGCGAAGGCGGTGAAATCGTGGGGCAGATGGTGCACACAGCCGACGGCGGCGGCGAAGAAGGCCGGACCGGCGGCCTCGACGCAGGCAGCGGCCTCGGCCTCGAGCGGCGGCGCACCGCCCTGCAATACGGCGACCCAGGCGCGGGCCTCCTCCGGACGGGTGACGTTCTCCCGCAGCAGGGTGATCGCCGCCGGATCCGCCGCGGCGTCCAGCCGATCCAGACCGGCCCAGGCGCGGAAGGCATCATCCCCGAGTTGCAGCACGGCCTGCTTCTGCCAGTGCGCGAGACTCGCCTGATCGAAATGTGCCGCCGCCCGGCCGATGCGTGCCAGCTCGAAGCCGGCCTGAAGGCCCGGCACATCGAGCAGCCCCTCCTCGTCGTAGTGATGGCCGGTGCGGGCCAGCAGATTCCACAGGGCGAGCGGCAGGATGCCTTCGCTGCGAAGCTGCTGGACGGTCATGGCGCCCGCACGCTTCGCCAGCGGCCGGCCATCGCCCCCGAGCACGAGTGGCAGATGCGCGTAAGTGGGAGGCTCCTGCCCGAGGGCGGCGAGCAGCAGCAGTTGGCGCGGGGTGTTGGCCAGATGGTCCTCGCCCCGCAGCACATGGCTCACGCGCATCTCGGCATCGTCGAGTGCATTGC
>DBNU01000156.1 GCA_002299125.1 Proteobacteria bacterium UBA664
TATCACATGCGGGCGCGCTACTATCAGGTGGCGAGCCAGCGCTTCATCTCGGAAGACCCTTCCGGCTTCAATGGCGGGCTCAACCTCTACGCCTATGTGGGCGGCAATCCGCTCGGCTTCGTGGATCCGAGTGGGTTGGCGGGGCAGGAGGCGTCACTCATCGCTGGCATCCGGGCACCGGACTTTTTGAACTTTCAGGTCGATCTTTACGTGGGCAGTGTCTGGGGCACCTTCACGCGCGACGGGTCTTCGTTTACTGGCGCGGGTGTGAGAAACCCGTTCGTAGGAAATGCGTTGTCGGTCAATGCAAGCGTGTCCTTCGGTTGGTTGAATCAGTTCGAGATATCGAGAGGTCAGGTGGACCGCTTCATCGGCGGCTATGCCGGGGCCGGGAGTACAGCTTTTGGGATCGTGGGAGGCGGTCTGGTCGCGTCGCCTGGTAACGGCACCGCCACGCTCGTGGGCGTTGGCGTTGGTGCCTCTCTTCTGAAGGATACAGGTGCTCCGCCAGATTCCTTTTGGGGTGGTGGCTTCACGGTCCGACAGGGCCAAGCGCTCGGGTGGTAAGCAGCGATGTTTCCCGGAGGCTTCGATGGCCCGAAGAACATATTGGAGCGCGTCATCGTGCTGCTCGCTTGCATTCTCGGGCTTGCGTTCATTGGATGGCAGGTGCTGTTAATTGTCAGTACGACCTCGTAGCCACACTGGCTTCGTCGGAGGCGGATGGACTGCTGGCGGAGCGAGGGGGGTGTTATTCCCAACTTCGGCCGGGGCCGGGACGTGCTTCGTGCACGATCTGCGTGGGGTGGTGACTGAGCGGGTGGATCCGCGCGGGGCGCGGGTGACCTTCGGGCTCGATGCGCTGGGTCGGGTCACGCGCCAGGTGGATCGTAACGGTGACGCGGTGACGACAGGCTACACGCCGAGTGGTCAGGTGGCGGGGGTGCGTTTCCCGGCGGCCCTGCGTGGAGCCGTGTGCACCGGTCGTCTGATCGAGACCACGGACTCGCTGGGCGGGCGGCTCCGCTATGCCGCGAAAGCGGGACGAGCCACTTACCCCAGGCGCAGCTATGCCACAATGAATCAGGCGGCGCGAACGCAACCACGGATCCTTCCGGCGAACCAGAAAACAGAATCTTGCTGACGAAGCCGAAGGAGTGATGCCGAGTGATCGAGCGAGCGTTGAGGCAGCGAGCAACTTCGTGGGGCGGGTTTGCGGTCGTGGTCCTGATGCTCGCGGGCTGTGGTTTTCACCTGCGCGGTGACAACCCCTACGCTGCGGCCCTGGCCCACACCAAGCTCCATGTGCAGGCCGGCGGTGCGCCGGCCGTCCACGCCGAGCTGATGCGGGCGCTGGACACCTTCACGGTGCCTCTGGCGGAACAGCCGAGCGAGGCCGATCTCATCGTCAACCTGGGTCAGGAGAACTTCGCCAGCCGCGTCGTTTCCTTCGACCCGTCCACGGGCAAGGCGCGTGAGTTCGAGATCATCTACCGGGTCGTGGTGAGCGCCACGGACCGGGCCGGTAGGCCGGTGCTGGTGGAGGAGGCGCTGGAGTTCCAGCGCGACTACACCTTCGACGACGCCGCCGTGCTGGGTGCCTTCGCCCAGGAGCAGACCCTCCGCGCCGAAGTCACCCGCGACGCCGCCGACACCGTTCTGCGGCGCCTGATGAGCGTGGGCATGCCAACCGCCGAGGCGCGCTGAGGCCGTGAGTCTCCGGTCGGACATATGAGTCTCACCAGCGCAGCGCTCATCGCGCAACTGGAGAAGGGCGGCCTCGCCCCGATCTATTTTCTGAGCGGGGATGAGCCCCTCGGGCGGATCGAGGCCCTCGATGCCATCCGCGCCGCCGCGCGCCGAGCGGGCGCCGAGGAGCGCGTGGTGCTGCATTCGGGCACCGGCTTCGACTGGGGCCAGCTCGAGGCCGAGCTGGCCGCTCGCTCGCTCTTCGGCAGCCGGCGCTGGATCGAACTCGACCTGCCCACGGGCAAGCCCGGCACCGAGGGCGCAAAGGCCATCGTGCGGGCCTGTGAGCTTGCGAGCGAGGACTGCCTGTTCATCGTGGTGACGGGCCGACTCGAGAAGGAGCAGCAGAGCGCACGCTGGGTGCAGGCGCTCAAGGCGGCCGGGATCGTCGTGGAATGCCGCGCGCCGGAGCGTGCGCGCCTGCCGGAGTGGGTGCGTCAACGGGCGCAACGCGCGGGTCTTCGCCTCACGCCCGAGGCCGTCACCGTGCTGGCCGAGCGATCGGAAGGCAACCTCTTCGCCTGCGCGCAGGCCTTGCAACACCTGGCCCTGCTCTATCCGGCGGGCGAGGTGGATGCGGCAGCGGTGCTTGCCGCCACCGGCGATTCCGCCCGTTTCAGTGTCTTTGCCCTGGGAGACGCGGCCCTCGCCGGAGATCAGGTACGGGCCTTGCGCGTGCTGGAAGGGCTGCGGGGCGAGGGCACCGAGGGCGTGCTCGTGTCCTGGTCGCTGCGCCGGGAACTCAGGGTGCTGGCACTGCTGGCCCCGCTGGCCGAGCGCGGGCGCGCGCTGGAGCAGGCCTTCGCACGCCTCCGGATCTGGCCGGCACGCCAGGGGCTTTACCGGCAGGCCCTGCGGCGGCTGCCAGCCGCGCGCATCCCGGAGCTCTACGCTGCGGCGCTGGCGATCGACCGGGTCGTGAAGGGTGCCGAGCGTGGCACCGACCCCTGGGACGGCTTCACCTGGCTGCTGCTCGCGCTCGCCGGCGGCCGCCTGCGCGAAGGCCTGCTGGCGAGCGCCGCAACGGCCTGATGCAGCCCGCGCGCCGGGTTGATAGGCTCCGCCCCATGTCCACATCCGTCAGCGAAACCCCGACTCCGGTGCAGGGCCCCGAGCAGGCCCCGGTACAGACCTACGTGCGCGAACTCGGTCAGCGCGCGCGCGCGGCGGCAGTGGCCATGGCCCGCTCCAGCACTGCGGCACGCAATCAGGCCCTGCATGCCATCGCCCTGGCCCTCGACCAGCGCCGTGCGGAACTCATGACGGCGAACGCCGCCGACCTCGCGGCTGCCAGCGGTCTCGACGAGGCCATGCGGGATCGTCTCCGGCTGACGCCAGCGCGCATCGAGGCGATGCGCGAGGGGCTGATCGAGGTCGCCGCACTCGCCGATCCAGTGGGTGAGATCCTGCATCTGCGGCGACGCCCGAGCGGGATCGAAGTGGGTCAGATGCGCGTGCCGCTGGGCGTGGTCGGCATCATCTACGAGTCGCGGCCGAATGTGACCGTCGATGCCGCCGCGCTCTGCATCAAGTCCGCCAACGCCGCGCTGCTGCGCGGTGGCTCGGAGTCCCTGCGTTCCAACCAGGCCATTGCCGCCTGCGTGCGCGCCGGCCTCGAAGCTGCCGGTCTGCCGCAGGACGCCGTGCAGGTGCTGGCCACCCCGGAGCGGGCGGCAGTGAGCGCCCTGCTCGCCATGCCCGAGTACGTGGATGTCATCGTGCCGCGCGGAGGCCGGGGCCTCATCGAACGGGTGAGTGCCGAGGCGAAGATGCCGGTCATCAAGCACCTCGATGGCATCTGCCACGTCTACATCGACGATCGCGCCGATCTCGACAAGGCCGAGGCCATCGCCATCAACGCGAAGTGCCATCGCTACGGGGTCTGCAATGCGATGGAGACACTGCTCGTCGCCGAGGGCGTTGCCGCTGCCGTGCTCGCGCGGCTGGTGCCGGCCTATCTCGCCAGGGGTGTGGAGTTGCGAGGCTGCGCCCGCACGCGGGCACTCGCAGCGGGGATCACGTGTGCGGCCATTGATGCCGACTGGGCCACCGAATATCTGGCGCCCATCCTTTCCATCCGCGTGGTGGCCGACCTCGACGAGGCCATGCTGCACATCCGTCGCTTCGGCTCGGCGCACACCGATGCCATCGTCACCGAAGACCTCACGCGGGCACGGCGCTTCCTCACCGAAGTCGACTCCAGCTCGGTGATGGTCAACGCCTCCACTCGCTTCGCCGACGGCTTCGAATATGGCCTCGGTGCCGAAATTGGCATCAGCACCGACAAATTCCACGCCCGCGGCCCGGTGGGTCTGGAAGGGCTCACCAGTTGCAAGTATGTGGTCTTCGGTGACGGTCACGTCCGTCAGTGAGGCCGCAGGGCGCGGTCTGACCGGCGGCGGGGCGGTCGGCATGCTGGGCGGCACCTTCGATCCGGTGCATCACGGCCATCTGCGTCTGGCGGTGGAGATGCGCGAACGGCTCGGGCTGGATGAGCTGCGCCTCGTGCCACTGGAAAAACCTGCTCACCGCCGCGCGCCCCAGGCACCCAGTGCGCTGCGAGCCGAGATGATTCGGGTGGCCATTGCGCGCGAGCCGGGCCTTACGCTGGACACACGCGAGATCGAGCGGGGCGGGGTCTCCTACACGCTCGATACGCTGCGTTCGCTGCGCGCGGAGCTGGGTGAACGGCCGCTCTACCTCATTCTCGGGCTGGACGCCTTCCTCGGTCTGCCGGCCTGGAAACACTGGGAGGAGATCCCTTCGCTCTGTCACCTCGCCATCGCCTACCGCCCCGGCTGGGAGCTGGAACTCGCCCATGATCTCCGCGACCAATTGCTCATGCCGCATCGCAATCCGGCCCACGCCGGGGAGTCCGCCCCGGCCGGTCAGGTCCGCTTCGAATGCGTGCCGCCGCTGGATATTTCCTCTTCGCAGATCCGGAGTACGCTTGCCGCAGGCGGTAGCGCGCGATATCTCGTGCCCGAGACCGTGCTGGGGCTCATCCGCCAGCATGGGATCTATGCTTGCCAAGCGGGGGCGACCCCCGATGCTTGAGGCGCGCTGTGCGCCCGCGGCGGCTGGCGGATCCGGGCACAAGGCACCGCGCGAACCATCCACGCAAGACCCGTTCACGCAGCAGCACGCACCCATGAGCAAGGAGACGACCTACTGATGATGACCCCCGAAGCGCTGGTGGCACTGGCCGTAGAGGCCCTTGAAGACGTGAAGGCCTTCGACATCCAGGTGATTGACGTCAGAGGTCTCACCAGCATCGCGGATTACATGATCATCGCCAGTGGCACTTCCACGCGGCAGGTGCAGGCCCTGGTCGAAAACATCCTCGAACGTGCCCGTGAACAGGGCGTCGAGGCACTGGGCGTGGAGGGGCGCGAGACGGGCGAGTGGGTACTCTGCGACCTCGGCGACGTCATCGTTCACGCGATGCACCCCACGGCGCGGCTCTTCTACCAACTGGAGAAGCTCTGGGGCGATCCCTCGGAGTCCGCCGGCCTGCGCGTCGGAGCCCGCGGCGGCTGAGGCTCGGGGAGGCGGGGGGCGCTGGCGGCAGTCCGGGGGCGGATGCGCATCCAGATCATCGCTGTCGGGCACCGGATCCCCGCCTGGGTGCAGGCGGGTGTTCTCGACTACCAGCGCCGCCTGACCGGCGGTCTCCGGCTCGAACTGAAAGAGGTCAGCCCCGCGCGGGCCGCCCTGCGCCCGGACCCAGACCGCGCCCGGGCCGACGAGGCGAAGCGGCTCCTGGCGGCCATACCGGAACGTGCCGGCGTGATTGCACTCGACGAGCGCGGCGAGGCCTGGAGCACACGCGACCTGGCTGCCCGTCTCGCAGCGTGGATGCAGCACACACCCGAGGTCGTGTGGCTGGTAGGTGGAGCGGACGGCCTCGCCCCGGAGTGCCTCGCCCGCGCCGATGCGCGCTGGTCGCTCTCCCGGCTCACGCTACCGCATGCGCTGGTGCGCGTGGTGCTTGCCGAGCAGCTCTACCGTGCCGAGACCCTGCTGCGCGGCCACCCGTACCACCGGGACTGAGGGCAAGAGACGTGGCTCAGGCCGCCGTCCCCGCGCCGGGGGGGGCGTCATCACGCTGTCGTCGCAAAAGGCACTGGATCCCCGCCTGCGCGGGGATGACGAGGGGACGCTGGGATGACACGAGCGCTTCGCCGCACAGTGTCCTCGTTGCGCTCGAGCCGTCCGGGCTCAGGTATCCGCCAGCCCGGCACGCAGGGCCTCCAGCACCTTGGCCGGATGGGTCTCGGCCTTGGCTACCGTCGCCCAGTGCTTGCGCACCTGCCCCGCCGGGTCGATCCAGACGGTCGAGCGCACCACGCCCACCACCTTGCGACCGTACATGCTCTTCTCACCGTAGGCAGCGTAGGCCTGCATCATCGTGCGCTCCGGGTCGGACAGCAGCGGAAAGGGCAGGGCGTACTTGCGGGTGAAGGCCTGATGTGAGGCGGCCGCGTCCGGCGAGACGCCGTACACGGAGACGCCAAGTGCTTGCAGCTCGGCCCAGGCGTCGCGAAAGCCGCAGGCCTCCTTGGTGCAGCCCGGCGTGTCGTCCTTCGGGTAGAAGTACAGGATCACATGCCGACCGGCGAGGTCGCGCAGGCTGACCGGCTGGCCGGCGGTGTCGGTAAGGGTGAAATCGGGGGCGGCCAGGCCTTCCTTGATGCTCATGTCCTTGATCTCCTCGGTTGACTGGATTCACTGGGCAACGCCGACAGGCATTCCAGTGCTTGTGGGTTGGGCGGTCGGAAGCCACGCACGCAGGGCCTCCATCCAGGCGGCGAGTTCCTCGGCCGGGATTTCGGCCTCGCCGAGGGTCTCGTTCGGGTCGCGGGGCGGCAGGCACCGCCCTCGCTCGATCAATCGATCGATGGCCTTGGGGCGGGTGGTAGCCAGATCGGCCGCGAGGCGGATCGGCGCCAGGCTTGCGTGGCCCCGATGTTCGAGCGCGTGCAGCAGCGCCACCTGCCGAAGGCCGACGACGGCTACCGTGCTGCGTTCGACCACCAGCGTGACGCGCCCCCGCAACCATTGCCACCAGCGCTGACCGTGAAACCACAGCGCCACCGCCGCCGCCCCCGCGCCCGCCCCGAGACCACTGGCTACGCCCAGTGTCAGCCCGCTGACGAGCAGGTCCACCCCCACGCCGATGGCGGCCCCGGCGGCGACCCCGCGCCCGGTCTCGGCCCCCAGGCGCTCGAGGACGCCCGGGGCGTACAGATCGAGGCTCCAGGGCGCATCCGGCAACTCGAGCGGGTTGCATTCGAGCCCCTCGGCCCGGTGCCTGAAGTCTTCCACCATCCCACGCGCCGACTGGGCCTCGAGGGCGGCGAGTGCGGCTTGCAGGCGGGTCACCGCGTCCCGCCGGCCCCGCGCGTCCGCCGACTCCACCACGAGCCCGATGGCACTGGCGCGTGCGAGCAGACGGGCGATGCGCATCAGCGCGGCATCGCGCAGCAGGGTGCGTTCATCCGCACGTGCCGCGAGCAGGCGCTCGAAGGCGTCGGCGTGCGCATCGAGCAGGGCCTGCAGCTTGCGGTAGAGCCGGCGCTCGCCGGCCGCGTCGAAGAGTACGGTGTCGAAGTCCACGGAGGCGTGCAACTGCAACTCCGCCAGCGCCGCGCGCCACTGCTCCGGGCGGGCCTCGGCATCGGCGGTGAAATTCAGCACCGGCACGATGGGGCGATTGGCGAGTTGCAGCAGCCGCAGTTCTTCGATGAGACGCCCCTGGGGTGGCTCGCGGGCATCCAGCACGCAGAGCAGGAGGTCGGACGCGAGGGCGAGTGCCATGACCTGCGCCTCACTGGAAAGCGCCGCGCTGGCCGCGGGACTGGCCAGAAAGGCCTGCAGCCGCTCTGGCCCCGAGCAGGCGGATACGGGCAAGACGGCCGCGATGGCGGCCGCCAGGGAGCGTGGGTCCTCGAGTCCGGGTGAGTCATGCACCAGCGCGATGGTCTCGCCGGCTGCGCGGAGTTCGGCGGCGGCCACCGCGCGGGTGGTGCCGGCGCGTGGCGACACCTCGCCGAAGCTGGCATCGCGCAACAGGGTGCGCAGAAGGGAGGTCTTGCCACTGTTGGTGTGGCCGACGATGGCGATGCGGGGCGGTGAAGTGTGGGCGCTCACTCTCGCAATCGTCCCTGATCTTCCAAGGCGCTCCCCCGCCCGGCCAGCCACCAGCACCGACTGAGGCCAGCGGCCCTGGCGGCGGACGCCCAGTCGCTCGCCCGCTGCTCCAGCGCAGCCCGATCACCGAGGCGGCGCAGGGCGCGTTCACCGTCGGTCAGGGCGAGTTCCACCGGGCCAGGCCAGGCCCGGCCCGTCTCCGACAGCCAGCCGACGAGCCCACGATCCGGGGCCCGTGCCAGACTGGCGAGGATCACCAGACGGCCCGCGACTGCGGCGCCTTCGGGCAGCGCGACGACCGGTGGGCCAGCGGCGGTGGCGTTCGTGACCAGCGACCAACCCGTCGGCAGGGCGGGGGGCCAGCCAGCGGCAGCGTCCAGTTCGAGGCCAAGCACCCAGCCCGGTGTGCCGGTGAAGCCACCCCGGGGCGGCGGGGCGGTCACGGCCAGCGGATCCTCGAACGGCCGTGCGCCGGGCAGGGCCGAGGGCGAACCCAGGGCAACGGCGGCCTGTTCGAGCCGGTGCAGCCGGTGCAGCCAGAAGGGGTGGGCCAGGGGCAGGCCTCGCTGCCGCTCCCGCTGCTGTTGCAGCAGGAGGCAGATACCCAGTGCCAGCAGTCGGGGCAAGGCACCGTAGGCGAGGGTGCTGCCGATGAGCCAGCCCGCCCAGGCCTTTCGGGCGGCGATTGCTGCGGGGTGATCCGCAGGAACCCCGAGGCCGCCCGCGGTCAGCGCGATCTGCTCGCCGTCCGGTACCGGGAGGCCGGCGTGGCCCGGCAGCCAGCCGAGCGTCGCGGTAAGCCATTCGAAGTGGGCACGCGCGAGGAGGGTCGTTTCCCAGACGAAATCCACCTGCTCGACCATCAGCCGCAGCCCCAGCATCAGCACCGCACCGAGCAGCGCCACCAGCCAGAAGGCATGCACGAGCGAGGCCCCGGCCCAGGGCTGCAGGGTGGGGCCTACGCGGGCGTCGAGACAGGCGAGACGCGCCGCGAGGCCGACCGCATCGCAACCGAGCCGCCGCAGCCACCGCTCCGCAAGCGGGCCGACGGCACCCGCGCGCGCCAGCGTCCCGGCGGCCAGGCGTGGCCTGAACAGCAGACTGCCGAGCCAGACGAGCAGGCCGAGCCCGTTCAGCCCGACCAGCATGAGCAGCACGGCGTAGACGTTCAACTGCCCGCTGGCGGAGACCAGCCCCGCCGCTGTGACCAGACCAGTGCCGGTCAGGATTGCCGCCAGGGCACCGAGCGCGAGCAGGAAGCGGTACTCGCGAGCCGCCTGAGCAAGGGCCAGGGGAAGGCCCAGGGCCGCTGCCTCGACGCGGGCCTGTTCGATCAGCCCGTGCACGGGCTCCACCTCGGGAGCCGAGGGGGGCGCTGCAGGGATGGCGACGGCAGCGACCGCGGCCGGGTCGAGCCGGGCGAGGTGTCGCAGCGCCTCGGCCTCGATGCGGGCGGCTCGCCGTTCGCGCGAAGTCGTGTGCATGGGGCCGGCAGTGTAGCCGATGCCCCGGGGACGGCCCGATGGCCAGCCCCCGGGGACTTGTCGCGGAGCTCAGGGGGTCTTCTGGTCCTTGGCGGCCTCCTTGACCGGAGCGGAGGCCTTCGCACTGGCGGAGTCTCCCACGGTGAGCAAGGGCCGATTGGCCTCGACGAACTTGTCGCTGATGCCGGGCACCTCGGCGAGGTCCTCGACGCTGGCGTAGGGGCCGTGGATGTCGCGCCACCTGACGATGGACTGGGCGCGGGCCGGGCCGATGCCGTCCAGACCGTCGGCCAGTTCCCGCTCGCTGGCGGTATTGATGTTGATGAGGCCGGCGGCGCAGGCAAGCCCGGGCAGGCCGAGGAGCAGCGCGCAGAGCGCGGAGTAGCGTTTCATGGCATACCTCTCGAAGGATGGAAGGCCGGCCGCCGGCGGCGGCCGGTGCAGCGCGCGGGGGTTGAAGGCTCCGGGCGCTGGCCAGAAAAGGCTAGGGATCTCTGCCGCACCGGAGGTCGCGGGGCCGGGCCATGCGGACGGCGGGACCCGGGAAGCCATCCCGACGGGGCGGAGTCGCCGGCGCGAAGGCTGGATCGGGGTCAGGAGACCCCGGTCGCGCCCTCTTGCGGTCCGTCCAGGGCACCACGTGGCACCAGATCACGGTAGGCGTGCCAACTCGCGTGGCCGAGCACGGGGGTGACGACCAGGAGCCCAAGGAAGGCGGTGGCGAAGCCAAGTAGTGTCAGCACGACGATGATGAGCCCCCACAGGGCCATCGGCCATGGGTTCCGCAGGATGGCGCAGACGCTGGTGAGCGAGGCCGAGACGGCATCCACATTGCGGTCGAGCATCAGTGGGATGGAAATGACGCTCGCACCAAAGGCGAGCGCCGCAAAAACACCCCCGACGCACAGCCAGGCCAGAACGAAATCCAGCCGCTCGATGGTCACGAAGGCCGCCAGGAAGTTTTCCCAGGATGGCATGGTCGTGGTGTGAAAGACGATGAACACCACCATCGAGGCACGGCCCCAGAGCAGGAGCACCACGCCGAGCAGGGTGGAGAACAGGCCGATGTTGCTCACACGCCCCTGGAAGGCGGTGATCGCCCGGCCGAGGTCCGCTGCTTCACCCGCTTCGCGTTGTCGCGAGAGTTCATACAGCCCCAGTGCGAGGGCCGGTCCGACCAGCAGGTAGCCCGTCACCAGGGCCGCGAACAGTGCGGTATTCGCGCCCGCCACCAGGGTGAGCAGGTACCCGCAGGCAGCAAAACAGCCGCCGAAGAACAGGCTCTCGCGCGGGTTGGCGCGGAAGTCCTCGTAGCCCTGAGCGAGCCAGGTGAGGGGCGCTGCGAGCGACGGCGTGTGCAGGCAGGCCGTCAACTGGCTGAATCCGGGTGGGGCACCCGGGGCGGGTGGGGCGGATCCGGGCGTGCCATCCATCGAGGTCTCCCTTGGGGCCCCCGCTCAGGAATGGAGGCGACCCCCGCTTCTGTGATTCACATACCTGTCACAATTCGCAGCTAGGCTTGCTCACCGAGCGTCGGTGGACAGCGATCCGCGCGGCGAACAGCTCACTCCCGGCGGCACCAGAGTGCCGTTCCCCAGATGCGGGTATTCGGCAGGAGATTGCATGATGAGCCAGAACATCCTCATCGTCGACGACGAACCCGCGATCCGGCAGATGCTGGGCTTCACCCTGAGCGGCGATGGCTACCGCTACCTCGAGGCCGGTGATGCGGAGGAGGCGCAGGCGCTGATTGAGGAGCAGGAGCCGGTGCTCATCCTCCTCGACTGGATGTTGCCCG
>DBNU01000009.1 GCA_002299125.1 Proteobacteria bacterium UBA664
CACGGCGGCTCCCGCCGGACCAGCCCCCGCCGTGCACGACCAAGAGCCAGCCCCGTGGTGAGTCCTGCGTGGACCCGCTGCGATAATGATCAAGGTAGAGCGGCAGGGGAGCGCTTTGGTAGCAGTGGCTCGTCACCGTCACCACCCGCCGGAAGGGGAGGATCGCGCCGGCGAGCCAGCGCCGGCGGTAGCCCAAGAACAATGACCCGCCGCGGCTGGCCGGCGAAGCGACCGCAACCGGCGGCCATCCCGAGCAATCGGGGCGGGCCTGTGGACTTGCAAGACTCTGCCCCAGCGGCCACACGAGGAGCAGCCCAAGGGCGGCAAGGGCTGGCGGGAACCAGCCAGGGGCGACGCTCTGGTCTCCCAGGGTCAACCAGAGCAGCGGCAGCAGGGCAGCCAGGTGCGCCGTCTCGCGGGCGAGGAGCCCGGCGAGCCAGAGCGAGCGCGTCAGCGCCGGGCTCCAGACAAGCACCAGCCAGAGCAGCAGCAGGGTCAGCAGCAGGGACTGGAGGAAATCCATCGCCAACGTACTCATCCCCGCCCCCGACAAGAGCACTCGGGGGCAGGCTGCGGCGGGGAACCAGCGTTATCACGCCGTCGTTGCCAGAGGACTGGATCCCCGCCTGCGCGGGGATGACGATGCGCTCCGCCGCCGAAGATGCCCGCCGCAGTCTGCCTCCGGAGTGTCCTTGTCATGGGCAGGGCCGACACCTTGCAAGCGGATTCGATCTCACTCCAGCACGCCTCGCCCGCAGTGCATCGAGTCGCTGTTGCCACCTGGGACGATCCGCGGCGTTGATCAGGCAACATCCAGCACCCGCGCGCCCAGTCGCGCGCGCAGGAACCAGACACCGGTCGCCACAGTCCCCGACGGCCCGAATGAGAGCACGAAGGTAGACTCGCATCCCCTCTGCCCGTCACGCACACTCTGCGGCCGGTGAGGCATGGCCCACCGCCCGACCGCATCCTGAGGCCCCCGCATGTCCAGCACGATGACCTCGAGTCGCCCCCCGCGCGCGCGCGTCGAATTGCCCCTCGATCTCGGTTCACACCACTTCCTCGTCCGGGTGTGGAAGCTCACCCGACCGTTCTGGTTCTCGGAAGAACGGTGGGCGGCGCGCGGGCTGCTGGCGGCGGTCGTGACCCTGTCGCTGCTGCTCGTGTACCTGCAGGTGTTGTTCAACTTCTGGGGCAATCAGTTCTACAACTCCCTGCAGGAGCGGCAGGAAGAGGATTTCTGGGCGCTCATCACCTACTTCGGCTTCCTGGCCGCCTGCCACATCGGTGTGGCTGTATACGCCAACTATCTGCAGTCGCTGCTCAAGCTGCGCTGGCGTCGCTGGCTGACGGAAGTGTACGTCGGCGAGTGGCTTGGCACGCGCGCCTTCTATCTGCTCGAACAGCAGCCGCAGGGCACGGACAACCCTGATCAACGGATCGCGGCCGACCTCAACGCCTTCGCCAACCAAACGTTGAGTCTGTCACTGGCCTTCCTGAATGCCGGCGTCTCGCTGGTGTCCTTTCTCGGCATCCTGTGGACCCTGTCCGGCACGTTGGAGCTCTCCGTGCCGCTGCTGGGTCCGATCGCCATCCCGGGCTACATGGTCTGGTTCGCCATCGTGTATGCGGGCCTCGGCACCTGGTTCGCGCATGCCATCGGCCGGCCACTCATCGGCCTCAACTTCGAGCAGGAGCGCCGCGAGGCGGACTTCCGCTACGGACTCGTGCGCGTGCGCGAGAACGCCGAGAGCATCGCCGTCTACGGTGGCGAGGCGCAGGAGCGCGTCGGCCTCCACCAGCGCTTCACGGCGGTGGTCCAGAACGCGCTCAACCTCATGATCGGGACCAAGCGCCTGCAGTGGTTCACCACCGGCTACGGGCAGTTCGCCATCGTCTTCCCCTATCTGGTAACGGCGCCACGTTACTTCCGCGGCGACTTCCGCCTGGGCGACGTGATGCAGACCGCCTCTGCCTTCGGCAAGGTGCAGGAGTCGCTCTCCATCGTGGTCGATGCCTACGCCTCCATCGCCAGTTGGAAGGCGAGTGTGGACCGACTGACCACCTTCCATGAAGCGATCGCCGCCGCGGCCGCCATCGAGCGGCGCGAGCACATCCGTTGCGAGACCCACCCGCAGGCCGATGACGCGACGCTGGCGCTGGATGAGGTCTCCATTTCGCTCCCCGATGGACTGACCCTGCTGCCGGCGACCAATCTGCGTCTGGAGCCGGGCCGGCATACGGTCATCACCGGCCCCTCCGGGATCGGCAAGAGCACGCTGTTCCGCGTGCTCTGCGGCATCTGGCCCTGGGGAGACGGTCGGGTGCGGCAGCCCGCAGGGGCGCGCGTGCTCTTCCTGCCCCAACGCCCCTATCTGCCCATCGGCACGCTGCGCGATGCCCTCGCCTATCCCTTCGGTACCGGGCAGGCGACGGACAACGATCTCCGTGAGTTGCTGCATGCCTGTCACCTCGGCAACTATGCCGGCCGACTCGGCGAGAGCGACAACTGGGGTCGCCGCATGTCCCCCGGCGAGCAGCAGCGCCTCGGCTTCGCGCGCGCGCTCCTGCACCAGCCCGACTGGCTGTTCCTCGACGAGGCCACCTCCGCGCTCGACAGCGCCATGGAAGCCGAACTCTACGAGCTCGTCTTCGCCCGACTCACGCACTCCACCGTGGTGAGCATCGCCCACCGCGAGCAGGTCGCCCGTCACCACAGCCAGCAGTGGCGCTTCGTGCCGGGCACCACGGGCACGCACGTCGAGGTACTTCCGCTCGCACCGAGCGCCGCCTGACCCCTGAAACATTCCTACGACAAGGACGAATCCATGCATCTGCGCCAGTACTTCGACCCCGCCTCGAGCACACTCACCTACCTCCTCGCCGACCCCGCACGCGCTGCGGCCGTGCTCATCGATCCCGTGCTGGAACATGTCGAGGACTACATCCGTACGCTGGAACAGGGCGGCCTGCGGCTGACGCACACGCTGGAAACCCACGTCCACGCAGACCACATCACGGCTGGCGGCGCACTGCGACAACGCCTCGGGAATCTGACCGCGGTGGCACAGGCCTGTGGCGCGACGACGGCCGATCTGCAACTCGAGGGCGGCGAGCGGCTGCCCTGTGGTGACCTCACCATCGAAGTGATCCCCACCCCGGGCCACACCCCGGGCAGCGTCTCCTTCCGCGTGCAGGATCGCCTGTTCACCGGCGATGCGCTGCTCATCGGCGGCTGTGGCCGGACCGATTTCCAGGGTGATGATGCAGGAACGCTCTACGACGCCATCACTGAGCACCTCTTCACGCTGCCCGACGAGACCCTCGTCTACCCGGGCCACGACTACCGCGGTCGCCGGGTGAGTTGCATTGGTGAGGAACGCAGCATCAATCCACGGCTCGCCGGCAAGTCGCGCGAAGAATTCATTGCCCTGATGCAGGCCCTGGCGCTGCCCAAACCCCGACTCATCGATCTGGCCGTCCCCGCCAACCGGCGCTGCGGCGTGCCGACCGTTGACGACGTACCGCATGGCTGATGCGCAGCTCCGACAAAGCTGACCGCAGCATCGGCCAGGACCTCATCGCCGGTTCGATCACCGCCCTGGTGCTGCTGCCTCAGGCCGTTGCGTTCGCGCAACTGGCCGGCCTGCCGACAGCGCTCGGCCTCGCTGCGGGCATGGTGCCGACCATCGTCTACGCCCTGCTTGGCAGCAGTCGGGTACTCGCGGTCGGGCCGGTGTCCGTGGCCGCGATCATGCTTGCCAGTGCCCTCGCACCCGTGCCAGTGGCAGAGCGGCCGGGCGCCGCGCTGATGCTCGCGGTACAGGTGGGGCTGCTGCTGCTCGCCCTGGGAACACTGCGGCTGGGTTTTCTGGCGAACTTCGTCTCGCAGCCGGTGCTGCAGGGCTTCAGCATGGGGGCGGCCCTGCTCATCATCCTTGCCCAGTTGCCGCCACTACTCGGCCTGGGGTCGGGTGCTGCGCAGTCACTGGCGCCCGGACCGGTGACCTTCGGCATGGCGCTGTTGCTGGCGGCCATCGTGATCGAACGGCTCGGTGCGATGCGCTCGGGGCAGGCGGACCGCTCGCGTTTTCTGCGTCTGCTGCCGCGCCTCGCCCCGGTCCTCATCGTAATCATCGCCACGCTGTTTCTGAACGCGCGAGGCCTGGGTCCGGACCTGGGCTATGCGGTGATCGGTACCGTTGCGCCGGTGCTGCCGTGGCCGACACTGACTGCATTCGGGTTCGATCGCTGGTCCGATCTCCTGCCCTCAGCCGCCCTCATCGCGCTCATCGGTTTCGTGGAGAGCATCGCCATCGCCAAATCCATGGCGCGGACCCGGAAAGAGCGTATCGATCCGGATCGGGAACTCATCGCGCTCGGCGCGGCAAACGTCGCCGGCGGATTCACAGGTGCGATGCCGGTGGCCGGAGGACTCAGTCGCACGCTGGTGAACGCCGCCGCAGGGGCGCAGAGTCAGCGCGCCGCGGTGGTCACGGCCCTGTGGCTCATCGGTGCCGGCGCAGGTCTCACGGGCGTCCTCGGCATGGTGCCAAGCGCCGCGCTGGCGGCCATCATCATCGTGGCCGTCATGCCCTTGCTGCGGCCGCAGGAGCTCATGGACCTCTGGCGTTACGACCCGCGCGACGGTGCGGCGGCCGTTGTTACCCTGGCTGGCACCGTGATGCTGGGTGTGGAAGCGGGCGTGGCGCTGGGCGTCGGACTTTCCATCCTGCTGGCTCTGTGGCGAAGCAGCCGCCCGCACATCGCCGTCGTCGGTCGCATCCCGGGCCAGCCGATCTTCCGCAACGTCGAACGCCACGCCGTCGAGACCTGGCCGCACCTGTTGCTGCTGCGCCCGGATGCGTCCCTGACCTTCGCCAACGCCGAATACGTGCGCGAGTTCATCGAGCAGGCGCTCGGCCGGCGGCCCGAAGTCCGCACGGTGGTACTGGTGTGCTCGGCCGTCAACCATATCGATGTCAGTGCCGTGGAGATCCTGCACGCCCTCGCGGAAGACCTGCGCGCCCGCGGTCTATCACTGGCACTCGCGGAGGTGAAGGGACCCGTGCTGGATCGGCTCGATCGCAGTCCCAGGGACCGGGGGGACCGTCTGAAGATCATCCCGGACCTCGGCACGACCATCGAGCGACTGTGCGAGCCATCGTAGTGAACGTCGCGGCCCCGCGACTCCGACGACTGTCTCCGCACCCGGCAGGCACGGCATTCGTGTCCAGCTACCCACCGCGCCAGAACCAGGCTGGTTGCGGGCAACCAGCCCCCTGGTCGGCTGGAGCCAGCAAGTCCGGACCGGCGCAGTGACTGGCCGCAGGCGACCGCGCAGCATGGCCATAACTGACTGTATTTTCTTGTTTCCCGTTGCGGCCGTTGGCGACGCCCGGCGGCTGGCACGGCCTCTGCAATTGTCACTGCGAGCCGGCAGAACCGGTAGCCCACCAACCAGAGCACTCAGGGAGAGCACACATGGCCTGGACGACCCCTTCCTTCGCTGACATCCGTTTCGGTTTCGAAGTCACGATGTACATCGCCAACCGCTGAAAGACGGTTGACGGCAGTGCCCCTGAGGCCCCCGATTGGGGGCCTCTTCTTTTACAACCCCGCATGAATCGCCCCTTCCGCCCGACCCCGCTTCCAACCCGAGCAGCACCTGCCGGCGGATCCGAACTGGAAAGGCGAAGATCAAGGCGCGTGCATCGACCCGCGTGCTGGCCCGACTCAAGTCATGGACGAGGGCGGGCACGTGCGGCATCCTCCGCGCCCATGCAGGAGCTCAAATCCCTCATCCGCACCATTGCGGATTTCCCTGAACCGGGCGTTCTCTATCGGGACATCACCCCACTGCTCCGCTCCGCCGATGGCTTGAGATCGGCCACGGAGGCATTGGTCATGCCTTGGCGCGGTCAGGGCATCGCCTGCGTGGCCGGCATGGAGGCACGCGGTTTTCTCTTCGGTGCGCTCGCCGCCCAACTCCTCGACGTGGGCTTCGTGCCCTTGCGCAAACCGGGCAAACTGCCGCACACCGTCGAGCGCGAGGACTACGCGCTCGAATACGGCACCGCCAGTCTCGAGATGCACCTCGACGCACTCGAGCCCGGCGAGCGGGTGCTCATCGTCGATGATGTCCTCGCCACGGGCGGCACGGCGGCGGCAGCCGTCGCCCTCGTCCGACGCTGCCGGGCCGAAGTCCTGGGTTGTGCCTTCGTCATCGAGCTGGGTGCCCTGCGCGGGCGTGCGCGGCTCCCTGGGGTGACGGTGAGCAGCGTCCTGACGTACTGAGTGCGGGCCTTTTCGATCCCGTGCCCGGCACCGCCCATCGGGCGAGAGCCACCGCACGGCGGCTGAGCGGCCGCCAACCTGCCCGCGGCACACCCGCACCCTCAAGGGCGATGGCCTGCCCGCCGACACGCGACTCAGGTCATACATCCTGCGGGGAGACACCGCGCTCATGTTTCAGGCAATCGACCTGGCCCGGGTCACGCTGCCGAGCGAACGCAGACAGCAACCGCGGGTACACACCGCCGGACGCCTCGAATTGCGCCCAATCGGCGGCCGGCATCGGCTGGCGGCCCGTCTGGTCGACCTGTCCGTGGGCGGACTGCGGGTACGCTGCACGCGCGCGGAGGCCTTGGCCTTTGTCGCGGCGCCCGGTCTAGGTGAGGCCGATCTGCTGCGTGCTGAATGGCAGATGTTTCTCGCCGACCGCTGCCTCGAATTCGTTGCTGTTGCGCGCCGCTGCTATGTACAGAAGGCCGGCGAGGATGAACTGGCCCTCGGCTTCGAGTTCACCCATCTGGACGAGCCCGCCCGTCGCAGCCTCGAGGAGTGGGTGTTGAGTCAACTCGAGCCCGCCTGAAATCCGCGGTTCGCGCTTGCGTGCCGGACCGGCCGTTGTCTCCGCCCGCCGGGAGTGAGAACAGCGGGCGGTGGCGAGATTGAGGCTACTTGTGGGCCCTCGGCTCTACGGGAACGACGGGCGCGGGACTGACTTCCGGTGTTCAGCCGCTGACGAGTCCGCCATTGACCTTGATCGACTGACCGGTCACGAAGGCGGACTCCGCCGACAGCAGCCAGACGAAAGCGGCAGCGACATCCTCCGGGCTGCCGAAGCGCGCGAGCGGCGTGGCCTGCACCACGGCCTCGAAGTACTCCGGACGCATCGACTGGCGGGCGAACTCCGTGGCGATCCAGCCGGGAGCGACCTCGTTCACGCGCACCCTGGGAGCGAGACTCCGCGCGAGGCTGCGAGTGAAGCCGGAGATCCCGCCCTTCACGGCGGCAAAGAGTTCGGGATTCTCGCCACCCATGCCGGTCAGGGCCTGATCCCAGGAGGTGTTCACGATGACACCTCCGCCTGCGGGATCGAAGCATTCCGCCGCAGCCCAACTGCACAGCATGGTGCCGCGCAAGTCCACGTCGATCAGGCGGGCGAGTTTGCCGAGTCGGTCGAGCTGCG
>DBNU01000004.1 GCA_002299125.1 Proteobacteria bacterium UBA664
TGCATCTCGGCACGCTTCGCATCGAGCGCCGACCCATGCTCGTCGCCCTGCTTGCCTTCCTCGTGCTCGTGTCCCTCACCCTCGTGCTTGTCCGCCACGGCACGCTTCGCATCGAGCGCCGAGTGATGCTCGTCGTCCTGCTTGCCTTCCTCGTGCTCGTCCTCCCCGTGCTCGTCATCCTCGCTCTCATCCGCCAGGGCGCGCTTCGAATTGAGCGCCGAGTGATGCTCGTCGTCCTGCTTGCCCTCTTCGTGCTCGTGACCCTCACCCTCGTGGTGGTCAGCCAGTGGCAGACCCGGCAGGCGCAACCGCTGCCCGACCTGGATCGAATTCCCCTTGAGCCCATTGGCGACACGCAGTGCCTCAACGGTGACGCCGTGGCTCTGGGCGATGCTGAAGAGGGTGTTACCCGCCTCGACTCGATGAAAGGCATCGGCAGCACTGGCCGAACCGGCGGCGAGCAGGGCGGCCGCAAGGCTGACTAGGCCCGCAACAGGGAGTCTCGAATGGTTTTGCATGAATGTGCGTCTCCAGGGACGTTCCGCCAGAAGTGGCGTCGGCAGAGTATCGTCCCATCCGCGACGTGGCTTGAAGCCCCCGGCACCCAACTCGGGTGTCGTGTGAGGGCGCGTTCAGCGCGGCTGCACTTGCACGCAGGGCCAGGCGCGACCGAGGACATCAATCGCGATCTCGAACGCCGGCATGGCCGCGACATCCCGCCGTTCCTCGAGCCCCCGCAGCAATGTCCCCTGAACGGTTCGAATGGGCGTAGCACCCGGGTCGATGCAGAAATACTGCGTCGCAGGATCCTGCTGCTGCATTTCGGTGACGGTACGTACCAACCCGAAGATGAATTCGAGGCAGAGCCCATCTTCCCGGCTGCCTGCGGCACCGCGACACGACTGCAGCAGTTCACCCGCGGTCAGGAACTGTTCGTCAGCCGCCGCCGCGGTTGCCTCGGAGGCTGGGGCTTTGGTCACCGACTGACCGGTATCCGCGCTGGCTACCGTGACCGTACCCAGCGCCACCAGAAACATGCCTCCGACCATCGAGCCGCCGCTACTGACAGCCCCGCAGCGACTCACTGGACGGGTGTCCGAGCCAGCAACTGTGACTTCAATTCTCCAAAACGCTGATGAGCCAGCTTCTCGGCCTCCACCTGCGCCGCAGCTTCGAGACGCTGCGCTGCGAGATTGGCGTTCAATTCAGCGGGCTTGTGTCCGAAGCCGCTCGCCAGCCGAAACCAGATGAAGGCCTCGGTCGCATCCTTGGGTACACCCTGCCCCTCGAGATAGGCCCCCCCAAGGCCATTCATGGCGGCAGCGCTCCCGCCATCGGCAGCCTGGCGCCAATAGGCGACGCCCTTGGCCTCATCTCGCCGCAGGCCCTTGCCGCGGAAGTACATCGAGCCGAGGTTGTAGGCCGCGTCGGCATCACCCTTCTCGGCGGCCTTCACCCACCAGTCGTGGGCGCGGCGCAGATCCTTCGGTACGCCATTGCCGTGGTACCAGACCATCCCGAGGGCCCGCATCGACTTGGCCATACCCATCCCGGCAGCTCGTTCGAACAGCTCCCTGGCGCGCACGGGATCGGACGCCCCCGTGACGTCGCCGCGCATGGCCTGCATGCCAAGTGCATGTACGGCGCGCCCTTCACCCGCCTCCGCAGCCTTCGAATACCAGTCCTCCGCGCCCTTGGCGTCGGGCTCACCGGAGGGCAGGCCGTCGGCCGTGAGTTGGCCCAGATAGAACATCGCAGCGGCATTGCCCGCGGCTGCGAGCTCCGCGAAGGCCGCCTGCGCCCGCGGGAAATCCTGTGCGACGAGCGCGGCCTCGGCCGCCAGCAGCGCTGGGGAGTCTGCCCTCGCCGTAGGCATCAGCGCTGCCATGACGGCGGCACAGCAGAGCACGGGTAGACGTAAGGCCATCGTGGGTAGGTCTCCTGTGGGGCGAAGTGAGCAAAATCGACCGGCAGAGCGGGAATGGTTCCCGGCTGAACGGCCAGATTACAACGTCATTCCCACTCATTCCCGAGTCGGCAGTAACCCAGCCCCTGGGCGGAACCGACACGGGGCCCCACCGCAGCCTGCCCCCGAGTGCCCTTGTCGGGGCAGGGACGACGGATGAGCTCGAGGAGATAAGGTGCCGGGACGCTCCACCCCTCAAACGGCACGCCACGCCCGGACCACGATGCCCCCAGCCAGCAGGCCGAGTGCCCAGGCAGGCAGCGGCAGGTGCACCGGGGCGGGGGGCGGGGGAGGATCGAGTGGATAGTTGATGTCCCAACCGATGTCATCCAGGGCGGCGAGGTCGAGTCGCGTCATGCGCTTGCGCACCCCGGCGGCGATATCCGGGTCCATGGCCGCTTCCTGGGGTTGACCGCCCACTATGCTCATCGTGCCTCGGGCGAAGTGTTCGCCTCCGGTCCCGAAGAGCGGCACGTTGCCACCAAAGGCAGCATTGGCGAGGGCTCCCGTGAACTGCGCGCCGTTCACCCGCGCGAACCAGGCGTCGGAGGTGCCGAAGCCAAGGACGTGGGCGATCTCGTGCAGGGCGACGGAGTAGAAATCGAAGCCACTGAAGGCCTCGGTGGTGCTCACGTCCGCATCGAAATACCAGTTGCGATCCGAATCGAAGCTGATTGTTCCACCCCAGGGGGCGAACTCGCTGGCAGCGGCGCCTTGGGTTGCGCCCACCTCACCGCGTGCCTCGACGTTCTGCAGGAAGGCGCCGGTGCCGGAGGCGTTGTAGCCACCCGGCCCGCCCACGGCAAGGCCCGTCAGGTTGGTCGCTCCGGCGAAGATGAGAATGGCATCGGCCGCCACCTGCAGATTGGTGATCGAGACGTCCAGATTGATGTTGCGCGGATCAGTGGTAATCGCCGTCCAGGTGTTTACGCCGCCCGGAGTAATCGCGTTCAGCGTATCGGCCAGCACACCGGACCAGAAGGCACCCGCCGCCTCCAGCACGTTACGTCGGGCCTGCGTGAAGAAGCCCGTGTCGTCGAAGCGGAAATCGAACTGGATGGTGGCGGCGGGCGCCGGCAGGGCCGCGGTCAGCAGGGCAAGGGGCAAAGCAAGCTGCCGAAAGTGGCGTACGCGCATGACGAAGGGCTCCGTGAGGGCGGGGGCAGGAAGGAAGCGGTCGCGGCCCTCGGCGGCGGAGGCCGTGGCCCGAAGCTTACCCGAGCCCGCATGCGACGGGGTGCAACAACTGCCGCCGCCGATGGTCGAGGTGAGTCAGGATCCGGCACCTGCGGTGCACGAATCGGCGTCGGCTACACTGCCGATGCCGACGTGCTATCGCTCCGGTGTCTAGTGCGCACGTCCCTTCACCGGTGTCGGCAGCGGCCGGAGCGGCCCGGGAGGATCCGCCCGAACTTCGCTTACGGATGACACCCGCTCACGAACGACTGCTGCAGATTCTTCCGTACTCGCTGCCCTTCCACCCACTCATCCCCCGGCACCGGGCCAGCGCGACGGTCCCAAGTGCCTTCGTGTCCGATGCTCCCGCTCACCCACCTCCCGGAACTCACCGAAGCCATGCCTACCTCCCTCTGCGCCAATTCGCCCGACGACGCCTTCGTCATCCGTGCCGAAGCCTCGCTGCGCCAGCGTAACTCTCGGCCCGTTGCGCGACTCACCGCCTGGCTGATCGCCGGCATCGCGCTGGCCCTGCCCTTCGCCGCGACCCGGGCAGAATCCCGACTGCCGGACGTCATCGAGGAGATCTCGCCGAGTGTGGTCGGCGTCGGTACCTTCGATCGCCTGCGCAGCCCGGCGGCGGCCCTGCTCGGGACTGGCTTCATCGTCGGTGACGGCCGCACCGTCATCACCAACGCGCATGTGGTGGCACGCCCACTCTCGCGGACGAGCAACGAGACCTATGTCATCTTCATCGGGCGCGGCGAGCAGGGTCGCAGTGAGCCCGTGCAAGTACTCGAACGCGACGACGAGCACGATCTCGCGGTGCTGCGCTTCACGACTGGCTCGCCCCTGCCGGCCTTCCGGTTCGCCGATCCCAGGCGTGCGCGTCCGGGGCTGCCCATCGCCTTCACCGGTTTTCCCATTGGGGCCGTGCTCGGGCTTTACCCGGTGACGCATACGGGCATCATCGCGGGGATCTCGCCCGTGGCCATCCCGCGTGGCTCGGCGCGCGAACTCACGGCCGAGCAGGTGCGCCTGCGCCGCGGGGCCTGGGACATCTACCAGCTCGATGCGGTCGCCTATCCGGGTAACAGCGGCAGCCCACTCTATGACGTCGAGACCGGCGATCTGCTGGGTGTCATCAACATGGTGCTGGTGAAGCGCAGCCGCGAGGCCGCCCTCTCGGATCCAAGCGGCATCAGCTACGCCATCCCGGGCGCGCAGATCATCCGACTGCTCGATCAATTGCGGTTGAGTCACTGATGCGAAGCGTCGATCACCCCACGATGACCAGCGCCCCGGTCGCAGCCACGGTGACCGGGGCGCCTGTTGCGTCGGTGGGCATCGCCGCCACCGTGAACTCGCCGCCACGCCTGGCGTCGGCCTTCCTGGCACTGGTGCTGATCTGGTCCACCACGCCGCTGGCCATCCAGTGGAGCGCTGACGCGGAGGTTTCCTTCGTGGTCGGTCTGGGCGCACGCATGCTGGTCGGCTTCGTGATCCTCGCGGCCGTGCAACTGGCACTGCGGCGACCATTGCCCGTGACGGGCGCGGCCCTGCACGCCTATCTGGCTGCCGGCGTCGGCATCTATGGCGCCATGCTCACCGTCTACTGGGGCGCGCAGTTCATCCCCTCGGGATGGATCGCCATCGTCGGTGGTCTCATGCCCCTCTCGACCGGTCTGCTCGCTGCCTTCGTGCTGGGCGAGGACGCCTTCAGCCCGCCCCGCCTGGCCGGCATGCTGCTGGGGCTCGCCGGCCTCGTGGTGATGTTCGGCGCGAGCGGCGGTCTGGGACCGCTCGCGCCGTTGGGCCTGGTTGCCGCTGCTGCCTCGAACGTGCTGCATGGGCTGAGTGCCGTGTGGCTGAAGCGCATCGACCACCGCCTGCCGGTGGTCACGCTCCTGACTGGCGGCATCGGCATCACCCTGCCGCTCTACTTCGTAACCTGGTGGCTGCACGACGGGGCCGCGCTGCCAGAAACCTGGCACTGGCGCACGGCGGGCAGCATCCTCTACCTCGGCATCTTTGGCTCGGTGCTCGGTTTCCTGCTCTTCTACCACCTCCTCCGCCACATGGAGGCCAGCCGCACCGCACTGGTGTCGCTGCTGACGCCGCTCGCCTCGATCATCATCGGCGTGACAGTCAACGATGAATCCTTCGGCTGGCGCGAGGGCCTTGGGACGCTGCTTATCCTGCTCGGGCTCCTCGTGTACGAGCGCGGGCATGCGCTGCCGGGGCTCAGGCGGGCTTGAGGCCGCTGGCTCAGCACCCTGCCGGTCATCACCCCAAGCACCCACGACCGGGCCAAAGGGGACATTACGACTTGGGCGCTACACAGATGACTGCGCGCACTTGCGTGCGCCGGCCCCGGCGTTATCCTCGCCTGTCGCCCTCTGCCGTGGACTTACCGGCCGGCCCTGTCCCGGCACCCGCAACATGAGCCACCCCCTCGCACAATCGCCGCTACCCCTGCCCCGGCTTCCCGTCGTCGACCTCGGCGGCATGCCCGCACGCGGCAGTGCTGCACGCCTCTGCATCGCGAATGAGATGGATGCCGCCTGCCGCGATCCGGGCTTCCTGCTCATCACCGGTCACGGGATCCCGGCGATACTCTTCGAGCGTGCCTTCGCGGCCGCGCGCCAGTTCTTCGTCCGCCCCCTGGCCGAGAAGTCGCGGGTCGCCATCGAGCACTCACCCGTACATCGTGGCTGGTTCGCACTCGGCCGCGAGAATCTGGATCCGGGCACACAGAAGAGCGGCGGTGACCTCAAGGAGGGCATCAAGATCGGGCGCGACCTTCCCCCCGATCACCCGCTGGTCATGGCCGGTGTGCCGCTGCACGGGCCAAACCAATGGCCCGAAGGCATCCCGGGCTTCCGCGAAGTCTGGACGGAATACCATGCTCGCCTGACCGCCCTGGGGCGCGAGCTCATGAGCTGCTTTGCGCTTGCGCTGGGGCTGCCGCCGGAACACTTCGATCCCTTCCTCGACCAGCCCATGACCACGGCGGGGCCACTGCGCTATCCACCCTTCACCAGCGGCGGTGATCGCCTGAGCGCTGGCGCACACACGGATTACGGCTGCCTGACCCTCCTCGCCCAGCACGAGCTGCCGGGGCTCGAGGTGCTTGCGCGCGACGGCACCTGGTACAGCGTGCCGGTGGTGCAGGGCGCGCTCGTGGTGAATGTCGGCGACATGCTCGCCCGCTGGACCAACGACCGCTACGCCTCCACGGTGCACCGGGTGGTGAACCGCAGCGCCCGCGAGCGCTACTCCATCCCCTTCTTCTACGACCCGAATCACGACACGCCGGTGGCCTGCCTGCCTTCCTGCCTGGCACCCGGCGAACGACCCCGCTACGCGCCCACCACTGCCCTCGCCCATCTGCAGGAGAAGATCGCCCTCGCCTTCGGGCCGGGTTGACCATGGCTGCACGGCCTTGGGTGGCAGTGGTGGCCGATCGCATCGAGATCAACGGCCGCTACGAGCAGCGCGTGGCAGAGCAGTATCTCGAGCCCCTGTGGGCGCTGGCCGGGGTGGAACCGGTGCTGCTGCCGGCGCGCGAGGAAGGGGCCAGTGTCCTGGGCCTGCTCGAACGCTGCGCGGGTATCTGCCTCACCGGCGCGCGTTCGAATCTGCACCCCGAGCATTACGGCGCGAACGCCGCGGTACCGTGCGCTCCCCTCGACCGGGCCCGGGATACTACCGCCCTTGCCGTGGCCCTTCTTGCAACCACGCACGGCCTGCCGCTGCTCGGGATCTGCCGGGGGCTGCAGGAACTGAACGTCGCGCTGGGCGGTAGCCTGCACCCGGCCTTGCAGACCCTGCCGGGGCGTCTGGATCACCGCGCCCCGGAGGGGTCGACGGAAGAACGCTACGCCGAGCGCCACACGGTGCAGTTCCGGCCCGGCGGCCTGCTCACCCGCCTCACCGGTCTGTCCGGTTGCCCGGTCAACAGCCTGCACGCCCAGGGTATCGAACGCCTGGCGAGTGGGCTTGCCATCGAGGCCGAGGCCGCGGACGGCACCATCGAGGCCGTCCGCGTGGCGGCCCACCCCTTCGCGCTGGCCCTGCAATGGCACCTGGAATACGAGGCCCTGGCAAACCCGGTGGCCCGGGCCGTGTACACCGCCTTCGGCGCCGCGATGCATGGGGAGCGGCACCAAGCGAAGCCCTGAGCGGACACCCGCCCGGACGCACCGGGTAGGCCCGGGTGATGCGTCCCCGTGGGGCAACTGCTCGCCGGCAGCGGACCTTTCCAACCGTCATCCCCGCCCCCGACACGAGTACTGGGGGCAAGCTGCGGCGAAAATCCCAGTGACAGTGACCCTCGATAGGGGTAGGGAAGGACTCGCGTCCTCCCCTCCCTCCGAACCGTGCAGGCGGTTTTCCCGCACACGGCTCTCCAGTCGGCGGTTTCCTCATCGGAAGTGCCTCTCGGCCTGCCAGAA
>DBNU01000025.1 GCA_002299125.1 Proteobacteria bacterium UBA664
CGTGCTGGAGCGCTTCTGGACCTTGCAGCCGCGCCGGGTGAGCCCTGACGGGCTCACCAGCGAGGTCTGGACCCTCATCCGGGAAAAACGCCTGACGCCGGAGCGCCTGGTCGAACTGGAGCGCGGTTCGGCCCTCGGTCGCATTCTGGCGGCAGGTCTGTCGCCCCAGGCCATGGCCTCGCGCGAACGCATGCGGGAGCGCATCGAGGACATCGGGCGACACGTCGTGCACGACCTCGGTCGTTACCTGAACACGCTCGGTACCGTGGCGGCCATTGCACCGCTCCTGGGTCTTCTGGGTACCGTCATCGGCATGATCCGCATCTTTGCGGCGGTGGAGGGCGGCGGCCTCGGTGACGCCCGCGCCCTGTCGGGAGGCATTGCCGAGGCGCTGGTGGCCACCGCCTCCGGGCTCTCGGTGGCCATCCCGTCGTTGCTCTTCTACCGCTATTTCCGCAGTCGTATCGATGCCCTGGTGGTGGACCTCGAAGTGGAGACCATCAAGCTCGTCGATGCCCTGCAGGATGCCGGTATCGTGCGCGAAGTGCGCTGGGACGTGCCCGAACGCCCTGAACGCTCCCCCGAGCGTTCTCCCGAGCGGGCGGTGCGATGAGCGGCGGCGGGGTGGGCGTCACACCGTTGTTCAGCCACGTTCCCAGCCGGGGTTCGTCGGTGCACCCGGCTGTATCGCACGGTTCGATGGCCTGTCCCTGCGGAGGGTTGCATGCGCTTCGGTGAGCGACGCGGTGACGAGCACATCGAGATCAACGTCGTGCCCTTCATCGACGTGTTGCTCGTGCTGCTCATCTTCTTCCTGGTTGCCACCAGCTTCCTCGAGACCTCACGGCTGCACATCGCACTGCCCCGGGCCGATGCGATCCTCGACCCGGCCGATCAAGAAACCCTGCGCGTGTCGATCGATCAGGGGGGGCGCGTCGAGGTGGCGGGACAGGTGCTCGAGCGGCCGACGGCCGAAAGCCTGGCCACGCTGCTCCGCGGGCTCGGGGGCACGGCGCTGGCCGAGCGGCCGGTGGTGATCGCGGCCGACTCCGAGGCCCGCCATCAGGACTTGGTGACCGTCATGGATGCCATGCGACAACTGGGCGTGCGACGTCTGGCCATCGCCACGGTTGCCGAGTCGCCCTGACCGCCAGGGCCAGAGGCTTCGCATGCAGGTGCAGCACGGGATCCGTGGCAAGGCCGGCAGCGAGGTCGCAAGGCCGGGCGGTGGCTGGCGCGGGCGTCTGGAGGCGGCGCTCACCGACGCCTGGTACAGCGGGCATCCGGCACTGTTCCCGCTCTGGCCACTGGGTCTGCTGTGGGCAACGTTGGCCGCTGGCCGCCGGGCGGCGCATGCGAACGGTCTCCTGCACAGCACGCGACTCCCGCTCCCGGTGATCGTGGTCGGCAATCTCACGGTGGGCGGCACCGGCAAGACACCCCTCACCATCTGGCTCGCCGAGCAGCTCACGGCGCGCGGCCATCGGATCGGCATCGTCAGCCGTGGGCATGGTGGGCGGGCGACCAAATGGCCGCAGATCGTGCGTCCGGACAGCGATCCCGATCAGGTGGGCGACGAGGCCGTGCTCATCGCCCGGCAGACGGGCTGCCCCATGGCGGTCGGACCCGATCGGGTAGCGGCGGCCGAGGCACTCATCGAGGCCGCGCAACCGGATCTGCTGCTCAGCGATGACGGCCTGCAGCATTACGCGCTGGCCCGTGACCTCGAGATCGTGGTGGTGGATGGTGTCCGCCGCTTCGGTAATCGGCGCTGCCTGCCGGCCGGGCCGCTGCGTGAGCCGGAGTCACGTCTGGCCACGGTGGACCTCGTGATCTGCAACGGTGGCAGCCCGCAGCGCGGGGAGTTCGGCATGCAGCTCCTGCCCCGGGCGCTGGTACCGGTTCTGGGCGGGCAGGCGCGGCCGCCCACGAGCCTTGCGGGTGAACGCGTGCATTGCGTGACTGGCATCGGTCATCCCGAGCGCTTCTTCGCCACCCTGCGCGGGCTTGGCGTCCGGGTGATCGCCCATGCCTTCCCGGATCACCACCGCTTTCGTCGCGAGGACCTCGACTTCGGCGATGATGCGCCGGTGGTGATGACGGCAAAGGATGCGGTCAAGTGCGAGCGCTTCGCTGACCGCCGCCACTGGTATCTGGCCGTCGCGGCCTCGCCCAGCCCGCTTTTCATCCAACGCCTCGATGCCCTGCTGAAGGAGCTCAACCATGGACAAGAAACTCCTCGAGATCCTCGCCTGCCCGGTGACCAAGGGCCCGCTCATCCTCGATGAGCGGAAGCAGGAACTCATATCGCTTTCGGCCCGGCTGGCCTATCCCATCCAGGACGGCATCCCGGTGCTGCTGGAGGAGGAGGCCCGCACGCTCGAGAGTGCCGAGATCGAGGCCTACCGCTGAGTATGTGGTGGCTCGAATGACTGCGGCATGCCGCGTCCGGAGGCATGGTTCGCAGCGCAGTCCAGAGCCCGAAGCGGCGTGTTCATGGCAGTGTGTGCTTGACCTGATGCCGGCAAAGCTTGACGGATGAAGGCACATCGATTGCCTTCGTTCATCGAGTTTCGGCAGGCCTGCGGTGCGTTGTTCCACCGCGCTGAGATCGTCATCGAGCACACGGGGATGCCATGGCGGGCAGCAGGAGTCGTGACCCCGGGATTGGTGCGTGACGATTCGATCGCCCCGGACTCGTCGAATCCTCACTGGAGATCTGCTCGATGCGTTTTCATGTCGTCATCCCGGCGCGCATGGCGGCCAGCCGGCTGCCGGGCAAGCCGCTCATCCCGCTCGCGGGGCAGGCGCTCATCGCCCATGTGGTGGCGCGCGCGCGTGAATCCAGTGCCGCTGAGGTGATTGTCGCTACGGACGACGCGCGCATCCGGGATGCGCTGGCAGCGTTCGGGGTCGCGGTGGAGATGACCTCTCCCGCGCATGCCTCGGGCACCGATCGCATCGCCGAGGTCGTCGCCCGGCGCGGTCTCGCGGCCGACGCGATCATCGTCAATCTGCAGGGCGATGAGCCCCTCATGCCCCCGGCGCTCATCGATCAGGTGGCAGAGACCTTGGCCGCCGCCCCGGGTGCTGCGGCCGCCAGCCTCTGCACACCCATCCGCGCGGGGGCGGAGCTTGCCGACCCCAATGTGGTGAAGGTGGTGCTCGACGCAGAGCAGAACGCGATGTGTTTCAGCCGGGCCCCCATACCCTGGCATCGCGATGCCTTCGCCGGGGGCATACCCGCCGTACTCGCGCCCGGACCCTGGTTGCGGCATCTCGGCATCTACGCCTACCGCGCCGGTCTGCTGGCACGCTATGCCACCCTGCCGGTGCCGGAGGTCGAGCGGCTCGAGGCCCTGGAGCAACTGCGCCTGCTGCATGCGGGCGAGCGGATCCGCATGGCCGTCGTCGCTGTGGCACCCCCGGCCGGGGTCGATACACCGGCCGATCTGGCGCGCGTTGCGGCGGTGCTGGAGGGGCGCCACAGCGAGGCTTGAGCCGCCTGGCCCCCACGCTGCCTCCGTGGGCGGCCCTGGCACACGGTGCCGACCGGCGCTCAGCCCGGTTCGCTCAGGGTCACACAGTGCAGGCCGCCGCCGCCGAGGAGGATCTCGCGGGCGGGCAGTGCGATGACCTCGCGCCCGGGTAGCGCGCTGGCCCAGGCGCGTCGGGCGCGTTCGTCGGTCGCCACGCCGAAGGCGGGGATCACGACCGCGCCGCTGGCGAAGACCGCGTTGAGGTAGGAGGCCGTGAGCGGTGTGCCGGGTCGGCGCGGCTGGCTGCCTGCTCGCGGGATGATGCCGTTGGCCTCGGCGATGCTCATGGGTGGCACGCCCTCCGGCAGGGGGATGGGGATGATCTCGAGCGCCTGGCCTCGGGCGTCGCTGGTGGATTCCAGCAGGGCCCGGGCGGCCTGACAGGCCGCGGCGTGCGGACTCGCCGGATCATCGGTCTCGGCCAGGGCCACGCGCCCCGGCCCGAGGAAGCAGGCGAGGTTGTCTATGTGACCACCGGTTTCATCGCCAGCGAGCCCCTCCGGCAGCCAGATGAGACGCTGGAAGCCCAGCCACGCGCAGAGCGTGGCCTCGATCCCGGCGCGGGTCAGTGTGGGGTTGCGATTCGGGGCCAGCAGACAGGAGGCGGTGGTGAGTCCCGTGCCTGCACCGTCGCCATGGATCGCGCCACCCTCCAGCACCAGGGGCACGTGGTCGCAGGGCCAGCCGGCCAGATCCGCAATGCGGGATGCCACCAGCGCATCCTGTGACCAGTCGGCGTAGAGGCCGCCATCGGCCCCGCCCCAGGCGTTGAAGCGGAAGGCCAGCGCGCGCCGGCGGCCATGGGGACCTCGCGTGAAGGCGGGGCCGCTGTCACGCAGCCAGGCGTCGTCGGCCGCGACGGGGGCCAGGTCCACCCCGGCGGGGATCTGTCGGCGGGTCTCTGCGAGCAGGGCGGCCGGCGTGCCGATCGTCACCGGATCGAAGGCCAGCATGGCCTCGGCCAGCGTGGCGAAGGCCCGGCGCGCCGGCCGCGCGCCCTCGCGCCAGTTGTCGGGCCGGCAGGGCCAGAGCAGCCACTGCCGGGCAATGGGGCCGAACTCCGGGGCCAGGTGCCAGGTTGTGTCGCCGCTGCCCGCTGGGCCGGCCGCTGACGGCAGGGTAGGGGGGGGAAACGCCCCGCTCACAGCAGGACGCCGTTGTCCGGGGCCAGCGGTCCGGGCGGTGGCAGACCGAGCAGCGGTGCCAGGTCGATCTCCACACCGCGACACAGGGCTGCGAGCGGCAGATCGTTGGGCTGGATGCCGAAGGGCTCCTCGATCTGCGTGCCCACGGCCTCCAGCCCGAAGAAGGTGTAGGCCAGCATGAAGCAGACCACCGGGGTCATGATGCCGCAGCCATCCACCACGCCGAAAGGCAGGAGCAGCAGATAGACGCTGATCGTCCGGTGCACGAGCAGACTGTAAGCGAAGGGGATGGGCGTCGTCTGCAGACGATCGCAACCACTCAACTGACGCTGCAGGAAGGTGAACTCCTGCTCCAGGGCCACCCGCGCATATTCGGACAGACGCCCCGTCTGGGCCATGTCATGCAGTTCACGCGAGAGCTGCTCGAGCAGGCTCGAGGCCGGAAAGCGGGTGCCCATGAGCTGCGAGGCGAGCGCCGAATCCAGCCAGGGGATGACATCTGCGCGCGGATCGGTGCTGCGTAGCTCGTGGCGGAGCAGGTGGGGCAGGGCGATGAGCCCGCGCACGATCCGGCCCTCGGGTTGCGACGCATCGAAGCGGGCATCCGGCAGATAGCCGGACAGGGCACGGGTGAAACTGCGGATCCCGGCCATGAGGTCGCCCCACAGCAGGCGGCCCTCGCGGTAACGGTCGTAGCTGGCGTTGGTGCGGAAGCCGAGGATGATCGCCAGCATCGTGCCGAGCATGCCGAACACGGCCACGTCCATGTGCAGCTTGAGCCCGAAGACGATGCCGTGCGAGAGCGTCACCAGGATGGACACCGCGACCACCACGGCCAGCGGCAAGGCGATGTCGCCCAGGATCGATCCGCGCAGCGAGAAGAGGAGGTGCAGACCCCTGGGTCGATCACCCGCGATCATGCGGGCTCGCTGCCGGTGGCAGCCGGCGGCGCGATGTCGAAGGCGATGCAGGTGCGCTCGACCGGGGCCGAGAAGGGCAGGGTGCGGTGGAAGAGCGAGGACGGGAAGAAGACCAGATCACCCGTCAGCGGGCGCAGCGTGAGGCTCTGGAAGTGCGCTGCCTCGCGCGGGTAGTGGTCGCCATCGATGGAGAACTCGATGCAGGCGTCGTCTTCGTCCTCCTTGCGGCTGGGCATGTCGAGGTACACACAGCCCGACATCCAGCCGGTCTCGTGGATGTGCGAGTCGAGATGTCCGCCCTGCCGCATGCGCACGTACCAAGAGCTGTTGAAGGCGGGTTCCCGGGGGAAGTCGCGAATGTAGACGCAGTCGCTGCCGGCGAAGTGGCGGGCGTATGCTCGCGCGTGCTCGAGAATGAGTGCGGCGAGCTCGGCGAAGGAACGCTCGGGGCGCTTGAAGAGATTGCCCGCCGATTGCACGCCATGGTGCAGACGGCCCTGATTGCGTTCGTCGATCTGCGCCTGGGTGATGTCGGCCAGCAGCCGTGCACGCAGATCGTTGCCCGACTCCGTGAGCGCGTCCACGCGGGTGTGCCAGACGTGGCCGATGGGATCGGGGCAGAAGCGATAGGGATCGGAGAGACCGAAATTGGCAGCGTGGTGGGCGGCGAGATTGGCCGCCATGGGGGATCGGTGTGGTGCCGCAAGGAAGGCATCGAAGCGTTCGCGGAAGGCCTGGTACTGGCTTGTCTTGTACAGGCACACGAGCACACGTTCGGCCCAGTCCTCATGGCGGGAGGCCTCGAAGTGCGGTATGGCCTCGCTGAGTCGACCGCTGTCGTAGAGGTAGATGCCGGTATTGTAGTGTGGTGGCCCGTAGTCCGGTCGGGCGCGCAGGGCGGCGGCGAAGCTCGCCAGGGCCGCATCGAACTGCCCCAGATCCCGCTCGATCTCGCCTAGGTTGTTCCAGGCTTCTGCGTAGGCAGGTTCCAGCGCCAGTGCCTCGCGGTAGCTGGCCGCCGCCGGTTCCAGCCGCCCCGCATCCCGCAGGGCCGTGCCGAGGTTGAAGTGGGCGCGTGCGTCGGGCCGGATGGCGAGACAGCGCCGGTAACAATCGATGGCCTCCGGCAGACGGCCTGCGGCCTGCAGCAGGCTGCCGAGGTTACCGATCGCCGGCACCAGATCCGGCTGCAGCTCGATCGCGCGCCGGTAGCAATCCATCGCCTCGTTCGTGCGGCCCGCGCCCTGCAGGATCGCCCCGAGGTTGAAGTGCGCGACAGCGAGGCGCGGGTTCAAGGCCAGCACCTGTCGCCAGGCCGACTCCGCCTCGAGCGGGCGGCCCGCGGCCGTCAGGGCCGCAGCGAGATTGAAATGGGCCTCGGCCGACTGCGGTGCCAGCCTGAGCACCCGCGTGAGCGGCTCCACGGCCTCGGCCGGCCGACCCATCTGCGCCAGACTCGTACCCAGCACGGAGAGGGCCAGCATGGCCTCCGGGAACTGGCGCAGCAACTCGCGCGCCAGCCGCTCGGCCTCCGCGAAGCGCCCCTGCTGGAGTGCGGCCAGCAGCGGCTGGGCCTGGGCCGGCCCCGGTTGGCGTGCGGTAGTCGCTTGGGCGCTCATCGTTCGGGCCTCGGGCAGGGGGTGTGGTCAGCGTGCTGACGGGGCATCCGCGCCCCGGATTGTGCCCCGGGCTGCGGCTACCGCGAGCTTAGCGAAGCCGGCTGCGGGCGTCAGGGTGGTGGCAGCGGCGCACCACGATCCACCGTAGCCGAACGGCCGCGCCACAGGTGGAAGGTCTCGTCAGGCCGCTCAGGGGCACTGCGCGACCGGCGCGAAATCCGCCTCAGGTGTCGTCGTCCAGGGCCTCGAAGTCGGGGGTGTCGTTCCAGCGTTCCAATTGCCACACTTGGCCATCGCCGCGTACCACGCTCACCGCCGCGTTGCTGATGAGGAAATCGCGGGGTGCCTCCAGCGGCAGGCCGGTGGCGAGGCGATAGACCACGTCCAGTACGCCGCCATGGGTGACGATGAGCACCTGCTGACCGGGATGGTTTGCCGCGATCTGGGCCAGACATTCGTGCACGCGTGCAGCCAGCGCGCGCAGGGACTCGCCGCCGTTGAGATCGCAGTCTGGATTGCGTGAGCGATAGCGTGCGTAGATCTCCGGGTACTGCGCCTCGGCTTCGCTGTAATGCAGCGTCTGAAAGAGCCCATAACAACGCTCACGCAGGCGCGCGTCGGTTTGCAACACGAGCCCGCGCCCGTTGAGGATGCGATCAGCCGTCGCGCGCGCGCGCTCGAGATCGCTCGAGTAGGCGGCGTGGAAGGCGAAGGCCTTGAGGAAGCGCGCCGCCATCCTGGCCTGTTCCAGGCCGTTGCCGTTCAAGGGCGTATCCGTCTGGCCCTGGATACGATGGGAGACGTTCCAGTCCGTCTCGCCGTGGCGGACGAGGCAGAGTGTGCAGGGCGGGGTAGGGATGGGCATCGAGCCTCGATTCAGAGGTGGGCGGCAGAGCGGGGATTCGAGTCGGTGCGGGATGGTCGCAAAGGTTGCTACTCGACCTCATAACCGAGTATCGGGGCGAGCCAACGTTCCACTTCTTCCTTGGCCATACCTTTTCGCAACGCGTAGTCCTCCACCTGATCTTCGTTGATCTTTCCGACCGCGAAGTAGCGGGCATCAGAATGGGCGATGTACCAACCCGAAACGGCAGCCGCAGGGTACATGGCGTAGCTTTCCGTGATGTCGAGACCGATGCGACGCGTGGGATCGAGCAGCGCCCAGAGATCGGCCTTGGCCGTGTGATCGGGGCAGGCCGGATAACCCGGTGCCGGACGGATCCCCTGGTAGCGTTCATCGATGAGCGCCTCGTTGTCGAGGTGCTCCTGCGCCGCGTAGCCCCAGAGGTCGCGGCGCACGCGTTCGTGCAGGTACTCCGTGCAGGCCTCGGCGAAGCGATCCGCGAGTGCCTTGACCATGATGGAGGAGTAGTCGTCGTGCTCGGCCTCATGGGCACGCACGAGTTCATCCACGCCGGCACCGGTATTGACGGCGAAGGCCCCGATCCAGTCGGTGCGACCGGTCGTGACCGGGGCGACGAAGTCGGACAGGGCAAAGTTCGGCTGATCCTCCGGCTTCTGCAACTGCTGGCGCAGGGTGTGCAGTGTGGCGAGGCGTTCACTCTGGGAGGCATCGTGCCAGAGGATGATGTCGTCGGCCCCGTTGCTGTTGGCCGGGAAGAGCCCGATGACGGCCTGCGCGCGCAGCCGCCCGCCACCGACCAGCTCATCCAGCATGCGCCGGGCATCGGCATACAGCCGGCGTGCCTCGTCGCCCACGATGGCATCGTCGAGGATGCGCGGGTAGCGACCGGCGAGCTCCCAGGCCATGAAGAAGGGCGTCCAGTCGATGTAGGGCACGAGGTCGGACAGCGGGATGTCGTCGAGCACCGTGATGCCGGGGCAGCGTGGCGCTGTCGGATGCCATGCGTTCCAGTCGATGACCGGCCGATTCTTGCGGGCGGCATCCAGCGTGAGCCAGTTGGCCCGTGTCTGACGCTCCGCGTGACGCTCGCGCACGGCCTGATAATCGGTGCGGAGCTTCTCGATGAAGGGGGCGCGGAGGTCTTCGGAGAGCAGGCTGGTCGCGACGCCCACGGCCCGCGAGGCGTCCTTCACGTGCACCACGGGTGACTGGCAGTGAGGCTCGATCTTGACCGCTGTGTGGGCGCGCGAGGTGGTGGCACCACCGATCATGATGGGAATTTGCAGGCCCTGACGGTGCATTTCCTTGGCCACGTGCACCATTTCGTCGAGCGAGGGTGTGATGAGCCCGGAGAGCCCGAGGATGTGCGCATCGTGCTCGCGCACGGCGTCGAGGATACGATCCGCCGGCACCATCACACCGAGGTCGAAGATCTCGAAGTTGTTGCACTGGAGCACAACGCCAACGATGTTCTTGCCGATGTCGTGTACGTCGCCCTTGACGGTGGCGAGCACGATGCGGCCGTTCGACTGCTTGACCCCGCCATCCGCCTGCTGTGCCGCTTCGATATGGGGCACCAGCCAGGCGACCGCCTTCTTCATGACCCGTGCGCTCTTGACCACCTGCGGCAGAAACATCTTGCCGGCACCGAAGAGGTCGCCCACCACGTTCATGCCGTCCATGAGCGGGCCCTCGATCACATGCAGTGGGCGCGCTGCCAGCAAGCGGGCTTCTTCGGCATCCTGCTCGATGAACTCGGTGATGCCATGCACGAGGGCGTAGCTGAGCCGTTCGTTGACGGGCTTCTCGCGCCAGGCGCGATCCTCGGTCTTGGCCTTTTTCTCCTGGCTCACCGTGCCGGCGAATTCCAGCAGACGCTCGGTGGCGTCAGGCCGGCGGTTGAGCAGCACGTCCTCGATGCGCGCGCGCAGATCGGGATTGATGTCGTCGTACAGGCCGAGCATGCCGGCGTTGACGATGCCCATGTCCAGGCCCGCCCGGATACCGTGATAGAGGAATGCGGTGTGCATGGCTTCGCGCACCGGATTGTTGCCCCGGAACGAGAAAGACACGTTGCTGATGCCGCCGGAAACCTTGGCGTAGGGCAGGCGCTCCTTGATGAGACGGGTGGCGTCGAAGAAGGAACGCGCGTATTCGTTGTGTTCTTCGATGCCCGTGCCCACGGTGAGGACATTCGGGTCGAAGATGATGTCCTCGGGCGGGAAGCCCACCCGGTCCACCAGAATGCGATAACTGCGTTCGCATACGGCGAAGCGCCGTTCGGTGGAGTCGGCCTGACCGCGCTCGTCGAAGGCCATCACGACCACGGCGGCGCCGTAGCGACGCACCTTGCGTGCCGCCTCGATGAATTTCTCCTCGCCTTCCTTGAGGCTGATGGAGTTCACGATGGCCTTGCCCTGCACACACTGCAGACCGGCCTCGATCACGCTCCAGCGAGAGGAGTCGATCATGATCGGTACGCGGGCGATATCCGGCTCGGAGGCGATGAGATTGACGAAGCGCGCCATCTCGACCTCGGAGTCGAGCATGCCTTCGTCCATGCAGATGTCGATCACCTGCGCGCCGTTCTGCACCTGTTGCAGGGCGACGGCCAGTGCCTCTTCGTGTGCCCCCGCCTTGATGAGCTGCGCGAACTTCGGGCTGCCGGTTACGTTGGTGCGTTCGCCCACGTTGATGAAGTTGGTCGTGGGCGTCACGTTGAAGGCCTCGAGCCCGGACAGACGCAACTGCGGCGGGATCTCGGGCGGTTGCCGCGGGGGCAGGTCGCGCACCGCCGCGACGATGGCCTGGATGTGCGCCGGGGTGGTGCCGCAGCAACCGCCGACCACGTTCAGGAAGCCGCTCTCGACCCAGTCACGGAGCTGCGGCGC
>DBNU01000076.1 GCA_002299125.1 Proteobacteria bacterium UBA664
CACCCCTGGCACGGTCGGTGGTTGGAGACGGGAGGCCGGCGGCCGGCTGGCCAGGTCCCGGAGAGGCACGCATGATAGGCAGGACCGCCCGCTGCTGCCCATGCTCCAAGGCAACTTTTGCCGGTAGCCACTGATAGGACTCCTTACCCGAAGCCCCCACATGTCCGACATCCGCACCGACTTCGTCGTCTGGTTCCGCGCGGCCTCCCCCTATCTGCACGCGCACCGCGATCGCACCTTCGTTGTCTGTCTGGGGGGAGAGGCGCTAGCTAGCCCAGGCTTTCCCCATCTCATCCACGACCTGGCACTGCTGGACGCCCTTGGGATCCGGCTGGTGCTGGTGCATGGTGCCAGACCGCAGATCGAGGCGCGCCTCAAGGCGCGCGGGGCGGCGATGCGCTACGAGGACGGGGTGAGAGTCACCGATGCCATTGCCCTGGAGTGTGTGCGCGAGGCCGTCGGCAGCGTGCGCGTGGAGATTGAGGCCTTGCTCTCGCAAGGCGTGACGAACTCGCCGATGGAAGGTGCTCGTATTCGGGTGGCCTCGGGAAATTTCGTTACGGCCCGGCCCTACGGTATCCGCAACGGCGTGGATTTCGGCCATACCGGCGAGGTGCGTCGCGTCGACACCGACGCCATCCAGCGCCGGCTCGGTGACGGCGATCTGGTGCTGGTACCCGCCCTTGGCTATTCACCGACCGGTGAGGTGTTCAATCTGAATGCTGATGAGGTAGCCACCGCAGTGGCCATTGCACTCGGCGCTGACAAGCTCGTTTTCCTGCACGAGGGGGAGCCGATAGCCGATGAAGACGGGCAAGTAATCGGCGAACTCACGCCGGAGGGTGCCGAGCGTCTGGCGACGCGCCTCGGTCGGCTACCCGATGACCTCGTCTGTGCGCTGGAGGCGACGGCTGCCGGTGTGCCACGGGCTCACCTCGTGCCACGGGCGGTGGATGGCGGTCTGCTCATCGAACTCTTCACGCGCGATGGCATCGGTACACTGGTCGCCGCGCGGCCCTTCGACGATCTGCGCCAGGCCACCATCGACGACATCCCCGGCATCCTCCAGATCATCGCGCCGCTGGAGGATGACGGCACCCTGGTGCGGCGCTCCCGGGAGAAGCTCGAACTGGAGATCGGTCACTTTCACGTGCTCGTACGCGACCGCGCAATCATCGGTTGCGTGGCGCTCTATCCCTGGCCCGAGGCCGGTCTCGCCGAGATTGCCTGCCTTGCCGTGCATCCGGACTACCAGCGTCGCGGTAAGGCGACGCTGATGTTCGAGCACCTGCTGGCGCACGCGCGCTCCATGCATCTGACAGCCGTATTCATTCTCACCACGCGCACCAGCCACTGGTTCCTCGAGCGTGGTTTTCGGGAAGTGGCGCTTGACCGGCTGCCGCTCATGCGGCAGTCCTTGTACAACTTTTGCCGCAATGCGCGGGTGCTGCTGCTCGAACTGTCCCCACGCGACACCCCCGCCGCATAGCATGTGCCGGGCCGATTACCGGTCGGAAGCGGGGCGGGCTGCTACCCTATACGAGAGTCCGGCCCGCGCGACGCGGAGCCGGCCACCGGTCGTCCATCCGGATCGCCGCAGGCACTGACACGAGGGTTTCAGTGACATGAAAAAGCTCGATATGCAGACCACGGTAGAGGCATCACCCGAAGAGGTGTGGAAGCTCATCGGTGGTTTCAACACGCTGCCAGACTGGCATCCACTGGTTCAGAAGAGCGACCTGGAGCGGGGCGGCGTGATGCGGCGGTTGAGCCTGCTGGGGGGTGGTTCGATCGTCGAGCGACTGGAGCATTTCAGCAACAATGATCGCGTCTACACCTACTCGATCATCGATGCACCACTGCCCGTCCGGAACTACGTCGCCACGCTCAAGGTGCGCGAGGGCAAGGACGGCAAGGGCTCCATCATCGAGTGGGCCAGCGAGTTTGAACCTGCCGCCGGGGTGAGTGAGGGCGACGCCGCGAAGTCCATCGAGGAGGTCTACAAGTCCGGCCTCGAGAATCTGCGCAAGCTCTTCGGCGGCCGCTGAGCGCGCTCAGGCCACATCGTCATCCCCGCGGGTTCGTCAGCAGGTCGGTGGTGGTCCTCAGGACTGCCCCTCCGCCGGCGCGCGAATGACCCATTAGCGAGACCAGCGATAGCGGGCCGCACAACTGGATCCCCGCCTGCGCGGGGATGACGAGGGTGCGCGGGGATGACGAGGGTGCGGGTACGTCATTCCCGCGTAGGCGGAAACCCAGCGTGGTCGCGCCGTCGCCGCGGATTCGTGGCAGATCCCGTGCGCCGGGAGGACCGGGTTCCCGCCCTTGCGAGCGCGAGCGGGCTTACGCCGGATGCATCTCCGGGGTCTCGATCTCCATATCGAGTTCACCATCCTTCACGATCAGCCGCACGTGCCCGCCGTGCTCCAACCGGCCAAAGAGGATTTCGTCGGCAAGCAGGCGCTTGACGCGCTCCTGAATGAGGCGTGACATCGGTCGGGCACCCATGAGCGGATCGTGACCGTGGGCCGCCAGCCACTCGCGCGCCTCGCGATCGGCCTCCAGCGTGACCTTCTTCGCATCCAGTTGGCTTTCGAGTTCCACCAGGAATTTGTCAACCACGCGCTCTATCGCTGCCGCGTCCAGCGAAGCGAACTGCACAATGGCATCGAGCCGATTGCGGAATTCCGGGCTGAAGGTGCGCTTGATGACATCCATGGCGTCAGTACTGTGATCCTGCAGGGTGAAGCCGATGCTCGCCCGGCTCGCGCGCTCGGCACCCGCGTTGGTGGTCATGACGATAATCACATTGCGGAAGTCGGTCTGGCGGCCATTGGTATCGGTGAGGGTGCCGTGGTCCATCACCTGCAGCAGCAGGTTGAAGACGTCCGGATGGGCCTTCTCGATCTCGTCGAGCAGGAGCACGGCGTGCGGGTGCTTGGTCACCGCCTCCGTGAGCAGCCCGCCCTGATCGAATCCGACGTAGCCGGGTGGCGCACCGATGAGCCGCGACACGGTGTGGCGCTCCATGTACTCGGACATATCGAAGCGGATGAGCTCGATGCCGAGCACCTTGGCAAGCTGACGTGTGACTTCCGTCTTGCCCACTCCGGTCGGACCGGAGAAGAGGAAGGAGCCAATCGGCCGGTCGCCGCTGCCGAGCCCGGAGCGTGACATGCGGATGGCGGCAGTGAGGCTGGCGATGGCCGGGTCCTGGCCGAAAACAACCATGCGGAGATCGCGGTCCAGGTTGCGCAGGACGTCCCGATCGGAAGTGGAGACCGTCTTGGGGGGAATGCGAGCCACGCGCGCGACCACTTCCTCTACCTCGGCCACCCCGATCACCTTCTTGCGCCGTGAAACCGGCAACAGACGCTGGCGGGCACCTGCCTCGTCGATGATGTCGATGGCCTTGTCGGGCAGATGGCGATCATTGATGTAGCGGGATGTGAGCTCCACCGCCGTGCGCAGTGCCTGATTGGTGTAGCGGACCCCGTGATGTTCCTCGAAGCGGGATTTGAGGCCCTGCAGGATGCGGGTGGATTCCTCGACTGACGGTTCGGGGATGTCGATCTTCTGGAAGCGGCGGGAGAGGGCGCGATCCTTCTCGAAGATGCCGCGATATTCTTGGTAGGTGGTCGAGCCGATGCACTTGAGCTCGCCCGAGGCCAGGATCGGCTTGATGAGATTGGATGCGTCCATCACACCACCCGAGGCGGCACCCGCGCCGATGATGGTGTGGATCTCGTCGATGAAGAGCACGGCCCCGTGCTCGCGCTTCAGTTGCGCCAGCACGGACTTCAGGCGCTTCTCGAAGTCTCCCCGATACTTCGTGCCGGCGAGCAGCGCACCGAGGTCCAGCGAGTAGACCGTCCAGTCGCGCAACAACTCGGGCACCTCATGCTCCACGATCTTGCGTGCCAGCCCTTCCGCTATGGCCGTCTTGCCCACGCCTGCCTCGCCGACGAACAGCGGGTTGTTCTTGCGCCGACGGCAGAGGATCTGGATGGTGCGTTCGAGTTCGTGCTGGCGGCCGATCAGCGGATCGATCCGGCCCTGACGGGCCAGCTCGTTCAGGTTGGTACAGAAGGAGTCGAGGGAGGAGCGGTCCGTCGCCGGCTGTTCGCCATCTTCATCGGCTGCAGGGTTACCAGCGTCGCTGCGCGGTGCTGCGCTGTCGCCGACCTTCGAGATGCCATGGGAGATGTAGTTCACGACATCCAGCCGCTGGATGCCCTGCTGGTTCAGCAGGTAGACGGCATGGGACTCACGCTCGCCGAAGATGGCCACCAGCACATTCGCACCGGTGACCTCCTTCTTGTCGGAGGACTGCACGTGAAAGACGGCACGTTGCAAAACCCGCTGAAAGCCGATGGTGGGCTGGGTCTCACGGTCGGCATCTTCCGACAGCAGGCTGGCGTGTTCGCGAATGAACTGCTCCAGGGCACGACGCAGCGTGGAGAGGTTGGCGCCACAGGCCTGAAGAACGCGCACCGCAGCGGCGTTCTCCAGCAGGGCGAGCAGTAGGTGCTCGACCGTCATGTACTCAT
>DBNU01000040.1:0-8581 GCA_002299125.1 Proteobacteria bacterium UBA664
CGACCCCGACCCCGACCCCGACCTTCCTGGCCTGCCACGTTGAGCATTTCGGGGGTGAGGAGCACCAGGCCAATGTGCGCTTTTGTCTGTGGCGTCATGCCTTGGAAGCAATTGGCAAAAGGCCGTGGACCGGGTGGGGCCCGGGCGCGCACAGTGGGATTTCCGCTCCTTTCCTGCAGACAGAGGCGCATAACGCCTGGCTCGACTGGGCGACCCAAACTGGGCTGCTCGGTATGCTCGCGCTCACTGTCTATATGCTCTGGATGTTTTTCCAACTGCTGGGCAATGGCCGTTACGAGCTGTTGGCATTGTTTGTAGCGCTACTGTCTTTTTCCATGTTCCATCACACGTTGCGCCAGCCGTTGTTCTGGCTTCTGCCGCTGATTGTGCTGCGATTGAGTGAGTATCCAGTCAAGCGAACGCAGTGGGGCAGCGGCCCCTCTGATCACGTGAAATCATGTGCGGGCTGACTGGATTTCTCGCCAGCAGCGCGGCATGGCCGGATAACGCCATCGATCTGGCCCATCGCATGGCCGACACGCTCGCCCATCGCGGGCCGGATGACGCCGGTGTGTGGGTGGATGCGGGGGCGGGGATCGCCTTGGCGCACCGCCGCTTGTCGATCGTCGATCTTTCCCCTGCTGGGCATCAACCGATGATTTCCGCTGGTGGGCGCTACGTAATCGCCTTCAACGGCGAGATCTACAACCATCTTGAACTTCGGCACGAGCTGGTCACGTCCGGCGCGGCACCGGCCTGGTGCGGCCATTCGGACACCGAGACGCTGCTGGCTGCGCTTGACGTTTGGGGCATCGAGGCAACATTGAAGCGCTGCGTGGGCATGTTCGCCTTCGCCCTCTGGGATCGCGAGCGGCGGCTATTGACGTTGGCCCGGGATCGGCTGGGCGAAAAGCCGCTTTACTACGGTTGGCAAGATGGAACGTTTCTCTTTGCTTCCGAGTTGAAGGCGTTCAAGGTGCATCCGGCGTTTCTGGGCGAGGTGGACCGCGATGTTCTCACGCTCTACCTGCGCTACAACTATGTGCCGGCACCGTATGCCATTTACCGGGGCGTATTCAAATTGCCGGCCGGTGCCTATGCAACGCTGGCGGCAACCGATTTGCCCGGTGTAGCGCCCCGGCTGACTAGTTACTGGCATGTGATGGACGCCGTTGCGCGGCCGGTTTACGAGGACTTGGATGATGCGACGGCGCTGAGGGATTTGGAGGCGGGGCTGCGTCGATCGATTGAAGGGCAAATGGTTTCCGACGTGCCGCTCGGGGCCTTTCTGTCAGGAGGCATCGACTCGTCGGTCGTGGTTGCGATGATGCAGGCACAGTCAAACCGGCCAGTCAAAACCTTCACCATCGGTTTCCACGAGAAGGCCTACAACGAGGCAGAGCACGCCCGTGCCGTTGCGACGCACCTGGGCTGCGAGCATACCGAGCTGTACGTCACACCGGAGCAGGCGATGGCCGTGATTCCGGGTCTGCCGGACCTGTATGACGAACCCTTCGCTGACTCCTCGCAGATCCCCACCGTGCTCATCGCCCAATTGGCTCGGCAGCAGGTGACTGTCAGTCTCTCCGGTGATGGCGGTGATGAGCTATTCGGTGGCTACAACCGGTACTTTTGGGCAGCACGGATTTGGCAGCGACTGGGGTCCACCCCTCACGTATTGCGGGCCGGAGTGGCCAAGATGGTGATGGGCTTGTCGCCGGCCGCATGGAATCGCCTGTTCGACGTTGTGGGATTCGTGCTGCCGGCGCGATTTCGCTATGCCAATCCTGGCGACAAGCTGCACAAGCTGGCGGAGATGTTGGCTGCGCGTTCACCCGAGGAGGTCTATCTGTACCTGATCTCGCAGTGGAAGCAGCCGGCGGATTTGGTCCCAGGGGCGACCGAGCCATCCACGGTCCTGACGGATCGTCGGAACTGCGCGCCGCTGGGGCACTTCGAATCCCGGATGATGTACCTCGACCAGATCAGCTACCTTCCGGATGACATCCTGGTCAAGGTTGATCGGGCGGCAATGGGCGTTTCGCTGGAGACCCGTATGCCCTTGCTCGATCACCGGCTGGTTGAGTTCGCCTGGCAGCTCCCGATGCACATGAAGATTCGGGATGGCCAGGGCAAGTGGCTGTTACGGCAGCTTCTCTACCGCTATGTGCCAAAAGAACTGGTTGATCGACCCAAAATGGGCTTCGGGATCCCGCTCGACGCCTGGTTGCGTGGGCCGCTGAGGGACTGGGCCGAGGTTTTGCTGTCGGCGGAGCGGCTGGTACAAGAGGGTTACTTCAATCCTGAGCCGATCCGCGAAAAGTGGCAGGAGCACCTGTCCGGTCGCCGCAATTGCGCCTACCACATCTGGACCATCCTGATGTTCCAGTCCTGGCTGGAGCGGCAACGTGCCTAGGCTGCTGTTTGTCGTCACGGAGGATTGGTATTTCGTTTCCCATCGGCTTGCTTTGGCCGTTGAGGCCCGTCGCGTTGGCTTCGATGTGGTGGTCGTGACGCGTTTTGGCAGCCACCAACGAGTCATCGAAGAGGCCGGGCTGCGCACTATTCCGTTTTCGATGTGCCGGCGTGGACTGAATCCCGTGTCACTTTTCTGGGAGGTTGTGCAGCTCGCCCGGATCTTCTGGCGTGAGCGCCCGGATATCGTCCATCTGGTTGCGCTTCGACCGGTGGTAGTGGGCGGTTTTGCCGCGCGTCTTGCTGGGGTGCGCGCGGTAGTGTCTGCCGTGACCGGTATGGGATTCCTGTTCACGGAAGGCGGGAGATCCCCCTGGGCACGGCAAAGTATTCAACGACTGCTGCCGTGGCTGTTGTCGCGAGGCCGGACCATCGTCCAGAACCAGGACGATGCCGGGCAGTTATCGGAATTCGGCGTGCCCCGCGAGCGCATGCGCCTCATCGTAGGCGCAGGAGTGGATGTCGGCAGATTCACGCCATCGCTGGGCCAGCCAGCAGCGGCCCAGAGTAGAGCCCCGGTCGTGGTGATGGCGTCCAGGCTGCTGCGGGACAAGGGTGTCGAGGAGTATGTGGAGGCCGCGAGGCGGCTCCGTAATCTCAACGCGCGCTTTGTGCTGGTGGGGGCTGTCGATACGGCGAATCCAGCCTCGGTATCAGAGCGCGAGATCCGGATCTGGGAAAGTGAGGGAGTGGTGGAATGGTGGGGACACCGGGAGGACATGGCCGCGACCTTCGTGGAGGTCGATATTGTGTGCCTTCCCTCCTATCGTGAAGGCTTGCCGAAGGTGCTCCTGGAGGCGATGGCCTGCGGAAAACCCTGTGTCACTACCGATGTGCCGGGTTGCCGAGATGCGGTCCGGCAGGATGACAACGGTCTGCTCGTCCCCGCCAGGAATGTGGGCGCACTGGTATCGGCGCTGGAAAGGCTGATTAGCAACCCGGCGGAAGGCGAACGCATGGGACGGCGTGGCCGGCAGCGCGCCTTGGAGGAGTTCAGCCAGGAGCGAGTGATCGGAGAAACCCTGGCAGTCTACCGTGAGTTGATCGCCTGAATTTCCGCTCTGCATAGATGACGATTGCACCGTGCCGCTCGAGTGCTGGCCGCAGGTCTTCGCGCAGGAAGGTGCTCTTGCCGGTACGCCGCGGGGCCGCCAGGAAGAGGCCGGAGCCGGCGGCGGAGGTCGTCGGTGCGGCAAGCAGCCGGGCAGCCAGATCGTCGGCCAGCGCCGTGCGATGGAAGATGGACACCTGAAGGCTCCGCAGGGCTACATTACAGCCGACTATAGTGGACTATAGCGCTCTATAGGTGCGTGTTGAGCGAACGCCCGATCCGGCAAGCCAGTGGAGCAGGACGGCAAACCGGTGTGTGTGGTGGTGCCGATGGACCTGTGGGAGCGCATTCGTGCCCTGGCCGAGGACGCCGAAGACATCGCCGACCTCGAGCGCTTCGAGCGCGAAGACGACGGCCTCCGCTATCCCTCGCCTGTGGCAGTGACCATCGTCGAGGGTATGCACCCGCTGCGGGCCTGGCGCGAGTACCGTGGCCTGACCTTGCAGGCGCTGGCCGCCCTCGTCGGGGTGAGCAAGCCCTACCTCTGCCAGATCGAGCGCGGCAAGCGCGCGGGCACCACCGCCACACTGCAGAGGCTGGCCACGGCGCTCGCTGTGCCGTTCAGGGCGCTGCTGCCGCTGTAGCGGTGCTGCTGGTCGAAACCAGCATCCGCGATGCGACCGCCAGCAAAGCGGGCGCAGACGATAGGGCGCAGATGTCCACCTGCTTTTGAGGCCTGCGGGCAGGGTCTCGTTGACCACCTGCTTGGAGGGCTGGCAGGGTGAGCACCCGTCGCATCACCCCACCTGCCAGCCCACGATCTGGCGCTGGGTGGTGCTGAACTCGACGCCCAGTTCGATGACGTGCATTCCCGGCATGCGGTACTTGGCGGCGTAGTCCTTGGCCTTGAGCTGCGCCAGCGCCGCCCCGGTGACGGCGTCGCCGTCCACAAGCTTGAATTCGATCACCCAGACCCAGCCCTGATGGCGAATGCTCAGGTCGCATTGGCCCTGGTTGCTCACGTCTTCGGCCACGATGTCCAGACCGAGCGCCGCCAGGTGGCTGTAGAACACGCTGGCGTAGTAGCCCTCGTACTGGGCGATGGTGTTGTTGCGGTGCCAGTCGTGCGGGATAGCGGCAAACAGCCGCCGGAAGTGGGCATGCACGGCCTGCACATCGCCTGCGGCCAGCCAGTCGTAGACCGCCAAGCCCGACTGCATGGCCTGGCGGACGTTCGGCAGCCACGCCGTTTGCAAGGCACCGTTGAGCGCCGTGCGTACCTCCTGGTTGGGCAGGCCCAGGTAATACATCGGCCCACCGGGGGTGTCCACCTGCTCTGTGAGCGTCAAATACCCCGTCTGCCAGAGCATGGCTTCCGGTTCGATCACGTCCACGTCGAAGGCCGACAGCAGGCGCTCGGTTGACAGCAGGCGCTCGAGCTGCGGCGTGTGGAACTGCCGCTCCTTGAGCCACTGCACCAGGAAGGTGGGCGTGCCGGTCTCGAACCAGTGGGCGCGAAATTCGCGCGTATCGAATAGCAAGAGCGCATCGAAGGGGTTATAGACGCTGGGACCGCCCCACTGGTAGCCGTTGTACCAGCGGCGGATCTCCTCCCGATCCAGCCCCTCCAGCTCCGGGGCGAAGACGCCATCGATGTCTTCGTCCACGTAACCGCAAACAGCCCCGTAGCGGGCGTCCAGCGTGATGTCGGAGAGGTTGTTCAGCCCCGAGAAGATGGAGACCTTACTGAACCTGGAGACGCCGGTGAGAAAGACAAATTTCAGGTGTGCGTCGGCTGCCTTGAGCACCGAGTAGGCGTTGCGCAAGCCCTCGCGCATCGCGCGCGCCACGTCGGGTTTGGTCAGGTTGTCCAGGATGGGTTTGTCGTATTCGTCCACCAGCACCACGGCGCGCTGGCCGTGCCGGGCTGCCGCACGGCGAATGAGTTGCTCGAAACCCCGGGCCACGTCGTGCGTGCGGTCGCAAACCACGCCCAGCCACTCGGCGTTGTCGGCCAACTGGCTGAGAATGTTCTCGTCCAGCCCCGTGCGGCTCTCCAGCGTGCCGGCGGTAAAACTCAGGCGAATCACCGGATAGCGCCGCCCCCAGTCCCAGTGGTCGGCCAGGTACAAGCCGTCGAACAGGGCGCGGTTGCCGGCAAAGGCCTCGGCCAGCGTGTCCAGAAACAGGCTCTTGCCAAAGCGCCGTGGGCGCGCGAGGAAGTAGCAACCGCCGCCCTCCGCCAGCCGTTCGATGTACGGCGTCTTGTCAACGTAGTAGCAGCCTTCCTCGCGCAGCTTGGTGAAGGTCTGAATGCCGATGGGCAGTCTTTTGCGGGGGAGCACAAGGGGGAACATGCGGGTCATCCTACCTCGGGGACAGGGCCGCGGTGACATCCAGTCCGGTCACTGCCCGGGCTGCAGTGCGTTGCGCAACGCCCTGATGGTCCGCGTCGACAGGCGCTCACCCCCGCCACCAGGATCGCTTGCGGGATGACCAGGGATGAAACCCGGGCGCGTAGTCTTGAATCTCGGCTCGTCGGCGCGATCTGTGGGTACTGGTTGCTGCACCCGGTGGATCGGATCGTGACGGTCTATCGGCTGGAGGCCGCCCGCTATGGCGTGCCGGATCTGCGGGAGATCTGTGGCCGCCAGCCGGTGGGGGTGCTGCCCGGGGTCGACATCGACTGGGATACGTTCGCCGCAGTTGTCGGGTCGTGATGGGTAAAGCGCGCGCCCTCTGACCGGGGCGTGGCGATGCCGCGCGGCACGACACCGGGATTGCCCGCCGTGCCGGTTTGCGCCCGCAGATTGCGCAGCACCGCCCAGTGCCCGGCACGCGCAACCGTCAGCCTGACTGCGGGCTGATCCAGCCACCCAGACTCATTGGCGTAGCCGGTGGCCTCTGCGCGCACCATGGGCCGGGCGAACACCCGGGCGTGGGACCAATGTGCAGGAAGGCCATCACCAATCCGGCGGGATGCGACACCCTATCTGTGGCTGACGGATTGCGCCAGTTTCTGTGACACGATGGCGTTCAAGGAAACACCGGCCTGTGCAGCCTCCACCGCGAGCGCCCGGTGCAGGCGTTTATCGATCCGCACATTGAATTGCCCGCTGTATTCTTTGCGTGAGGGCGCGACCGGCACTTCCTGGCCACGCTTCTGGTAGCTCTCCTGCACGCCTTTCCACGCCGCTGCCAATTCATTCAGCGCCTGTTCCGGCGTATCGGCGAAAGCAGACACATTCGGCAGCTCCACAAAATGGGCCAGCCAATCACCTTCGTCGTCCAGGAACAGATTCACGGCATATCCGTCAAATCGATCATTCGCCGCCATGCTCCACCTCGTATTGCATCAGGAATTGTTCAACTTGATAGCCCTTGGCCTTGCCATCGCGGCCTTCCTGAATCGAAAGCCGGCAGCCGGTCGGGGAGTACCAGATTTGATGACTTCCGCTCTGGTATTCGAACGTCCAGTCGGCCCGGCGCAACAGTGTTTGCAGATCGGCAAACGACAGGTCGCGTGGATTGCTCCTGGCCCTTGCCAGGAGTTTCCCTTGCCTCGTCACGGTGTGACTGTATTCAGGTTCACCGGCCCCATAAAAAAGCCCTGTGGAAAGAGGCGATAAGTGCCGTCGCATGGGCGAATCCAGCCGGGCGCTGCTCCAATAGCAATTCCCGATCACATGAGTCGTTGCCGAGACATTGAACCCCGACCGGATCTCAGCCGTGTGGGTGTCCGGCTCGGCGGTGCCGACTGACCCCCGACATACACTGATGGCGGGCGTCCATCACGCCGCATTCCGCGCACTCCGCCCACCCCTCGCAGGCCATGGCTATGATTTGCAACCCCAACGGAGGGATCGCGATGGGATTGTTCAGACGAGATGCAGAGCGTCACACCTACAGCGACTACCGGCGCTGGCCGGAGGCGACGCGCTTTGAGCTCATCGACGGGGTGGCCTACGCCATGGCCCCTGCGCCGACCCGGCTGCACCAGGAGGTGCTGTTGGAGTTGGCGCGTCAGGTGGCCAATGCGCTGCAGGGGCAGCCCTGCCGGGCCTTCATCGCGCCCTTCGATGTGCGTCTGCCGCGCGCCGGGGAGGCCGACGATGACATCGACACCGTCGTCCAGCCGGATCTCGTGGTGTGTGATCCCGCGAAGCTCGATGAGCGGGGCTGCCGCGGGGCACCCGATTGGGTGGTGGAGATCCTGTCGACGGCGACGGCGGGTCACGATCAGATCCTCAAGCGGGCGCTCTATGAACGCGCTGGGGTGAGCGAATATTGGTTGCTGCACCCGGTGGATCGGATCGTGACGGTGTATCGGCTGGAGGCCGCCCGCTATGGCGTGCCGGAGGTGCGGGAGATCAGTGGCCGCCAGTCGGTTGGGGTGCTGCCCGGAGTCGACATCGACTGGGATGCGTTCGCCGCAGTTTTCGCGTCGTGATGGGCACAGCGCGCGCCCTCTGATCGGGCCGCGCGACGCAGGTCAGCCGCGTGGGTTGTGTCCGCAGTTCGCAGATCCATCGAAACCGGTGCCGCCGCTATCATTGCTGTGGACTGCACTTTGATCGGGAGAGTCGCATGGTTCAGCTTGACCGTATTACCCAGGATCCCAACGTGATGGGCGGGAAGGCGTGCATTCGCGGCATGCGGGTCACGGTGGGGATGATTGTCGGCCAGTTCGGTGCCGGTCGCAGCGTAGACGAAGTTCTGGCCGACTACCCATACCTCGAGCGCGAAGACATCCTGCAAGCGCTGCGCTACGCGGCTTGGCGCACCGAAGAGCGCGAGGTCGATCTGGCACGCGCGTGAAGGTGCTCGTCGACATGAATCTGTCGCCGCACTGGGTGAACGTGCTGATGGGTGCCGGCATCGAGGCGGCGCACTGGTCGACGCTGGGAGCGCGGAACGCAACGGACGCGGAAATCATGGCCTTCGCCCGGATCAACAACTACGTCGTGCTGACGCACGATCTGGATTTCAGTGCAATTTTGGCCGCTACGCAGGGCAGAAGTCCCAGCGTGGCGCAAATTCGCACCGAAAATGTCA
>DBNU01000040.1:8982-16234 GCA_002299125.1 Proteobacteria bacterium UBA664
GCGCTGCTCACGATCGATCCTTCTCGCACGCGCGTACGCGTGCTGCCCCTGAACCGCGAGCAAGGGTGACAGTGTGCAAGTTCGACCTTGACCCTCCTCCCCCCACCGTCTACCCTCGCGGCCCAGTGGTCGAGGAGCGTTGCAGCATCGCCCAGCGATGCCAGGCTCGGCCCGGCCCCAGCGCCTTGTAGCGCCCGGGGCTCCTGCAACGGCGCTCGCCCACTTCCCATGTCACCATGACCAAGGAGGGCGCGAGATGAGCGCCGTTGTCGAGCAGAACACCACCCCTGACTTCCACGTGGCAGACCTGAGCCTGGCCGATTGGGGCCGGCGCGAGATCGCCATTGCCGAGCACGAGATGCCCGGTCTGATGTCCATCCGGGCCGAATACGCGGCGCGTCAGCCGCTGCGGGGCGCGCGCATCACCGGCTCCCTGCACATGACCATCCAGACGGCCGTGCTCATCGAGACCCTCGAGGCGCTCGGTGCGCAGGTGCGCTGGGCCTCGTGCAACATCTTCTCGACCCAAGACCACGCGGCAGCAGCGATCGCCGCGGGCGGCACGCCGGTGTTCGCCTTCAAGGGCGAGTCGCTGGATGAGTACTGGGAATTCACGCATCGAATCTTCGAGTGGGCCGATGGCGGCTATTCGAACATGATCCTGGACGATGGCGGTGACGCCACGCTGCTGTTGCACCTGGGCTCGCGCGCCGAGTCGGACACCTCGCTGCTCACCAATCCCACCAGCGAGGAGGAGACCGCGCTCTTCGACTCCATCCGTCGCAAGCTGAGCCAGAGTCCGCGCTGGTATTCCACCCGCCTGGCCCACATCAAGGGCGTGACGGAGGAGACCACCACTGGCGTGGCGCGCCTCTACCAGATGGCGCGCGAGGGGCGTCTGCACTTCCCGGCCATCAACGTCAACGATTCCGTCACCAAGAGCAAGTTCGACAACCTCTATGGCTGTCGTGAATCCCTCGTCGACGGCATCAAGCGCGCCACCGACGTGATGATCGCCGGCAAGGTCGCGGTGGTGGCCGGTTATGGCGACGTGGGCAAGGGCTCGGCTCAGGCCCTGCGGGCGCTGTCCGCGCAGGTGTGGGTGACGGAGATCGATCCGATCTGCGCCCTGCAGGCGGCGATGGAAGGCTACCGCGTCGTGACCATGGACTACGCCTGCGACAAGGCCGACATCTTCGTGACCGCCACCGGCAACTTCCACGTGATCACCCACGATCACATGGCGAAGATGAAGCACGAGGCCATCGTCTGCAACATCGGCCACTTCGACAACGAGATCGACGTGGCCGGCCTCGAGCAGTACCGCTGGGAAGAGATCAAGCCGCAGGTCGATCATGTGATCTTCCCGGATGGCAAGCGCATCATCCTGCTCGCCAAGGGCCGGCTGGTGAATCTGGGTTGCGGTACCGGCCATCCGAGCTATGTGATGAGCTCCTCCTTCGCCAACCAGACCCTGGCCCAGATCGAGCTGTTCGCCAATCCGGGCCAGTATCCGGTCGGTGTGTACACGCTGCCCAAGCATCTCGACGAACACGTCGCCCGCCTGCAGCTCGCCACGCTGAACGCCGAGCTCACGGAGCTCACTGACGTGCAGGCGCGCTACATCGGGGTCGAGAAGCACGGCCCCTACAAGCCGGAGCACTATCGCTACTGATGACGCAGCGCCCGAGCGCAGCTCGGGGCGGCGCCGGTCGCGCGGTCACGGCCTTTCAGGCCGCATGACACGACGCTCCTGCCGGAGTGACTTCATAAGTCGCTCCGGCAGGAAATCGCCGGCCGGATCGTCGCCCCGCCCGCTGCTGGGATCGAACCTCCGACAGACCGAGGAGCGCAGCATGACTTTCCCGTTCAGCTTCGAATTCTTCCCGCCGCGCTCGCCCGAGGCCGTGGGCAAGCTGCAGACCACGCGTGATCGCCTGGCGCGTCTGTCACCCGAATACTTCTCCGTGACCTTCGGCGCCGGTGGCAGCACCCGTGACCGCACGGCGGAGACGGTGCACGAGATCAGGCGCCAGACCGGCCTGCCCGGTGTGCCCCATATCTCCTGTATCGGTATCCCGCTCGATGACATCCGCAGCATCGTGGACGGCTACCGTGAGGCCGGCATTCGGCATCTCGTGGCCCTGCGCGGCGACCTGCCCTCGGGCTCGGTCGGCTGGGGTGAACTGCGCTATGCCAACGAACTCGTGGAGTTCGTGCGCAAGGAGACCGGCGATCACTTCCACATCGAGGTCGCTGCCTATCCCGAGGTGCATCCGCAGGCGCAGAGTGCGCGCCACGACCTCGAGAACTTCCGCCGCAAGGTGGTGGCGGGTGCGAGTGGTGCCATCACCCAGTACTTCTACAACCCCGAGGCCTATTTCCGCTTCGTGGATGAGGCCGGTCGCATCGGCATTACCATCCCCATCGTCCCCGGCGTGATGCCGATCATCAACTACACCCAGTTGATGCGTTTCTCGGAGGCCTGTGGTGCCGACATCCCGCGCTGGATCGTGCATCGACTGCGCGATTTCGGTGATGACCGCGAGGCCATCCGTACCTTTGGCGTGGAGGTCACCACCGAGCTGTGCCGGCGACTGCTCGACGGCGGCGCGCCCGGTCTGCATTTCTACACCATGAACCAGTACGAGGCCTCGGCGGCCATCCTGCGCAATCTCGGGGTGGTGCCGCAGGAGCAGGCCCCGGTGGCAGGGTCCGCCTGAGCGGTTCCCCGACCGCGATGAACGCATCCAGCGGGCTGCCGCAACTCCTGCTGGTCGACGACGATGCGCTCATCCGCTCCTCCCTGGCCTTCGCCCTGGAGGAGGATTGGGAGGTGCTGGAGGCAGGCAGCCGCGCCGAGGCGCTGGCGCGGCTGGAGTCCGCAGCGGAGCCGCCGCTGCTCGCGCTGGTCGATCTCGGCCTGCCGCCCGATCCGCATGCGCCTCGCGAGGGTCTGGCGCTGATCGAAGACTTGATCGGCCGCAATCCGCGCATGCGCGTGCTGGTGTTGACCGGCCAGCAGCCGGACCGCACGCTGTCCCTGGCCTACGCCTGCGGGGCAGTGGATTTCCTGGCGAAGCCGGTGGGGGTGACCACGCTCCGGGAGCGCCTCGCTTTGCAGTGCGGGATCCTGCGTCTCGAGGCCAATGCCGCTGATGCGGAGGGCACGACCGACGGGCTCATCGGTGATTCGCCAGTCATGCGGGATCTGCGTGCCCGCTTGCAACGCACCGCTACCGCCGGCTTCCCGGTCCTCATCACCGGTGAATCCGGCACCGGCAAGGAACTGGTCGCACGCGCCCTGCACACGCAAGGGCCACGGCGTGCAGGTCCCTTTCTCGCCATCAATTGTGCCGCCCTCGCCCCGCAACTCATCGAGGCGCAGCTCTTCGGGCATGTGCGTGGGGCCTTCACCGGTGCGGTCACGGCGGCTGAGGGTCTGCTCGCGGCGGCCGCGCGCGGCACCCTGTTGCTCGATGAATTGGGCGAACTGCCGGTGGACCTGCAGGCGAAGCTCTTGCGGGTGCTGGAGAGCGGCGAGTACTTTCGCCTGGGTGAAACCACGCCCCGGCAGACTGACGCGCGCATCGTGGCCGCCACCAACCGCGACCTCGCGGTCGAGGTGCGCGCGGGTCGTTTCCGCGAGGACCTCTACCACCGCATCTCGGTGCTGACCCTTGCGCTGCCGCCGCTGCGTGACCGCGGGGATGACATCCTCCTGCTCTTCGAGTGGTTCCGCAGTTGCTGGCGAGACCGTCTGCCCGGCTTCCTGCTGGAGGAGACGGCGCGCGCGCGTCTGCTGCAGCATGCCTTTCCCGGCAACGTCCGCGAGTTACGCAATCTGGTGGTGCGGCTGGCCACCCACCATGCCCATGCCAGCGTGGGGGTAGCCGAGCTTGAGTCGGCCCTCGGGCTCAACGAGCCCACGACCGCACCCGCCGACAGAGCGCCCGTACCGACGGGTGACGCAGGACCGGCATTCGACCCGCGGGCGGATCTCGGCGGCGAAGGCTTCGACCTCGATCTGCGGCTGCGCGCCGTCGAGCGCGCCTATCTGGAGACCGCCCTGCAGATGGCCGGGGGGAATCTGTCTCGCGCCGCACGCCTGCTCGGCCTGCACCGCACGACGCTGTACAGTCGCCTCGAACGCCACGGGGCCCTGCCGCGCCAGGGCGACTGACACCGGCAAGCACCGGAGGAGCCACCGCGCCACCCATGTATCTTGCCCACTTCGGACTGAACTCCCCGCCCTTCCGCATCACACCCGATCCGGCCCTCTTCTTTCCGGGCGCGGATCGGGGTGCCGTGTTGCAGGCGCTGCTCTATGCCGTCTCCAATGGCGAGGGGATCGTGAAGGTCACGGGCGAGGTCGGCAGTGGCAAGACCATGCTCTGCCGGATGCTCGAGCGGGAGCTGCCAGCCACGGTGGACGTGGTCTATCTGGCCAACCCGTCGCTCGCCCCGGAGGAGGTGCCGCGGGCCGTGGCCTTTGAACTCGGTCTGGAGTTGCCGACACCCACGCATCGACTGGAGGTCATCCACACCCTGCAGCGCTACCTGCTGGCGCGGCACGCCGAGAATCGCCGTGTGGTGCTCTTCGTGGAGGAGGCCCAGGGCATGCCGCCGGCGACGCTCGAGGAACTCCGGCTGCTCTCGAATCTCGAGACCTCGCACGACAAGCTGCTGCAGATCGTGCTCTTCGGTCAGCCCGAACTGGATGCAACGCTCGCCCGCCACGATCTGCGCCAACTGCGTGAGCGCATCACCTACAGCTTCGAGCTGGAGCCGCTGGATCGCGTGCAGGTGCGGGATTACCTGCTCGCCCGCCTGCGTGCCTGCGGTCATCGGGTGGGTGAGCTCTTCAGTCCGGCCGCCTGTCGCGCCCTGGCCCGACACTCCGGAGGTCTGCTGCGCCGGGTCAACGTGCTCGCCGACAAGTCTCTGCTTGCCGCCTTCGCGAGCGGCGCCCCGCGCGTGGAGGGGCGGCATGTCCAGCAGGCCGCGCGTGACTGCGGTTATCCGGGGCGCGCGGCCACCAACTGGCCCTGGCTGGTGGCCGCTGCCGTGCTGGCCGTCAGTCTCGGCCTCCTCATCTGGCTGGCGGTATTCCACTTTGGGCTGTTCCGGACGCCTGGTGCCTGAGATGAAACCTCAAACCGTGATCCCCGCCTGCGCGGGGATCACGGCGTGGTGCGTACGAAGGTGATGGCTCATCGTCATTCCCGCCCCCGACAAGGGCACTCGGGGGCAGGCTGCGGCGGGAATCCAGCGTCGTTGCGCCGTCGCTGCGGAAGGACTGGATCCCCGCCTGCGCGGGGATGACGGTGTGGTCACCGCGCCGACTATGCTTGCAGCCGGGCGCGGTAAGTGCCCACTTCCGGCTCTCGGGGGCACCCACCAAGGCCGCCGCCGCGCCCAGCCCTTCAGTTGATCAAGGAGGTTGTGACCATGCGTTCACCGGCAGGATTCGGCGTCACGCTTGTGTTGACCACTCTGGCCGCAGCCTCGTCGGCACTGGCCGATGTGTCGGGCAAGGATCTGGTCGATGCCCTGAACGGTGTCTTCGGGCAGCACGCCGGCAAGCGCGCCTCGCATGCGAAGGGTGTCTGTGCCATGGGGCAGTTCACTGCGACCCAGACGGCACGTTCGCTGTCGGCGACGGCGCTGTTCACCGGAGGTTCGAAGCCGGTGACGCTGCGCTATTCCATCGGGGGTGGGAATCCGGCGGTCGCGGACGGGACACGCGCCGTGCGAGGCATGGCCGTGCGCTTCGTGTTGCCCGACGACGAACTGATGGATCTGGTGACGGTCTCCGCGCCGGTATTCTTTGCCCGCACCCCGGAGCAGACGCTCGAATTCCTGCGGGTGCGTGCCGTCGATCCGGCCACGGGTAAGCCGGATCCAGCCAAGGTGGAGGCCTTTGGCAAGGCCAATCCGGAAACCCTGCGACAGTCCGCGTGGCTGAAGGCCAACCCGCTGCCGGCGAGCTACCTCACCTCGCCTTACTTCGGTGTGCATGCCTTCCGCTTCGTGAACGCCGCTGGCGAAGCGGTTCATGGACGCTGGGAGATTGAGCCAGTGGACGGTGTGGTGGGCCTGTCGGAGGAAGCACTGGCCGGGCTGCCCAACGACTTCCTGGCAAGTGACCTCGAGTCGCGGCTGGCTGGCGGCCCCGTGTCTTTCGAGCTGCATGTGCGCGTTGCCGAGGCGGGAGATCCACTCGATGATCCGACCGCGCTGTGGCCGGCGGAGCGGCGCCGGGTGCACGTCGGGAAGCTGACCGTCACCGCAGCCACGGGGCAGGAGTGCGACGCCATCATGTTCAATCCGCTGGCACTGCCCGCGGGCATCGAGCCGTCGGCGGACCCCATCCTGCCCCTTCGGCTGCCGTCTTACGTGGAGTCTCTCTCCCGCCGCATGCAGCCGCTGCCCTGATTCGATGCAAGCCGCGCCGGGGCCCTGAGGTTCGGGGGGCGGCGCGCTCGAGAGACCGGCCCGGGTGGGCCCGCGGGGCGTAGGAGGGACGACCTGTCCCGATGGCGATCCCGGGATGACGGATGCGTCAACGGAACGCCGTCACATTTCGGGTGCCGCGGCCGATGGTTTCACATTGGGGCTGGATTAGGCTTGCGTTGGCCGTCGCGATCGGCGAACGCGGGGCCGCCCCGGCAGGGTGAACGCCACCCGCGCAGTCCGGGGGGGCGTGCGCCGTGGTGCGATAACCGTGCGGCGGCTGGCCGTGGAGCGGCCGCTGCGTCGGTTCCGGCTTCGGTAGATTCCCTAGGCGCGCGGGTGGCGAGCCGCTAGACTCGTGATCCAGAATCTCAGTTAAAGAGCGCAACCACTTGGTCAAACAAGCTTTTGAGTTCGATTCCCGGGGTGGTCAACAAGGGCGGTCATGGCCCTTGTCCGCCTTGGGCATGGCTTGTCTGTGCCTTTGCGGCTGCGCCGAACTCGTGCCCAGGCCGATCGAGCCCTCCAAGGCGCACCTGCGGGCCGAGCCGCGCGATGCGGCGGCGGTGCCGGAGGCGGCGATTCCGCAGGTGGTCGAGCGCCTTCCGCTCGTGCCGGTACCGGAGCCCACCACACCGCAGGAACGCTACACGGTGGTGGTCCACGAGGTCGATGTGCGCGAACTGCTCTTCGCCCTCGCGCGCGATGCTGCGGTGAATGTGGACGTGCACCCGGGCATCAAGGGCATCGTCACCTTGAACGCGGTCGATCAGACCCTCCCGCAGATCCTCTCGCG
>DBNU01000039.1 GCA_002299125.1 Proteobacteria bacterium UBA664
TCAGTGCAATTTTGCCCGCTACGCAGGGAAGAAGTCCCAGCGTGGCGCAAATTCGCACCGAAAATGCCAACCCCGCCGTGATTGGCGCGCCGGTCATCGAGGCGTTGCGCCAGATGGCCGCTGAACTTGCTGGTGGCGCGCTGCTCACGATCGATCCTTATCGCACGCGCGTACGCGTGTTGCCCCTGAACCGCGGGCAAGGGTGATGCGGGCAGTGGTCTCGCGGGATCGCTTGGCGTTCGCCTCCCACTGGTGGGTGCCGCCTGTGGAATGTGCGCCAGTCACCAGCACCTTGACCCTCGCCCCCCCACCGTCTACCTTCGGCGGCCAGCGGTCGAGGAGCGTTGCAGCATCGCCCAGCGATGCCAGGCTCGGCCCAGCCCCTGGCGCACTCGCAGTGCTGGGGGCTCCTGCAACGGCGCTCGCCCACTTCCCATGTCACCATGACCAAGGAGGGCGCGAGATGAGCGCCGTTGTCGAACAGAGAACTACCCCGGATTTCCACGTGGCGGACCTGAGCCTGGCCGATTGGGGCCGGCGCGAGATCGCCATTGCCGAGCACGAGATGCCCGGCCTGATGTCCATCCGGGCCGAGTACGCAGCGCGTCAGCCGCTGCGGGGCGCGCGCATCACCGGCTCCCTGCACATGACCATCCAGACGGCCGTGCTCATCGAGACCCTCGAGGCACTCGGTGCGCAGGTGCGCTGGGCCTCGTGCAACATCTTCTCCACCCAGGACCACGCGGCTGCGGCGATTGCCGCCGGTGGTACGCCGGTATTCGCCTACAAGGGCGAGTCGCTGGAGGAGTACTGGGAGTTCACGCACCGGATCTTCGAGTGGGCCGACGGCGGCTTCTCGAACATGATCCTGGATGATGGCGGTGACGCCACGCTGCTGCTGCACCTGGGGTCGCGCGCCGAGACTGACGCCTCGCTGCTCACCAATCCCACCAGCGAGGAAGAGACCGCGCTCTTCGCCTCCATCCGTCACAAGCTGAGCCAGAGCCCGCACTGGTATTCCACCCGTCTGGCCCACATCAAGGGCGTGACCGAGGAGACCACCACCGGCGTGGCGCGTCTCTACCAGATGGCACGTGAGGGTCGGCTGCACTTCCCGGCCATCAACGTCAACGATTCCGTCACCAAGAGCAAGTTCGACAACCTCTACGGTTGTCGTGAATCCCTCGTCGACGGCATCAAGCGCGCCACCGACGTGATGATCGCCGGCAAGGTTGCGGTGGTGGCCGGTTATGGCGACGTGGGCAAGGGCTCGGCCCAGGCCCTGCGGGCGCTGTCCGCGCAGGTGTGGGTGACGGAGATCGATCCGATCTGCGCCCTGCAGGCGGCGATGGAAGGCTACCGCGTCGTGACCATGGATTACGCCTGCGACAAGGCCGACATCTTCGTGACCGCCACCGGCAACTTCCACGTGATCACCCACGATCACATGGCGAAGATGAAGAACGAGGCCATCGTCTGCAACATCGGCCACTTCGATAACGAGATCGATGTTGCCGGCCTCGAGAAGTATCGCTGGGAGGAGATCAAGCCGCAGGTCGATCACGTGATCTTCCCGGATGGCAAGCGCATCATCCTGCTCGCCAAGGGGCGACTGGTGAATCTGGGTTGCGGTACCGGCCATCCGAGCTATGTGATGAGCTCCTCTTTCGCCAACCAGACCCTGGCCCAGATCGAGCTGTTCTCCAATCCGGACAAATACCCGGTCGGTGTGTACACGCTGCCCAAGCATCTCGACGAACACGTCGCCCGCCTGCAGCTCGCCACGCTGAACGCCGAGCTCACGGAGCTCAGCGACGTGCAGGCGCGCTACATCGGGGTCGAGAAGCACGGCCCGTACAAGCCGGAGCATTATCGCTACTGATGTCGCAGCGCCCGAGCGGGGCTCGGGGCGGCGCTGGTTGCGCGGTCGGGCTGTTTCAGACCTCGTGACATGACCCTCCTGCCGGAGTGGCCCCACGGGTCGCTCCGGCAGGAGATCGCCGGCCGATGTCGTCGCCCCGCTCGCGTTGGGATCGAACCTCCGACAGTCCGAGGATCGCAGCATGTCCTTTCCGTTCAGCTTCGAATTCTTCCCGCCGCGCTCCCCCGAGGCCGTGGGCAAGCTGCAGACCACGCGTGATCGCCTGGCGCGTCTGTCACCCGAATACTTCTCCGTCACCTTCGGCGCCGGTGGCAGCACCCGTGATCGCACGGCGGAGACGGTGCACGAGATCAGGCGCCAGACCGGCCTGCCCGGTGTGCCCCACATCTCCTGCATCGGCATCCCGCTCGAGGATATCCGCAGCATCGTGAGCGGCTACCGTGAGGCCGGCATTCGGCACCTCGTGGCCCTGCGCGGCGATCTGCCCTCGGGCTCGGTCGGCTGGGGCGAGCTGCGCTATGCCAATGAACTCGTGGAGTTCGTGCGCAAGGAGACGGGCGATCACTTCCACATCGAGGTCGCTGCCTATCCCGAGGTACATCCGCAGGCGCAGAGTGCGCGCCAGGACCTCGAGAACTTCCGCCGCAAGGTGGTGGCGGGTGCGAGCGGCGCGATCACCCAGTACTTCTACAACCCCGAGGCCTATTTCCGCTTCGTGGAGGAGGCCGGTCGCATCGGCATCTCCATCCCCATCGTCCCCGGCGTGATGCCGATCATCAACTACACCCAGTTGATGCGCTTCTCGGAGGCCTGCGGTGCCGACATCCCACGCTGGATCGTGCATCGACTGCGTGATTTCGGTGACGACCGCGAGGCCATTCGCACCTTCGGCGTGGAGGTCACCACCGAGCTGTGCCGGCGACTGCTCGACGGTGGTGCGCCCGGTTTGCACTTCTACACCATGAACCAGTACGAGGCCTCGGCGGCCATCCTGCGCAACCTTGGGGTGGTGCCGCAAGAACAGGCCGCAGTGGCAGGGTCCACCTGAGCGGTTCCCCAGCCGCGATGGACGCATCCAGCGGGTTGCCGCGGCTCCTGCTGGTCGACGACGACGCACTCATCCGCTCCTCCCTGGCCTTCGCCCTGGAGGAGGACTGGGCGGTGCTGGAGGCCGGCAGCCGCGCCGAAGCTTTGGCGCAGCTGGAGTCCGCAGCGGAGCCACCGCTGCTCGCGCTGATCGACCTCGGCCTGCCGCCCGATCCACATGCGCCCCGCGAGGGGTTGGCGCTGATCGAAGACCTGATTGATCGCAATCCGCGCATGCGCGTGCTGGTGCTGACCGGCCAGCAGCCGGACCGCACACTATCTCTGGCCTACGCCTGTGGCGCGGTGGATTTCCTGGCGAAGCCAGTGGGGGTCAGCGCGCTTCGGGAGCGCCTCGCTTTGCAGTGCGGGATCCTGCGTCTCGAGGCCAACGCCGCCGAGGCGCAGGGCACGACCGACGGGCTCATCGGCGATTCTCCGGTCATGCGGGATCTGCGCGCCCGCTTGCAACGCACCGCGACCGCCGGCTTCCCGGTCCTCATCACCGGCGAATCCGGTACCGGCAAGGAACTGGTCGCACGCGCCCTGCACACGGAAGGGCCACGGCGTGCGGGCCCCTTTCTCGCCATCAATTGTGCAGCGCTCGCCCCGCAGCTCATCGAGGCCCAGCTATTCGGTCACGTGCGTGGGGCCTTCACCGGTGCGGTCTCCGCAGGTGAGGGTCTGCTCGCGGCAGCCGCGCGGGGTACCCTGCTGCTCGATGAGTTGGGCGAGCTACCGGTGGATCTGCAGGCGAAGCTCCTGCGGGTGCTGGAGAGTGGCGAGTACTTCCGTCTGGGCGAAACCACGCCCCGACAGACTGACGCGCGCATCGTGGCCGCCACCAACCGCGACCTCGCATGCGAGGTGCGCGCGGGTCGCTTCCGCGAGGACCTCTACCACCGCATCTCGGTGCTGACCCTCGCGCTGCCGCCGCTGCGTGAACGCGGTGACGACATCCTCCTGCTTTTCGAGTGGTTTCGCAGTTGCTGGCGCGACCGTCTGCCCGGCTTCCTGCTGGACGAGGCGGCGCGCGCTCGTCTGCTGCAGCACGCCTTCCCCGGCAACGTCCGCGAACTACGCAATCTGGTGGTGCGGCTGGCCACCCATCATGCCCATACGAGCGTGGGGGTAGCCGAGCTTGAGTCGGCCCTCGGGCTCAACGAGCCCATGACGGCGCTGTCCGACCGATCGCCCGTATCGACGGCTGATTCGGGCGCGGCATTCGACCCGCGGGCGGAGCTTGGCGGTGAGGGCTTCGACCTCGATCTGCGACTGCGCGCCGTGGAGCGGGCCTATCTGGAGACCGCACTGCAGATGGCCGAGGGGAATCTCTCTCGCGCCGCACGCCTGCTCGGCCTGCACCGCACGACGCTGTACAGTCGCCTCGAACGCCACGGGGCCCTGCCGCGTCAGGGCGACTGACGCCGGCAGGCACCGAAGGAGCTACAGCGCCAGCCATGTATCTTGCCCACTTCGGACTGAACTCTCCCCCCTTCCGCATCACGCCGGACCCTGCCCTCTTCTTCCCGGGTGCGGATCGTGGCGCCGTGTTGCAGGCGCTGCTTTACGCCGTCTCCAATGGCGAGGGGATCGTGAAGGTCACGGGCGAGGTCGGCAGTGGCAAGACCATGCTCTGCCGGATGCTCGAGCGGGAGCTGCCAGACACGGTGGACGTGGTCTACCTGGCCAACCCGTCGCTCGCACCGGAGGAGGTGCCGCGGGCCGTGGCCTTCGAGCTGGGGTTGGAACTGTCGACACCCACGCATCGACTGGAGGTCATCCACGCCCTGCAGCGCTATCTGCTGGCACGGCACGCCGAGAATCGCCGCGTGGTGCTCTTCGTGGAGGAGGCTCAGGGCATGCCGCCGGCGACCCTCGAGGAACTCCGACTACTCTCGAATCTCGAGACTTCGCACGACAAGCTGCTGCAGATCGTGCTCTTCGGTCAGCCCGAGCTGGATGCAACGCTCGCCCGCCACGACCTGCGCCAACTGCGTGAGCGCATCACCTACAGCTTCGAGTTGGCACCGCTGGACCGCGTGCAGGTGCGCGATTACCTCCTCGCCCGCCTACGTGCCTGCGGTCATCGGGTGGGTGAACTATTCAGCCCCGCAGCCTGCCGCGCCCTGGCCCAGCATTCCGGAGGGCTGCTACGTCGAGTCAACGTGCTCGCCGACAAGTCCCTGCTTGCCGCCTTTGCGAGCGGTTCCCCGCGCGTGGAGGGGCGGCATGTTCAGCAGGCCGCGCGTGACTGCGGTTATCCGGGGCGCACGGCCGGAAATTGGCCCTGGCTCGTGGCCGCTGCCGTCCTGGTCGTCAGTCTTGGCCTCCTCGTCTGGCTGGCGGTCTTTCACTTCAGGTTGTTCCAGACACCTGGCGTATGAGGTGAGACCTCAAGCCGTGCTCCCCGTGCAGGCGTGATTCAGAGCCTTTGTCGCCCTGCGGCTGCGGGTTGTTAACGTCATCCCCGCGCAGGCGGGGATCCAGTGTCGTCGCGTAGTCGTCGAGTAAGAGCTGGATCCCCGCCTGCGCGGGGATGACGGTGTGGTGTGCGGGGATGACGGGGTGGTGTGCAGGGATGACGGGGTGGCCACGGCGCCGACTATCCTTGCTCTACGGTAAGTGCTCACTTCCGTCTCGCGGGGGCGCTCGCCACGGCCGCCGCAGCGCCCAGCCCTTCAATTGACCGAGGAGGATGTGATCATGCGCTCACTGGCCGGATTCGGCGTCACGCTTGTGTTGACCACCCTGGCTGCGGCCCTGCCGGCACGCGCCGATGTGTCAGGCAAGGATCTGGTCGATGCATTGAACGGCGTTTTTGGGCAGCACGCGGGTAAGCGTGCCTCGCATGCGAAAGGTGTCTGCGCCACGGGGCAGTTCACAGCGACCCAGACGGCTCGCTCGTTGTCGAAGACAGCACTGTTCGCGGGTGGCTCGAAGCCCGTGACGTTCCGCTATTCCATCGGGGGTGGAAATCCGGCGGTCGCGGACGGGACACGCGCCGTGCGGGGTATGGCCATGCGCTTCGCGCTGCCCGACGACGAGCTGATGGATCTGGTGACGGTTTCTGCACCCGTGTTCTTTGCCCGCACCCCGGAGCAGACGTTCGAGTTCCTGCGGGTGCGTGCCGTCGATCCGGCCACGGGTAAGCCGGATTCAGCCAAGGTAGAGGCCTTTGGCAAGGCCAATCCGGAGACCCTGCGGCAGTCGGCGTGGCTGAAGGCCAATCCGCTGCCGGCGAGTTACCTCACCTCGCCCTATTTCGGTGTGCATGCCTTTCGCTTCGTGAACGCTGCGGGTGAGACAGTTCATGGACGCTGGGAGATCGAGCCGGTGGACGGTGTGGTTGGCCTGGCGGAGGAGGCACTGGCCGGGTTGCCCACCGATTTCCTGGCAAGTGATCTGGAGTCGCGGTTGGCTGGCGGCCCGGTGTCCTTCGAAGTGCATGTGCGTGTCGCTGAGGTGGGCGATGTTCTCGACGACCCGACCTTGCTGTGGCCTGCAGAGCGGCGCCGGGTGCACGTCGGGAAGCTGACCGTTACCGCAGCCACGGGGCAGGAGTGCGATGCCATCATGTTCAATCCCCTGGCCCTGCCAGCGGGCATCGAGCCGTCGGCGGATCCCATCCTGCCGCTCCGACAAGCCGCTTACGTGGAGTCACTCTCCCGCCGCATGCAGCCGCTGCCCTGATTGGATGCAAGCCCCACCCTGGCTGGCCCAGAGGGTCGAGGGACTAGCTCGGATGGGCCGGCGGGGGGGGGGTGACCTGGCGTGATGGCGATCCCGTGATGACGGATGCGTCATCGGAACGTCATCACAATTCGGGCGCGACGGCCGATGGTTTCACACCGAGGCTGGATTAGGCTTTCTTTGGTCGTCGTGAGCGGTCAACGCGGGATCGCCCCGGCTGGGTGGGAGTCACTCACGCAGTCCGGGGGGTGCGCCGTGGCGAGGCAGTTGCGCAGCAGTTGGCTGAAGAGCAGGCGCTGCGTCGGTTCCAGCTTCGGTAGATTCCCTAGGCGCGAGGGGTGCGAGCCGCTAGACTCGTAATCCGGAGTATCAGTTAAAGAGCGCAACCACTTGGCCAAGCTAGATTTTGATTTCGATTCCCGGGGTGGTCGCCAAGGGCGGTTATGGCCCTTGACCGCCTTGGGCACGGCTTGTCTGTGCCTCGGTGGCTGCGCCGAACTGGTGCCCAGACCGCTTGAACCCTCCAAGGCACACCTTCGGGCTGAGCCGCGCGACGCGGCAACGGAGCCCGAAGCGGCGATTCCGCAGGTCGTCGAGCGCCTCCCGATTGTGCCGGTACCGGAACCTACCGCGCCCCAGGAACGCTACACGGTGGTGGTCAACGAGGTCGATGTGCGCGAACTGCTCTTCGCCCTGGCGCGCGATGCCGCGGTGAATGTGGACGTGCACCCGGGCATCAAGGGCATCGTCACCTTGAACGCGGTCGATCAGACCCTCCCGCAGATCCTCTCGCGGATAGCTGAGCAGGTATCGGTGCGCTACGCGGATCGTGCCGGCACGATTGCGGTGATGCCCGACGAACCCTTCTTCCGTCGTTACACCGTGGATTACGTGAATCTCTCGCGTGATGTCGAAAATACGGTGAATGTGCAAACGGAAATCGATACCGCCGGTGCCGGGGATGCGCTGCAACAGGCCGGTGGTGGTGGCGGCGGTGGTGGGGGAGGAGGTGCCGGTGGTGGCGGCGGTGGTGGCGGCAACCTCAACAACTCGCGCACCCGCATCACCTCACTCAGCAATCAGCGTTTCTGGCAAACGCTTGCGAACAATGTGGCGGCGATCGTCGGCGAGCTGGTCGTGATCGCGCCGCAACCCGGCATCATGCCCACGTACAAGAATGTGATCGCCAACCCGGAGACGGGCGTGCTCACGGTGCGCGCGGATTCGCGTCAGCATCGGGAGATTCAGGCCCTGGTGGATGCGGTCACCACCAGCGCGCAACGGCAGGTGCTCATCGAGGCGACCGTGGTCGAAGTGACGCTCACGGACCGCTACCGTGCGGGCATCGACTGGGGCCGGGTGGCGGCCACCACAGGCCTTACCGTCACGCAACGGCTGATTGGAGGGGCGGTGCTGGGGGACGACCCGCTGCGGGCCGAGCCCAGCGCCTTCATCGCCCGCTACACGGGGCGCGACACCGCCATTGGCGACGTGGATGCCACGCTGCAGTTGCTGCAGGAGTTCGGCAACGTGCAGGTGCTGTCGAGTCCGAAGATCATGGTGCTCAACAACCAGACCGCCGTGCTGAAGGTGGTCGAGAATCAGGTCTACTTCGCCGTGGATGCCGACACCACGGTCAGTCAGGTCGGTGTGGCGCTGACCACCTTCACCACCACCGCGCGCACGGTCCCGGTAGGCTTCGTCATGACGGTCACGCCGGGTATTCATGCAAACGCTAACGTCATCATGAACGTGCGCCCGTCCATTTCCAGCATCGCTGGCGCGGTGAACGACCCGAACCCCGCACTCGCGCAGGCGAACGTCATCAATGCAATTCCCGTGATCCGCACCCGCGAGATGGAGTCTCTGCTCAAGGTCGGCAGCGGTCAGACCGCCGTGCTGGGTGGGCTGATGCAGGATCGCAATGCCGTCGACACGCGGGGTGTGCCCTGGCTCGCAGACCTGCCCGGCGTGGGTGAACTCTTCAAGCAGCGCAACAACCGCGCCACGAAGTCCGAACTCGTGATCTTCCTGCGCCCCACCGTGATCCGGAACCCGGATATCGAGCGCGATCTCGCACCGCAGCGCCACCACCTCGAGGATCGCCCCTTCGATAACGACCTCGCGCCGCCGTTGTCACGCGGGCGTGCCGAGGCAGGCAGCGTCGTATCGCCGGCGGTTGCCTTGGGAGCTGGGGAACGACCGTGAGTCTGTTGATGGATGCGCTGCGGCGCGCCGAGGAGGACAAGCGGCGGGCCGCAGAGCGGGCCGAACAGCCCGCCGTTGCATCCGGTGGCGCAGCGACGAGTGCCGAGGATGCTGCCCGGCAATCCCCTGCGTCCGTGTCGGGGGGGCAGACAGCCGAATCGCTACCGGCTGGTGACATTGGCGCGGCCACACAAGCCCTGCCCGAACTGTCACTCTCGCCGCCATCACCTGCCCCGGCAACCTTTAGCCTGGAACCACTGCCCGAGAAGAACGTCCGGCCACAACGCGGGGGCCTCGGTCCGGGGGGCGGGCTCGAGGACCTCGATTCCCCCGATCCGGTGCAACCGGGCAGTACCACCATCGAGCGTGCTCTGGCTGCACTTGGCCTCGGCGATATGAGCGGCGGGCAGCATGATCCCGAGGTGACGCGGGAATCACATCGGCCGCGCGAGCCCAGTGCCGACGCAACCTTACCCTCGGAGCGAGTCCTCAAGGGCGCCCTGCATGAATTCTTCGACGCCTCGCAGTCCATGGAGGCAGGTCAGGCAGCCAGCGGAGACGGTACCGCCCCCACGTTGCAGCGCGAGAGCGGCGGAGTCACCAGCCCGACACGAGCGGATTCGCTCGATGTCGCGCCGCAGGTGGTCGACCATCGGTCCGGGCGGTCGCAGCGGGTCACGGCGCAGGCTGTGCTCAGCGCGGTACACCGAAAGACCTCCACTCAGCTCTATTCATTGTTGATCGTGGGTCTTTTCCTGGTGGCCGCTGCACTGGGTGCCGTGGGTTTCTACTACCACGCGCGGACCCTGTCCCCGCCCCCCTATCTGCCCATGGCGGCACAGGTGGCCGCCGGGGTCGAACGCCCGGCTCCGCCCGTGCCTGCGCGTGAACTGCCGCCCGTGGTTGCGCCCCAGGCGGATGGAGAGGCGGTGGTCTCGGCAGCGGCTTCCACAGCGCCCGCAGTGCCCGCAGTGCCCGACTCCGGCGTAAGTCTCGCAGCGGGCGCCGAGACCGGCACCGCCCCCCCTCTGGCGGATCCATCTCTGGCGCAACCAGGCCAGACCGGGATTGCAGCGGCAACCGTGACGGACGCCGCCGCTCCCGTCACGACTCTGCCACCGATAGATGGTCAGCCTCGCCTTGCCGCTGTCGCGCCGCCCCAGGCCGTGGCAACACCGAGTCCGCAGCCGGCGCCGGTTGCCGTGGCACCGTCACCGCCCGCGCCGCCACCGTCACCGCTGCCTACCGCGGCAACCGCGCCCGGCACACCAGCACCATCGCCTGCCGCGCCAATTGCTGCCACTGAGGCACTGGTCGCGGCGGCACCACCGCTGGTGTCTGCCGAGGGGCTGCCGATTGCCACGGCCGTGCGCATCACGCGCTCGCCAGCAAAGGCCAGCATCGCACCAGGGCTGATGGATGCCTATGCGGCGTGGCGACGTGGCGATCTTGCTGTGGCCGAGAGCGCCTATCGGGAAGTCCTGGCGAGCCGCCCGACCGAGCGTGATGCACTCCTGGGTCTGGCTGGCGTCGCCGTGGCCCGGGGCCAGGCGCGCAAGGCGGTGCAACTGTATGAAAGGGTGCTCGAGCTCGATCCGCGTGACAGCGTCGCCAGTGCCGGGTTGCACCTGCTGCAAGGTGGTGACGGTCCCGGTCTGGATGCGGCCAACCTGGAGTTGCTGCTCGATGAGGAGCCTGCGGCAGCCCATCTGCATTTCGCCCTCGGCAATCACCACGCACGCATGCAGCGCTGGGCCGACGCGCAGGCCGCCTACTTCGATGCCTGGCGTCTCGAGGTCGACAACCCTGACTACGCCTTCAACCTTGCGGTTGCACTTGATCAGCTCGGCCAGACCCGTGCCGCAGCCGAGTACTACCAGCGCGCACTGACGAATGCGGCTCCATCCGGGCGCCGTTATTCCTTCAACCGCGCAGACGTCGAGGCCCGACTACGCGGGCTGCGGTCGGTCGGCAAGTCGTGACCCCGAACCGACACCACACGCGCATCGGCGATCTGCTCGTACAGCATGGGGTGGTCTCCCCCGACCAGTTGCGTATCGCCCTGACCGAGCAGAAGCGCCGCCGCGAGCACCTGGGCAAGATCGTCGTGCGCCTGGGATTTGCTACCGAGAGTGTGATCCGGGACGTCGTGGGTGGTGCGCTCGGTCAGCGCTCGGTGGACCTCTCCCGCACGGTCGTCGATGCCGAGGCCATCCGGCGTGTCCCCAAGGACATCGCCCGCCGTTACAAGCTGCTGCCACTCATCTTCGAGCCCTTGAACTCGCGGCTGACCGTCGCGATGGCGGATGTCTTCAATGTCGTTGCGCTTGATCAGGTGGCGGCCAGTCTGGGCGGCAACATCGAGGTCGTGCCGCTGCTGGCCGGTGAGGCCGAGATCGAGAAATCCATCGATCAGTTCTACGGCGTGGAACTGTCGGTGGACGGCATCCTTCTCGAAATGGAGACCGGCGAACTCGATTACGCCTCGATCGACGCGGATGCCGATGAGTACAGCCAGCCGGTGGTGCGGCTGGTGAACGCGCTCTTGTCCGATGCCGTCAAGCGCGGGGCCTCGGATATCCACCTCGAACCTGAGGAAGGCTTCCTGCGCTTCCGCTATCGCATCGATGGCGTGCTGCGTCAGGTGCGCAGCCTCCATCGCAATTTCTGGTCGAGTATCGCGGTGCGCGTGAAAGTGATGTCCGGCATGGATATCGCCGAGACGCGCGCACCACAGGATGGCCGCATCTCGCTGACCCTCTCGGGGCGCCCCATCGATTTCCGCGTTGCGACCATCCCGACGGTGCACGGCGAGAACATCGTGCTGCGCATCCTCGATCGCCAGAAGGGTCTCGTGCCCCTTGAAGGTCTCGGACTGGAAGAGGACCTCGTCGCCACCCTGAAGCTGATGGTGGCGCGCCCGGAGGGCATCCTGCTCGTCACGGGCCCAACCGGTAGCGGCAAGACCACCACGCTCTACTCGATCCTGAACTACCTGAACGACGAGTCGGTCAACATCATGACGCTCGAGGATCCGGTGGAGTACCCGATGGCAAGCGTGAGGCAGACCTCGGTGAATGACGCCGTGCGCCTCGACTTCGCCAGCGGCGTCCGTGCCCTGCTGCGGCAGGACCCGGACATCATCCTGGTGGGTGAGATCCGCGACTTCGACACGGCCACCATGGCCTTCCGGGCCGCGATGACCGGGCATCAGGTGTTTTCCACCCTGCACACCAACTCGGCACTCGGGGCGATTCCGCGGCTGCTCGATATCGGGATCCGGTCGGAGATCATGGCGGGTAACATCATCGGCATCATCGCCCAGCGTCTGGTGCGGCGGCTTTGCCAACAGTGCAAGATTGCCTACGAACCAGGTCAGGTAGAGCGCCACCTGCTCGGCCTTGTCGACGGGATCGATGCACCGCCCATCTATCGGGCCAACGGTTGTGTGTACTGCGATGGGCTCGGCTACCAAGGCCGAATGGCGATCCTCGAGCTGCTGAAGTTCGACCGTGATCTCGACGATCTGCTGGTGCGCTCGGTCGGTCGCCGGGAGTTGACCGAAGCGGCGAAGCACAAAGGTTTTCGCAGTCTGGCCGATGCCGGCGTGACCCAGATCCTGCGCGGAGAGACGAGTCTCGATGAACTCTCGCGCGTGGTGGATCTCACCGACCGCGTGAGCTGAACCGGGATCCCTCCATGCAGGCCTTCCGCTACAAGGCCATGAACGAGCAGGGGCGTACGCTCCAGGGCACGCTCGATGCGATGAATGCGGCCGACCTCGAGGTGCGCCTTTCGCGCATGGGGCTCGACCTCGTCAACTTCCAGGAGATGCGCGGGCGCACCCGCAAGGACAACCGTCGCGGGGTGAAGCGGGTTGATCTCATCACCTTCTGCCTGCATTTGGAGCAGTTGCTATCTGCGGGCGTTCCCATGCTGGAGGGTCTGGCGGATCTCCGTGACAGCACCTCCAGCCCGCGCCTGCGCGATGTGACCTCGAGCCTCATCGAGGCCATCGAAGGTGGTCGCACGCTGTCTGCTGCCATGAGCGACTACCCGGTGGTGTTTTCGTCGGTCTTCGTCAACCTCATCCGGGTGGGCGAACAGAGCGGCCAGTTGCCGCGTGTGCTTGCTCACGTCGTGGAGAGCCTCAAGTGGCAGGATGAGCAAGAGGCCTTCATGCAGCGGTTGTTCATGTATCCCGCCTTCATGGCCGTGACGCTCACGGGTGTGCTGATCTTCCTCATGGCCTATCTGGTGCCGGAACTGCTGAAGTTCGTGCAGGCCATGGGTGAAGAACTCCCGCTGCACACGCAGATCCTCATCACGGTTTCTGGCTTCGTTGGTCAGTATTGGTACGTGGTCCTGGGGCTGCCCGTGCTGGTGGTGGCGGGCCTGACGGTGCTGGTGAAGAGCGATCCGAGAGCCGCCCTGCAATTTGATCGATTACTGCTTCGCGTACCGGTCTTGGGGCCCATCCTGCAGCGGATCATTCTCACGCGCTTCGTGAATTTTCTTGCCATCATGTATGGCAGCGGCATACCGGTGCTGGAGTCCATGCGGCTGTGCGCCGATACCGCCGGCAACCGGGCCATCCAGCAGGCGGTTCTGGAGGCAGCGCGGCTCATCGGCGAGGGCAGCAGCATCAGTGCCGCCTTCGAGGCCACGCGGTTGTTTCCGCCCCTGGTCTTGCGGATGTTGCGGGTAGGTGAGGGCACGGGAGAACTCGAACGCGCCCTCGGCAACGTGACCTACTTCTATACGCGTGAGGTGCGTGAGTCGATCGAGCGGTTGCAGACCATGATCGGCCCCGCAATGACATTGATCCTCGGCGGTCTGCTCGGCTGGGTGATGCTTGCCGTACTCGGACCCATCTATGATCTCATCTCTCGCGTCCGCGTTTGAGTTCGCCGGCAGGCGTGCCGTGTGCATCGCGGCCGACAAGGTCACGGTGTACCACTGGGGCAATGGCGGTCTCTCTGACAGCTTCGC
>DBNU01000043.1 GCA_002299125.1 Proteobacteria bacterium UBA664
CGTCGCTGCGCAGCTTCCTGCTCGCGCGCACCGCGAGTGCCTCGGCCCCAGAAAGCCGCACCGCCTGCCAGGTGATCGCCGCCTGCGGGTTGGCCTGCTCCGGCGCCAACAACCACTGGTAGGTCTCGGGCAGGCGCGCCGTCACTGCGCCGTCGGCGGCCTGCTTCTGCGTCTCGGCCTGGCGCACCTGGTGCGGATCGAGGTTGAGCACTTCCGTCTCACCCAGGATCGACTGCCACGCCAGGAAGCGGCGCACCGCCTCGTCGAGGTCCTGCAGGCGCACCTTGTCCGCGGCAAGGAAGACCAGCGTGTTGCGGTAGAGGCGCGGCGTGTTGCCCCGCGACTCCAAGATCGCCCGCGCCGCCGTCTCGGCCGCGCTGCCGGCCTCCTTCGTGTGCGGATGATCCGCGGGCAGCACCACGAGACGCGCCTCGAGATCGTCGGGTACGTCCGCACCCGAGCGCGGCAGCGGGTGGATGCGCGAGAAGTCACCGCTCTTGCGCAGATCGGCGCGCAGCCGCTGGTCCAGCTCCTGCACCACCTTGTCGAGGTCGCGCTTGAGCTGCTCGGCGCGGTCCTCGGCGAGTTTGGTGACTGTCGGCTGGGTGGCGTACCAGAAGCGCGGCCCGTCCTGGTAGAGATAGGTCGCCGCCGCCGCCAGCCGCCGCAGCGCATCGCCGAACACCGCAGGCGACTCGCCCGGCATCACGCAGCCGAGCTTGACGCGCCGGTCTTCCAGCCCTCGGTGCGCCGCGGCCGCCGTGGGCGCGGAGCCAAGATAGATGGTGCGCGCCACCCGCCGCGTCGCGGAGAGCTTGCCGAGGTTGGGCTGCTCGGCATCGATCTTGAGCGGAAGCGAGCTCGGCCCGTCCACGTCCTTCTCGATGATGGGCGCCCAGTTGTCCGAAAGGTAGCGCGTGAGTTCCGACTGCACGCGCGGATCGTCGATCGGCACCGTGGACGGCAGGATCAGCGGGTTTTTGTCCCCCTTCTCCCACAGGCTGTGGATGACCGCCGCCATCAGGCGTAGCACGCCGCGCGTGCGCTGGAACTTGAGCAGCGTGGACCAGTCGGTGTAGAGCCGGTCGAAGATCTCCGGGTGGATCGGGTAGGCGGCCTGGATGCGCTTTTCGTAGTCGCCGCCCTTGCACTCCGGCGGGAACTCGGCGCTCTGGGCGTGATACAGATCGGCGAAGGCGCGCGCGGTCACGTCGCGCTGCTTGTAGGCGTCCGGCCCGGCCAGCGGCTCGAACAGCCGCCGGCGCACGATCTCGAAGCCCTCTTCGGCGGTCGCCGGCCGCCACGACGACTCCACCCGCCCGACCACGTTGCGCAGCCGCTCCAACGCCTCGCGGCCGCGGATGCCGCCGACTTCCGCGTCGTCGGCCTGCGTATGCGGCGAGCCCGAGGTGTCGGAGGCCGGCAGCGAGATCACCAGCAGGCAGTTGCCGGCGAGCTTGGCCGACTCGGTCAGCGCCTGGGCGAAGGTGAACTGGGTCTCGAAGCCGCCGCCCGGAAGATCGCTCTGGTCGTGGAGCTGGCGCGCGTAGGCCACCCACTCGTCGATCAGGATCAGGCAAGGCCCGTGCTCCTTGAACAGCTCGCGCAGCACGTCGCCGGGGTTGGTGGCCTTCTCGTCGTCGGCCTTGATGCGCGCAAACGCCTTCCTGCCGCCGAGCTGCCAGGCCAGCTCGCCCCAGAGCGTGCGCACGACCGTGCCGTCCGCCTTGGTGACCGGGTTGCCGGGCGAGATTTTGTTGCCCACCAGCACCACGCACTTCGCCCGGGGCAGACTCTTCACGCCCGCCTCGGCCAGCACCGCGTCCACGCCCGAAAGCTCGCCCGGGTTCGCCCCGGAGAACAGGTGGTAGAGCGCCAGCATCGAGTGGGTCTTGCCGCCGCCAAAGTTGGTCTGGAGCTGGATGACTGGATCGCCGCTGGCGCGGCGGGGCGGGTCGCCGCCCTGGCCCGAGAGGCGCTGCACGCCGCCCACCAGCAGGCGCTTCAGGCTCTCGGTGAGGTAGGTGCGGCGGAAGAACTCCTGCGGCTGTCTGTACTCGTCCGAGCCTTCGCCCAGATGCACCTGCCAGAGGTCGGCCGCGAACTCGGCCTGCTGGTAGCGGCCGCTCGCCACATCGGCGTGCGGTGTTGCGATCTCGCGCCAGGGCTTGAGCGTGCCGCTCGCGGCGGCCTCGATCAGCGAGCCGCCGGCTTTACGCTTCTCGCTACGCACCTGCTCGTCGATCGTGAGCCGGCGCAACTCAAACATCATCTTGTCGATGTCATCCGCCTGCGGCGCTGAAATGGCGGTCAACAATCGCGACATCGAGTCGAGCGCCCGTTCCGCATCCCTGCTCGAGAACGGTTCCTGGTGCGCCCACTTGTTGCGGCAGTCGCGCAGCTCCGAGACCAGCGAGCGCTCGGCGCGGCCAAGGGTCTTGCCGAAGACCTCGTTCCACGCCTCCCACATCAGCTTGAGCAGTACTGCCACGTCCCACTCGGCAATCGGCTTCTTGCCGACGGTGCGGTCGTCGCCGAAGTAGCGGCGCGCCGCCTCGGCAGCCTGCGCCTGGTGCTGGCTCTTGAACTCGCGCTCGACGAACGGCGCGAGCCCGGCGCGCAGCAGTTCCATCGCCTTGCCGACGCGTTCCTGGTTGGTGATGGCCATGGCTTACTCCTCTCTCTCCCGGAACAGTGTCGCCTGCTTAGGTTTTGGCCGGCCGCTTTCGCGGGCCAGCCGCACGATCTCGGGCCAGCTCTGCACGAGGCCATTGTAGGCGAGCGCCTCGGCCGCGCGCTTCTTGCGCTCGCACAGCGTGTAGAGGTGGTAGGCCAGCTCGCGGGCGATCTCGGCCTTGGCGCCGAGCTTGGCAACGAGTCCGGCCGCCGCGCTCTCGCCGCCGCTTTCGAGCACGCGGATCAGGTGGTGGACGATCTTCCAGTGAGAAATGAGTAGAGAGAAGTGAGGAGTGAGAGCAGCGCCTTCTCTTTTCTCACTTCTCTTTCCTCTCTTCTCCTCTTCCGGGTCCCAGTCGGCGGGCAGATCCTGGGGGCGGAGCAGCCGCACCTTGCCGCGCTTCGATTCGAGGATGCCGGCCTTGACCATGCCGGCCACACTGGTGTTCTTGGACTTGCTGAGCTGCTCGGCCACGTCGTACTCGCCCTCGGCAAAGCCCTGCTGCTCGAACCAGGTCAGCGCCCAGCGGCTGTCGGGGTCGAGGTCGCCCCCCTGCCCGGCCAGCGCCTCGTCGAGGGTCTGGTTGATGAGTGCGAGCGCCTCGCGCACGGTGACGGGCCTGCCCTCGGCGTCGAGCACTTGGCGAAAGCGGGTATAGACCGCCATGCCTGGGCCGATGGCCGCCTGCGCCAGGTCCACCGGCGCGATGTTGCCGCGCTGCAGGTGGGCGAGTGCTGCGGGCAGCTCGGCCTTGAGCGCGGCGATGAACTCGCGGCGGGTGGCGGTGGGGGCTTCGGGCGAGCGCTGGCGGCAGACGAGGATGATGCTGGAGGCGAGGGCGTTGGTGCCGATACCGATCGAGCGCGCGCCGCGTTCGGTGCGCATCGGCCAAGTGCCACTGATGGCGAAGCCGGCTTCGATGACTGCGGCCAGGAACGTGTCCCACCCTGTGCTGGCGGTGCCCTTCTCGTCGTCGCTCTCCGCCTGCTTGAAGGCGTAGTAGATGCTGACCGGGAAGGCCGGATGCGCCTGCTCGGCGAGGCGGTGCATCGCCTGCGTCATGCCATCGAGGAAGAAGCTTTCCGCCTTATCCTTGCTGCCGTGACGGTAGGGCGTGGCCACCAGTTCCTCGGCTTTTGGCACGGCGAGCGTGGCGAAGAGATCGGGGAAGACCGGCCGCAGCGAGCGACGCAGCCAGACGTAGAAGAAGTCCGACAGGTCGGCGTAGCCGATGTTGTCGTAGTAAGGCGGATCGGTAGATACGACCTTGCCAGACGACATGGATTGCACGGCCGCATCGTCCTGCTGGCCAGCGCCTTGCACGCGACTAGGGAGCGTCTCCATGGACTTCGCTACCCACTCGAACGCCTCGTGCCAAGCGCAATGGAATTCAGAGAGCGGATTGGCCTCCGGAAAGTCCCACGTCATTGGCACTGCGTGTCGCGCAAACAGGTGTCCAACCGTTCCCCGCGGCATCCACGTGGCGATCGAATTCCAGTAGTCAGTGCACTTGTCAATCGCGAACGCCAAATACACCCCCACCGCCTCCGCATACGCCATCGCGCCGG
>DBNU01000134.1 GCA_002299125.1 Proteobacteria bacterium UBA664
CGCTGGAGCCCTTCAGCGTCGAACAAGCAGAGGTTGCACTGGAACGCACGCTGCCGGATGTGCGTGAATCGCGCGCCGGTTCACCTGGGCTCAGCCCCGACGTCCACGCCGACAGTGGCGGCACCTTCAACGGCATGGGCCAACTGAGTGGCAGCGAGCTCATGGAACTGATGGCGAGCGGCGCCCTGCAATTCGAGGAGGTAACGCTCGCCGATCCAATGGAGGCCCCTCGAGGATGTCAGCCAACTGACGATGCGCACGCTCGAAGAGTTGCAGCGCTGGAGACCGGAACCTGGATCGAGTTCACCGAAGAAGACGGCAGTCGGCGCCAGGCGCGCCTCACCTGGATCAATTCTTCCANNACCCGTCTGCTGCAAACCGGCGAGGTATCACTCAGTGAGTTGATTGACCCGTCGATGATCGAGGAGCGTCTCGCTCGCACACAACCGCTGGAGCCCTTCAGCGTCGAGCAAGCAGAGATTGCGCTGGAACGCACGCAGCCCGATGTGCGTGAATCGCGCGTCGGTTCACTTGGGCACGGCCCTGAAGCAAACGCGGACAGTGCGGGCACTTTCAATGACATGGGGCAACTGAGCGGCAGCGAGCTCATGGAACTGATGGCGAGCGGTGCCCTGCAATTCGAGGAGGTGACGCTCGCTGATCCGGTGGAGGCCGGTCGGGGATGCCTGCCGACTGACGATGTACATGCTCGACGAGTCGCCGCACTGGAGACCGGCACCTGGCTCGAGTTTACCGAAGAAGACGGCAGCCGGCGCCAGGCGCGTCTCACCTGGATCAATTCTTCCACCGACACCTTCATGTTCACCGATCGACGGGGGCTCAAGGTCGCAGATCGCACCCGCAACGGGCTCATCGCGGACTTTCGCCGGGGGTCCGCGCAGATCGTGGAGCAGAGCGGCGGCTTCGACCACTGGATGGGCAAGCTGATGGATGGGTTGGGCCGCGCCATGCAGCGTTGAGAGCGAGTCACCGCGAGCGATTGCGATCGTCAGACTGTGGTAGCGAGCAGCCGCCCTGACGCCTCGACCCGGGATGTCGGAATGACCGGCATCAGCGGGCTGACACAACCCACCACCTACACCGCTCGGCGTCGCCCGATGTAAACGTAGTAAGGGACGGTAAGACCGCCCATGTACGGGACCGGATTGCGCGATTCAGTAAGGCGTACGGTCTCGAAGCTGGCCTCGAGGGCCGCCAGGCGCTCCGGCCCCAGATGCACCCCATCGTGCGCAAACCAGCGCGGCCAGAAGAGGCGCGTGAAGAGGCCGTGACGCGCACGTCCGGACGGGGGCGTGGCCGCCGACACGTGGAAATCCACCACGCCGATGAGCCCGCCGGGGGCGAGCATGCGCTCCACATTGGCGATGGCCGCCTGCCAGTCCGGGATCATGGTGAGCGCGTAGGAGAGGTAGACGGCGTCCACGGGTTCCGGCGGCTGCCAGCGGGTGGCATCACCCTCGACACACTCGATGTGGGCCTGATCCGCCGTGCGTCGCCGCGCCACGGCCAGGAGCGGAGCGCAGAGGTCTACCAGCCACACGCGCCCGCAACGGTTGAGCGCATCGCCGAGGAAACCGATGTTGCGACCCGTACCACAACCGAGTTCCACCAGCCGCGCCCCGGGAGGCAGCCGTGCCCCGAGGTCGCTGAGCAGGGTGTCACGCCCCGCCAGCAGACGCTCCCGGAAGGCGTCGTACTGTTCGGCCTGCGGCCCATAGAAGGCCGCCAGGTCACCTGCGTGATCACCGCTGGCGCGCTTGCCCCGCAACAGTGTGCAGAGGACGCGCGCATCCGCCTTCACTCGACTCAGAAATCCCACGAGTTCCCCTTGCCTCCGCTCAAGTTGTGCTCGCTCAGGCTGATCGTGGCGTGGCGATGTGGAAACCCGCGTAGGTGTGCACACGATCCTCGGCGTTCAAGCGCTGGGCGAGTTCCGTATCGAAGAACAGCCGATCCTGCAGTCTGCCGACATCCGGGACGACGAGTTCATGCAGATAGGCCGGATCGGCATGCGCACTGCGGAAGATGAGCCGTGCATCCGGCGTCATGCGGGCGAAGATGTACTGCCATTCTTCGGCAAGGGCCGCCGGTGCATGGCTTGCCATCCAGTCCATGTGATCGAGCAATACGAAGCGCGAGATCGGACCGGCCTGATCACGCAGGAAGGCGGTGATGGTGCTCGTATGGGGCTCGATCTTGAAAACGGCATCACTCTTCAGCCGCGAGAAGTTCTCCTCCCGCAGGTACTCCGGACAGCAGTCACGCGTGTACCGGCCATGCAGATAGAGACGCCAGAAGTAGTTGTTCTGCACAGGCAACGTACGGAACACGTAGCGGATGGCCTCACGGATGAAGCCGGCCACCCCATCGGCGTGGGCCAGCTTCACTTCGCGCGTCTGCGGATGGGGCACACCGAGCATGCTCATGGTGAGCTGACGCGACAATGCCCAGTTCATCGCACGCGACCACATGAGCGGATCGACGCGGTTGTCATAGATTTGCCGCTGGGTTGCGAGATCGGTGCAGGCGAGCATCTCCGTGATGGCCTGACGCAGGCGCGGCCGCAGTCGGAGGTAACCACGGAAAACGCGCGCGAACACCCCCGAGAGGCCAAAGAAGTAGAAGGTGTCGCGTGGATCGTCCTGGCAGAACCAGTTGATGCGTCGATCCCAGTAGCTGGTCGCGAAGGGCGAGAGATGACGCCTGAGCACCCGTCGATAGAGCACGGCGGCGTGACGGTGCCTGCCATTGCCGAAGAGTTCGAAGAAGTCCTCGAAGTCCAGGCGGCGGATGGCGGCGATCTTGAGTTCCAGCAGGGCCGTCTGCCGCGGGTTGGCATCCACCGAATGGATGCGACCGACGCCCGTCAGGGAGTAGTCGAGCACATTGCAGCCAGCACTCGTGATCACGACCATCGTGTCGGTCGAGCGCAGGTTGAGCGCTTGACGGTCGACCGCCGGGTCCTCCCAGCAGGTGTTGTATACCAGTGAACGCGAGTAAAGCGCGTTGAACACGCCCTCATGGAGGCGACGCGTCAGGGCTTGGGTCTTCAAGTCGGATAGATCCTGCGTGGGTTTGCCGACCGGCGGCGACCGGCGGCCGCCAGCATCCGGGGTGGATCCGGATTATCGGCCAAGGTGTGGCATCGCGGCCAGTCGCCAGGCCCCCGCCGGCCGCAAGGGGTGCCGTGAGTCTGGCCGAAGTTCAGCGGTGTGAGGCCTCAAAATCCGTCGGGGTGACGATAGCGCTCCACCCGGAAGCCGAGAAGCCCGGCCAGCAGACCCAGGGCGTTCGCCAGCCGAATCGCGGCGTCCACGCCGGCCCGGCGCGGTCGGAGGGGCAGCTTGAGGAGCGCCAGCAGCGCCCCGCCGAGTTTGCCCGCCGCCTTCAGGCCATAGCGGCCAGAAACCCGCCAGGCGGGATCCCGCGCCCGCGCCCGGGCGACACCGCTGGCGCCATCGCTGAAATGGCGCCACAAGGTGTAGCGCAGGCCCTGGCGTGCGGGAGGCAACCACTCGACCGCCACGGCCCGCGCTGCCCAGACGGCCCGGGCGCCCCGTGAGCGCAACCGTTCGAAGAACTCGTGGTCCTCGCCACCCGAGAGATTCAGCCCGGCGTCGAAGCGCTGCGGCGGTTCACCGAGGACGGCGATCCGCAGCAGGGCGTTACCGCTCGCGACGCGCCGCGGCGAATGGCCGTCCGCGCGCCCCTGTCGGGCCTGCACGATCGCGGCGTCCGGGATGACCTCACCCCACCGGACCCGGACCACGGGACCCGAGACGATGTCCGCCGCGTGACGACGCTGCGCCTGCCAGAGCTCCTGGAGCCAGTCGGGCATGGCGATCTCGTCATCGTCGATCCCGGCGAGCCAGGCCGCGCCACGCCCGCGGCACTCCTGCAGGATGCGATTGCGGACGCTGGATAAGCCCCGCTGCGATTCCAGCACGTAGTGCACGCGGGCCCCCTCTCCGAGTGCGGCGAGCACCGGACGGGCACTGCCCTCGGGATCGTTGTCCACCACCAGCAGTTCGACGCGCACGTCCGTGGGCACTTCCAGTCGCCGGAGGGACTCGAGACAGGCCATCAGCATTCTGGGCCGGCGGTAGGTCGGCACGGCGACGAGCAGCAGAGGCACGGGAGCCGCGGTGGGTACCTCGGGCATCGATAGGGACCAATCTGTGCGATGCGTGAACTGTGCACTCAAGTCCCGCCCAGCGCGAGCCGCTGAGCAGCCGTGGGATATCCGGACGCGCCCCGGTCTTACCCGGCCGGGTGCTCTGGACCAGTGCCGCGCCCGCGGGCCGCGAATGGAGGCAAGGTGAAAGCAGCAAGGATCCTGAGCGAGGAACCGATGAGGCCCACGATGCCGGCGGCCGGGCAACGGCTGGCGGAAAGTCTGGTGGCGGAAGTCTCGGGACTCGTCTCGCCCCCCGACGTCTGCCTGCGCGTGGCCGAATTGATGCAGGACGAGAACACCACGGCTGATCGACTCGGCGAACTGATCCGGCGCGACCCCAATCTCACGGCCCGACTGCTCAAGCTGGTCAACAGTGCGCATTACGGCCTCAGGGGTCGCGTCGACACCGTCACACGCGCGATCACGATGATCGGCATGCGCGAGCTCTACCACCTCGTACTGGCAGTATCCGCCGTGAAGTCCTTCTCCAGCATCCCGAACTCGCTGGTCAACATGGACACCTTCTGGCGGCACAGCATCTTCACCGGCCTCATCGCGCGCGGCCTGGCGCGTGAAGCGCGGGTTCTGCACCCCGAGCGGCTCTTCATCTCCGGCCTCCTGCACGACATTGGCAGCCTCGTGCTCTATTTCCGCCTGCACGAGCTGTCCTGCACCCTGCTGACCCAGGCCGACGGCGACGAGGACATCCTGCACCTGTCCGAGCAGGAGGCGCTAGGCTTCACGCACGCGGATCTCGGGGCCCTGCTGCTGCGCCAGTGGTCGCTGCCGGAAACCATGCAGGAGGCCGTGCGCCTGCATCATCAACCCTTCGCGGTGGAGATCCCCACGGTGGATACCGCCCTGCTCGCGCTGGCCAACAAGCTTGCCAACAGATCGAAGATCGGTGCCTTCTGCGAGAATCCCCGGGACTCGGGCGGCCCCTCGCGCCTGCTCATCGAGGCAGCACAACTTGACCCCGACGACTTCGACAGCGAGGCCGTGATCGGCGAGGCCGGTCTCTCCTTCACCGAGACGGTCTCGATCCTCGCCGCCTGAGAGCCCGCCAGCAGCCCGTGGCGGGCGTCACGGCGCAGGAGCGATCACGCGCGGCAGTGACGCAGGCTGGCGAGCAGGATCAGAGATCCATCCCCAGTTCCTTCAATTTGCGCGTCAGCGTATTGCGGCCCCAGCCAAGGAGCCGGGCGGCCTCCTGCCGCCTGCCGCCGGTCCGACGCAGGGCGGTCTGCAGCATGATGCGCTCGAAGGTCGGCACCGCCCGCGCCAGGACAGCGGTCTCGCCCCGCTCGAGACACTGCTCTACCCACCGGGCGAGGACCTCCTCCCAATCGCCGCCTGGAATATCCGCATCCGGTCGACTGGCCTCGCGCAGGCGATCCGGGAGGTCCTCGGGGTGGATCTCCCGGCCCGGTGACATCACCGTCAACCAGCGACAGACGTTCTCGAGCTCACGCACGTTGCCCGGCCAGCGAAGCTGCTGGAAAAGCTCGAGGGCCGCCGGCGTGAGTTGCTTCACCTCGACAACGAGTTCGCGGCCTGCCGAGGAGAGGAAATGCGCTGCCAGTGCGGCAATGTCCTCCCTGCGCTCCCGCAGGGGCGGAATGTGCAAACGGATAACGTTCAGTCGATGGAAGAGGTCTTCGCGGAAACCTCCGGCCAATACCCGCTGCTCGAGGTCCTGATGGGTCGCCGCCACGACCCGGACATCGACCCGCACCGGTACATGCCCACCGACCCGGTAGAACTCGCCCTCGGCCAGCACGCGCAGCAGACGCGTCTGCAACTCGGCAGGCATGTCCCCAATCTCGTCCAGAAAGAGCGTGCCGGTATTGGCCTGCTCGAAGCGACCGAGGCGCTGCGCATTGGCCCCCGTGAAGGCCCCGCGCTCATGACCAAACAGTTCGGATTCGAGCAGATCGCGGGGAATGGCCGCCGTGTTGAGCGCAATGAACGGACGCTCCGCCCGCGGGCTGTGCCGATGCAGGGCGCGGGCGATGAGCTCCTTGCCAGTGCCCGACTCGCCCGTGATGAGGACCGTCATGTGCGATCGCGACAGCCGCCCGATGGCCCGAAAGAGCTCCTGCATCGCCGGTGCTGCGCCCACGAGACCGCCGACCGAATTGCGCCCCGGTGCACCCGAAAGTTCCGTTTCCCGGCCCTCACCCTGGCCGACGGGTCCGTACCCCGGTGCCGAGGTGGCTCCCTGTTTGTGCTGCAACAACTCACCCTGCCTGCGCACGGCCCGGCGCACGATGGCCACGGCATCGTCCACATCGAAGGGCTTGGGCAGATATTCGAAGGCACCACCCTGAAAGGCAGCAACGGCCCGATCCAGGTCGGCGTGCGCCGTCATGATGATGACGGGTAGCTCGGGATGCTTGCCGTGAATGCAATCCAGCAGTGCAAGACCATCGATACCGGGCATGCGGATGTCGGAGACGACGGCATCCGGCACTTCGCGGCTGAGCCGCTTCAGCACCAGATCGGCGTTCTCGAAGGTCGTTGGCGCCATGCCGGCCTGCTGGAAGGCGCGTTCGAGCACCCAACGTATGGATCGATCATCGTCCACCACCCAGACATTCGGTCTATGCAGGTTCATCGCTTGAGTTCCCGACGGGCAACCAGATGGAAAAGCAGGTCAGCCCGGGCCGGCTGTGAAAGCCCATGCTGCCACCCTGCCGATGCACGAGCGCCTGGGCGAGCGGCAGTCCCAGGCCACTACCCCCCTCGCGCCCGGAGACCATCGGATAGAAGACAGTCTGCTCGAGCTCAGACGGAATGCCCGGGCCATTGTCGATGACCTCGATATGGATGCAGAGCCGGTGCAAGCATGCGCCGATGGTCACCATGCGCTGCGGGCGGGTGCGCAGGGTGATGGTTGGACCCTGTGTGCCCGCCAAGGCCTGCACACTGTTGCGCACCAGATTGAGCACGGCCTGTACCAGTTGATCGGCATCACCCACGAACTCGGGCAAGGAAGGGTCGTAATCGCGCAGGATCCGGATGCCGTGCGTGGTGTCGGCGGTGACCAGCGAACGCACGTGTTCCAGTACTTCATGCACGTTGGTCGGCACCCGCGCCGGTGGCAGGGTGGGGCCCAGCATGCGATCGATGAGCTTATGCAATCGATCGACTTCCTGGATGATGATGCGCGTGTATTCACACCGCGCGTCGTCCGCCAGCTCACGTTCGAGCAACTGGGCCGCACCCCGGATCCCTCCGAGGGGATTCTTCACCTCATGGGCCATGCCGCGCAGTAGTGCAGAAGTAACGTTGCGCTGGGTCAGCATGGTCTCGTCGCGCATGATGCGGTGATGGCGATCGACATTCACTATCTCGAGCACCGCGGCCTCGCCCTGCGTGTCCTCGAACACATGTGCCGTGACATCCACAACTGTGGGTCTCAAGGCATCCCGGCGCAGGATCACGTCGCGCTCGGTGCAGATCTGACCGCTGGATCGGGCACGCGCAATGAGCCCCTGCAGTTCCGGCAAGTCGGGCAGCACCCGTCCGACGGGCTCGCCGCAGAGCGCCCGGGACGAGAGGCCAAGCAGATCCTCCGCAGAGCCGTTCATGTGCAGAAGCCTGAGCTCCGCATCGAAGAGCAGCACGGCAACCACGAGATTATCCAGACAGCGCTCGGCATTGCCTTGCCGCGGCACGCTGTGAGTGGTCATGACGCACCGGTAGCGGACACGAATACTCCATCTGCAGAGTGGAGCACGGATCTCGCGGCCTCCCGCGGGCGGCGACCCGAAGATGACCGCAGCGACCTCGAGGCGCGGTGCACTGGTTGATATCGATATGTCACGCCGCAGCCCGTCATGCCAAAGCACATCATGCCGTGAAACAGAGCAAGCTTCGCACCATCAACAAACAAGGGCCGGAGCGGTCGCCCGCCCCGGCCCTTCCGGCACCCTCGCCCGAGACCCGTCGCGCCGCGACCCCAGGCGCTGGGGGACAGGGCGCATCCCTCACCTCAGGCGCTGTAGTACATCTTGAACTCGATCGGGTGCGGGGTCATGCGGAAGGCGGTGACCTCCTGCATCTTGAGGGCGATGTAGGCATCGATGAGGTCGTCGGAAAACACACCACCGGCCGTGAGGAAACCACGATCCCGATCCAGTGCATCCAGCGCCATATCGAGGGAATGGCACACGTGCGGAATGAGCTTCTCTTCTTCCGGGGGCAGGTCGTAGAGGTCCTTGTCCATCGGCTCGCCCGGGTGGATGCGGTTCTTGATGCCATCCAGACCGGCCATCATCAGCGCGGCAAAGGTGAAGTAGGGGTTGCCGGCCGGGTCCGGGAAGCGCACCTCGATGCGGCGCCCCTTGGGATTGGGGATGTAGGGGATGCGGATGGAGGCCGAGCGATTGCGCGCGGAATAGGCGAGCAGGATGGGTGCCTCGAAGCCCGGCACCAACCGCTTGTAGCTGTTGGTAGTGGAGTTCGAGAAGGCATTGATCGCCTGGGCGTGCTTGACGATGCCGCCGATGTAGAAGAGGGCGAGTTCGGAGAGTCCGCCGTAGCCGTCACCCGCGAACAGGTTCACGCCTCCCCTGGCCAGCGACTGGTGCACATGCATGCCGCTGCCATTGTCGCCGACCAGCGGCTTGGCCATGAAGGTGGCCGTCTTGCCGTAACCGTGCGCCACGTTGTGCACGACGTACTTCAGGAGCTGCAGGGAGTCCGCCCGCTTGGTCAGTGTGTCGAAGCGCGTGCCGATCTCACACTGACCGGCGGTCGCCACCTCATGGTGATGCACTTCGGTCTCCACGCCCAACTGATCGAGGATCACGCACATGGCCGAGCGGATGTCCTGCAGGGAATCGACCGGCGGGACGGGGAAGTAACCGCCCTTCACCCCCGGGCGATGGCCGGTGTTGCCATCCTCCTGCTTGCGTCCCGACGCCCAGGCGCCCTCCTCGGAATCGATGTGGTGATATTGCTCGTTCATCTCGGATTTGAAGCGCACGTCGTCGAAGATGAAGAACTCGGGCTCGGGACCGAAGTAGGCGTCCTCGGCAATCCCCGTTGACTTCAGATAGGCCTCGGCGCGCCTGGCGAGTGAGCGCGGATCGCGCTCGTAGCCCTGGCCGGTGCTGGGCTCCAGGACATCACAGCGCAGGATGAGCGTCTTCTCCTCGAAGAAGGGATCCAGCACGGCGGTGGTCGGGTCCGGCAGCAGGATCATGTCGGACTCGTTGATGCCCTTCCAGCCGGCGATCGAGGAGCCGTCGAACATCTTGCCGCTTTCGAAGGTGTCCTCGTCGATGGCGTGGGCAGGGAAGGTGACGTGCTGCTCCT
>DBNU01000106.1 GCA_002299125.1 Proteobacteria bacterium UBA664
GGTTGTGGTGCAGATACTGACTACCCCCGCCGATGGACTCGCACCGTGGTTTCTGCAGCACAGCTTGCATGATGCGGGCGGAGCGAACGTGGTGAATGTGATCCTGGTGGACTTTCGCAGCCTCGATACACTTGGGGAGATCACCGTGCTGGGGGTCGCCGCGCTGGTGATCGCCGCCCTGCTCGGCAGGGCCCGGGTTCGGGTTGCGCCACGTGTCCGGGCACCAGCCGGGGCCGACCTCCCACTCCTGCTTGCGGTGATGGCGCGCTTGCTGATGCCGGTGGCGTTGCTCATCTCCGTGCATCTCTTCCTGCGTGGCCACAATCTTCCTGGTGGTGGCTTCATCGCCGGATTGGTGGTGGCAGTGGGCGTCGCTCTGCTGCAGATGGGGCGTGGCTCTGCCTGGCTTGCGCGTCGTCTGCGTGTGGATGGTGCGGGTCTCATCGCAGTTGGTCTTGGCATTGCCGTGCTCACAGGGCTTGCCGCCCTGCCGTTCGCGCGTCCCTTCCTGACCAGTGCCCACACCGCGGTGCACCTGCCGTTGCTCGGGGAACTCCCCCTGTCCAGCGCAACACTGTTCGACCTTGGCGTCTATCTGGTCGTGATCGGTGCGGTCACCCTGATCCTCCAGTGCATCGGCGGGGCGGCAGACGAACGCCGGGTCGTGCCGCGGCGTGGTGCCGGAGAACCCGTCGCAGTTCCGATGCTGAGGGCTTAGACACATGGAATGGCTGGTGGCAACAGCAATCGGTGTCTGTGCAGGGAGCGGGATTTTCCTCATGCTCGGTCGGCGTACTTTTGATCTGGTGCTGGGCTTCGGACTGCTCTCACATGCCGTGAATTGCTTCATCTTCGTGATGGGGCGTCTGATACCGGGTGCGGCTCCGATCCTCACGCCTGCTGCCACCGTGCATGCCGATCCGCTGCCTCAGGCGCTGGTACTCACCGCCATCGTCATCGGCTTTGCCATGCAGGCGCTGGTGCTGGTGCTGGCGATGACGGCCTTCGGTGCGCATGCCGAGGACCATGTGGATGTGACGGAAAAGGATTCATGAACGGCTCCACACTCGTGGTGGCACCAATTGCCGTGCCGCTCATTGCCGCCGTCCTGCTGCTCTGGATCGAAGCCCGGGCACCGCGGTGGCTGCGCCTCTGCTCGGCCCTGTCACTCCTGGCAGGCATCGTGGTTGCTGCGACCCTGTCATCGATCGTCGATATGGACGTATCTGGAGTGCGTGCGCCCGGATTGCACGCGGTGGGGGACTGGGCACCACCCTTCGGGATTGTGTTGGTCGCAGATGGGCTTGCCACACTGATGGTCCTGCTTGCGGCGGTCGTGGTCGGGATCTCCGTCTGGCAGAGCATGGTGCTCGGGAGTGACCTCACTGGTCGCTACTACCACACCTTGGTCCAACTCCAGCTCATGGGCCTGAACGGTGCCTTTCTCACCGGGGATTTCTTCAATCTCTTCGTCTTCTTCGAGGTGCTGCTGCTCGCATCCTATGGTTTGCTGCTGCAGGGTGGGGCCGAGCGGCAGTTACGTCCCGGGCTGCACTACGTAGTGATCAATCTGCTCGGCTCGGCGCTTTTTTTGCTCGGCGCGGGGCTGCTGTACGGGGCGGCTGGCACACTCAACATGGCCGATTTGGCGCGACGCCTGCCCGACCTCGATCCGCAGGCCGGGCAGCTCGCCGCCGTGGCCTGCACCCTGCTCGGTGTGGTATTCGCGCTCAAGGGGGCCGTCGGCCCGCTCGGTCTCTGGTTACCGGGCGTATACACCCGGCTGCCGGGCGGCGTGGCGATCCTCTTTGCCCTCATGACCAAGGTCGGTCTTTACGCCCTGCTCAGGCTGTACGTTGATGTCCTGGCGGCGGCCCCGGAGATCTGGCTGGCTGGCGCACGCATGGTGCTCTGGTGCGCCGGGGTGTTGGCGATGGCCATGGCCGCATTCCTGGTGCTCGGTGTATCCACGCTCTCGGGCCTGGCGGCGGCCGTCGTGCTGATCTCCTCCGGAACAATACTGAGCGCGCTGTCTTTCGCTACAGTCCCCGCGATTTCGGCGACGCTTTACTACCTGGTGCATTCCACTCTTGCGGCGGCACTGCTCTTTGCGCTCGCCGACCTGCTCCGGCGCGAGCGGCCGCAGGCGCGTGACGACTTCACCAGCAGTGAATCGCTGTCGCCTGCGCTGCGCGCATGGCTCGCAGTCGGTCTGCTCGCCGTCAGTGGGCTGCCACCGTTTTCGGGTTTCATCGCCAAGTTCGGTGTCCTTGCGGGCAGCTTCGGGCACAGTGGCTGGAGCGGGTTCTGGCTCCTGGTGCTGGTTGCAGGCCTCGCTACGCTGGCGCGCAGTGCCGATGCCTGGCTCACCATCGGTGGTGGTCCGCGAGCGGCGCGTCCTGCTTCCTTCGCCGCACTGTGCCCGGTAGCCGTGCTCGCGATTCTCGGGGTTGCCATTGCACTGGCGGCGGCTCCAGTGCAGCAGTGGAGTCTTGATGCGGCCCGGCAGATCGAATCCGGCACCAGCCGGATGGCGCTCGATGTGGACGTGCATCCGCGTACTGGAGCACACCCGTGAGCGCGCGGAGTCTGCGGCGGCGGATCTTGCCTGCCCCGGCAACCTCACTGGTGCTCGCCTTTGCCTGGGCGGCCCTGCAGGGGCAATGGTCGGTTGCTGGCCTCACCGCTGGCGCCCTGCTCGGTGTCATGCTTCCCCTCTGCGTGGTTTCTCTGGTTCGCGATCCCCGTCTGCCCAACTCCCTCGGTGGCTCACTCGCACTGATCGTACTCGTGTGCCACGACATCATCGTGGCAAACATCGATGTCGCCAAGCGCGTACTGGGGCCGGAGCGTGTACTCCGGCCGACCTTCGTATGGGTGCCGCTGGACCTTGAAACCCCCGAGGCCATTGCTCTGCTTGCCAGCATCATCAGCTTGACCCCCGGAACGCTGTCCGCAGATCTGTCCAGGGATCGGCGTCAATTGCTGGTACACGTGCTGCATGCGCCGGAACCTGAAGCAGTCGTCAAACAGATCAAGTCACGCTACGAGAGTCGCCTCCTGCGCCTTTTCGAGGCACAAGAACCGTGATTGCCATCGCCATGTTCATCACCGGTGCTGCCATGCTGCTCGCTGCGTTACGGCTGCTGCTGGGGCCGACGATCGAGGACCGTGTACTTGCCCTCGATACCCTTTACGTGGACGCTCTGGCCTTGCTCGTGTTGATGGGCATCGCGCTCGAATCGCGCGTGTATTTCGAGACCGCATTGGTGATGGCGGTGCTGGGCTTCGTTGCTACCGTTGCGGTTGCGGCTTATCTCCGACGTGGGAGGATCATGCCGTGACATTCCCCGCAGATCTGGTTGGCCTGCTCGCTCTGCTCGGCGCGTTGTTCGTTCTGCTTGGGTCGCTGGGGATCGTGAAGCTGTCCAGTTATCTTTTGCGACTGCACGCAGCCACCAAGGCCTCCACCCTGGGCGTGGGAGCGATCCTGCTGGCCTCGGCCCTGCACTTCAGTGCGCGCGACGGCGGCGCGAGTCTCATCGAAGTGCTGGCGGCGATACTGCTCTTCGCGACCGTGCCGGTATCGGCGCAGATGCTTGCCCGGGCCGCATTGCACCTGCATCCCGACCTGGCCCCGCCGCAGCCTGACAGCGGATCTCGACAGACAGTGCCGGAAGGTGCTGAGGTGGCGCGCCCGAACCATGGGAACTCGGCGCCGGCCGACCGGCTCTGACGGACCATTCCGCACCGTATCCTTGAAGGAGATGTCACTTCCAATGAAGCGCTATGCCTTGATTCTTTGCCTGCCTGCGCTGCTCACCTGGGAGCCGGCGCTGGCCACCACCGCGATGGGTATCGGCACGCGAGACTGTACTGCCTTCCTGCGCGCCCGGGAGATCGGTTCGGAGCAGGCGATCGACTCCTATGTCGCGTGGGGGCTCGGCTACCTGACGGGCCGCAACGCCGCAATGCGTGGGCGTCGCCCGGTACTGGTGGATGGTGGTGGTCTTGCTCACTGGCTCTCGGCCTGGTGCAAGCAGAACCCCGCTGCTCCGGTATTCGATGGGCTGGAGACATTCGCCCGCGAGAGTGGCGGGTGAGTGTCCGCTTGAATGAAGGTCTGCGATCGCATTCACCACCGCCGCCCTCGGAGCTGATCCCATCGCGCGTTGTGGCCATTGGTAATCAGGTCATCACCTGGGCGCGCGTCCTCTTTCTGGCGTTGCCGCTCGTGATCCTTGGTTGCGGGGGTGGGGGTGACGATCTGCAGCCACTCGACGGGGGGCTGGTCTGGCGGTACGCGGTCATCCATCAGGTGGGTGAGAACACGCGCCGTTCGGTACTCGAGGAACGCAGCCTCGGGCGTCTGCCCGGGGCCGAAGAGCCTGTATATGGTGTGGCGCAGCACGACGGCACGGTCGATGTGCTGGCACGCGCGGAGGGTGGCGTTCGGCGAGTCGGCATCGCCGATGCGGCAGGCACGATAACCCCTCTTTCACCTCCCGAATGGGTGGTGCCGGCGGCCGGGGTGGATGTCTGGACAATCGCCACGAGCACCGGCGTCATTGAGCGCCGGGTGGAAGATTTCGAAGAGGCAGCATTTCGCTTGCCGGTCGCCGTGACCATCGACTACCGACGAGCAGGCGAGGGGCGTCGCGTCGAAGTGCCCGCGGGGACCTTCGAGGGATGCACCGAGTTCGCCGGCCGCGGTGTTCGTGAGGTGGTGCGTAATCGCCTCGGGCAGTTCACCCGCGTCACCGTGGAGCAGACCGACTTTTACTGCCCGGGCATGGGGCTGGTTCTGCGCGAGCGGCGCGAGTTCACCGACAACCCCATTATTCTCAACGGTAGCTATCGTCGGGCGCTGACCGAATTGCGCCGGCTCTGACGGCTCCCCCGATCAAGGATCCGGTCACGCGGGTGCGTCTGGACGTCAGACCCACCCCCAACGAGGACATTTGGGGCGGGCCACGCCGTGATCCCGCGCGCCCCGTCATCCCCCCCCAGCACGTAGGTTGGGGTGAGCTTGCGAACCCCAACATGGGCAATGAATGTCTGGACGTTGGGGTTCCTGACGTCACCCCAACCTGCACTGGCTATGCCTTCGTCCACGCCGTCGTCCCTGCGCTGCTGAGGGATCAGAGGTCTTCCTGCTCGGGGATCCTCTGGGCTCGACGGGTGTCGAGTTCATCGCCCATGCCCATGCCCCGCAGCATGCGCCGGAAGATCCCGGAGCGTGGTTCTTCGGTCTTCGTCGCATCGGCATCGGCCATCTTGTCCTGCTCCGCGTCGTCGGAATCCCCGGCCAGGGCCTTCTCGACCGCCACCTGTGATCGCGCGCGATCTGCCGCGCGCCCTTGCTCCTCCGGGCTTTCACCGAGGAGCCTGGCGCGGGCGCGGGCGTCCCGCTCCGCACGTTTGCGCTCGGCCTCCTCGACCTCGATGAGATGCTCGGCTGCCTTGTCCGCCTGGGAGGTATCGCCCAAGCCGACCCTCTCCCGCATGCGATCGATGAGGCGCCGATCGGCGTCCGGCACGGCAACCTCGACGTCCGGTTTGCGCTCCACCACCAGCGGAGCCGGGGCGGGCCGCACGTCGCCATCCACGCGCACAAGCTGTTCACCGTCGAAGAAGAGTGATATCTGGCGGCGTTGGCGCGGATTCCGGCCGTCCTGGAAGGTGTAGAGGTAGTCCCAACGGTTACTGTGGAAAACATCGATGAGCACTGGCGTACCCATGATGTGGCGGACCTTGGATTTCTCCATGCCTGGCTGCAACTGCGCGAGCATCTCCTGGGTCACCACGTTGCCCTGCTGGACATCCACCCGGAAGACGAAGGGCAGCTCCTCCTTGTTTGGCAGGACACGGTCGACGGCGGCGCAGCCGCCCAGAGGGAGGCCGGTCAAGACGAGCAGCGCGGCAGGAAGGGCAGCGATTGCGGAAGCGGGTCTCAGGGGCATGTGCAATCCATGAGGTAACTGATCGGTCAGTGTAGCTCGCTCCGGTCCGGCTCGGCCATCGAGGAGACCGCAGGCCGAAAGGCGGAACCCCGACCGTGCGGCGTTATACTCCCAGAAGGAATAAAGGTGCCTGCAATCCGGGCACATCTAGCGGGGATCACGAGGGATGGACAAGCACGAACTGCGACGCGCCGGCTTGAAGGCGACCCTGCCGCGGCTCCGCATCCTCCAGTTGCTGGAGGAACGCGCGGTGTCCCACATGAGCGCGGAGGACGTCTACCGGGCGCTGCTCGAGGCCGGGGAGGACGTGGGCCTCGCGACCGTGTATCGCGTCCTGACCCAGTTCGAGGCGGCGGGGCTTGTGTCCCGGCACCATTTCGAGGGCGGACATTCCGTCTTCGAGCTCAATCAGGGCGAGCACCACGATCACATCGTCTGTTCGGAATGCGGGCATATCGTGGAGTTCATCGACCCGATCATCGAAGAGCGCCAGAATCGAGTGGCCGAGGCACATGGCTTCCGGCTGGCGGATCACGCGCTGGTCCTGCACGGGATCTGCACCGACACCAAGTGTGAGCGCCGGGCTCGCGGTCGCTGAGCCTTTCAGTGTCCCGCCAGCCCGAGGAGTGCGCCGGCGTGGCGAAGCCCCTCGGGTGTGAGTTCGACCCCCCCCAACATGCGCGCGATCTCGGTCACCCGGGCTGAGGCGGTGAGCGCCTCGACCTCCGTGACGGTCTGGCCGGACTCCGTTCGCTTGTTCACGGCGAAGTGCTGGCCGGCCTGAGCCGCAACCTGTGCAAGATGAGTCACGCAGAGCACCTGACGGTGCTCTGCCAATCGGCGCAGTTCGCGCCCGATCACCTCGGCCGTGCGGCCACCAATCCCGGCATCCACCTCATCGAAGATGAGCGTGGGCACGCCCGCGTCCCCAGCCAGGACCACCTGAATGGCAAGCGCGATGCGGGCGATCTCGCCTCCGGATGCAACCTTCCCGAGCGGGCGCGGCTCCATGCCGCGATTGGTGGAGACGAGGAACTCCACCCGGTCGTTGCCGTGGCGTGCCGCCCTGCCGGCTTGTGCCTCGACGGCGACGCGGAGCAGCCCGCCTGCCATGGCCAGGCCCTGCATGTGTTCGGTGACCAGGGCCGCAAAGCGCGGTGCCGCGCCTTGACGGGCCACCGAGAGGGCCACCGCCGCTTCGGTGACGGCCCGTCCGGTTATCTCCACGCGTTCCGCGAGCGCGCGCGCGCTGGCCTCGACCGTGGCGAGGCGCTCGCGCTCAGCCGCGAGCCTCGCCAGTACCCCCGGCAAGTCCGCGGCCTCACAGCGATGCCGGCGGGCCGCTGCGTGGACTGCTGCCAGACGAGATTCCAGCCGTGCCAACTCGGCGGGGTCGTGTTCGACCGACTCGGCCTGGTCGCGAAGCTCCGCGATGGCATCGGTCACCAGGACCGCAGCATCCTGCAACTGCTGGGCGGTGACGCCAAGGCGCGCATCGTAGCGACTGAGATCCCGGAGCCGGCGCTCTGCCCGACCGATGAGGGCGTGAGCGCTGGGTTCGGCCTCATCCAGCCAGGCGAGGGATTCCGCCACACCATCCCGCAGGGACTCTGCATGGGCCGAGCGGGAGTGCGCGTGCTCGAGTAAGGCCAGTGCCTCAGAGGTGCAGTCGAGCGCCTGTAGCGCCTCGATCTCGTGCGTCAGCAGTGCCAGTTCGCGCTCGCGCAGGGCGGGGTCGAGCGTGGCGCCCAGCGCGGTGGCCTCGGCACGGGCCGCCTCGTGCTCGCTCCAGGCCGCCGCCATCACTTCGAGCAGGCCGGCGTGACCGGCCCAGGCGTCGAGCAGCCGGCGCTGTTCCTCCGGTCGCACCAAAGACTGATGCGCATTCTGCCCGTGAATGTCGACCAGGCATTCGGCGAGTTCGCGCATCTGGGCGAGGGTCACGGCCTGCCCGTTCACCTGGCAGCGAGAGCGGCCATCGGCGCTCAGTTGCCGCCGCAGAATGGCTAACCCCTCACTCGCTTCGATGCCCTGCTCATCCAGCCAGCTACGCGCCAGGGGCGCATCGAGGAGTTCGAAGATGGCGCTGATGACGGTACGTTCGGCCCCGGGACGCACCACGCCACCGTCGGCGCGTGCGCCGAGCGCAAGGCCCAGGGCGTCGAGCAGGATGGATTTGCCGGCACCCGTCTCACCCGTCAGCACCACCAGCCCGCCGTCGAGGTGGAGCCGGATGCGCTGCACCAGGGCGAAGTCCTCGATGAGGAGTTCACTCAGCAAGGGCTTTGCCCCCAGTGCAATTTGGCCCGGAGGGTGGCGTAGTACTCGTAGCCCACGGGATGGATGAGCCGCACGGCATGCGCTGCCCGGGCGACGTGCACGCGGTCGTTCGGCCCGAGCGTGAGTTGGTCTCGCCCATCGCAGGTCACCCGCGCCTGGCTTTCGCCTCCCCCCTCGACCCGCAGGCTGATGCGCGCAGCGCTGTCGATCACTATTGGCCGGTTGCTCAGGTTGTGCGGACAGATCGGCACGATGGAAAGCACTCCCAGTCCCGCCTCGAGGATGGGCCCGCCGCCGGAGAGGGCGTAGGCCGTCGAGCCGGTCGGGGTCGCGATGATGAGGCCGTCGCAGCGTTGTTCGTTGACGAAGGTGCCGTCGATGCTGAGCTCAACCGTGATGAGGCGCGGGGAGTTCCACTTTTCCACCACCACGTCGTTGAGCGCCCGGCCCTCTGCCACGGTGACGTCACCACGGCGGACGCTCCA
>DBNU01000252.1 GCA_002299125.1 Proteobacteria bacterium UBA664
GCGCGAGGGCCGCCGGCACCATTCCCGAGGAACCCACCATGACCACGCAGAACTTCCCGCAGTCGCATCGATTCTCCGCCCTGCTCGGCGCCGTCGCGCTGACTGCCCTGATGCCGTGGAGCGTGCAGGCAGAGGAGAAGACCGATCCCCTGGCCGACAAGCTCGACTTCACGCTCATGCTGAACCTCGATGCCTTCTTCGGTGCCAATCCGATGATGTTTGGTTCCTACGAGATCGACGACGGCTCGGGGCTCGGCTACGGCCTCGACCTCACCTTCTACGGCATCCAGTGGGGCGCCGGCACTGGCTCCGCATGGGGCCAGTGGACCGAGGCCGGTGTCGGGCTCAACTTCGATGTCTTCGATGGCGCACTCGCCATCAACCCACAGCTCGGCTTCACCTTCGGCAGTCTGTTGTCCTCGGGCGCCGCCGAGGACGGGATCATCGGCGATGGCATCGTGCCGAACATGACCATCAATCTCCTCACCGAGCGCTTCAAGGGTCAGGCCTACGCCGGTTTCTATCAGGCGCTGCGCGACAACGCCGCACCCGGTGGCACCACCAACAATTACGTCCACTGGTGGACCAACCTGGGCTACCGCTTCAACTCCATCTTCTCGGCCGGCTTCCACGCCGAGGAACTGTTCCTGAGTGGTGGTTCCAACGTGGCGGATCGTATCGATGGCTATTTCTGGGTCGGGCCCTTTCTCGAGGTGGCCAAGGACAACGCCGGCATCCGCCTGTCCTTCGGCGATGACCTGACCACCGACACGGAATCCTTCTCCGTGAACGATTTCTACAAGCTGCAGTTCTTCTTCACCTTCTGAGCATCGCGCATGGGCTGGGCCCCGCTCCTGACAGCGGGGTCTGGTCCCTGCGTTCAGGGGCCGTCGAGGCGTGACATCGCCCGCAGCCAGTGTGTGGGCCGGTCACAACGGCCGGGCCACGCGACCGCACGTCCCAGCCGCCATCCTCCGCCCCTGTACACTCGCCCCATGAAACACGGTGCGGTCCTCGTCACAGGAGCCTCGAGCGGGATCGGTCTCGCCATCACGCGCGACCTCACGTCCCGTGGCGTGCCGGTCATCGCCACCATCCGTGGTGCGGAGGCCAGGGCGCGCTTGCTGGCGTCGGTGCCCGCAGCCCTTCCCATCGAACTCGACATCACCCATGCCGAACACGTCGCTGCCTTGCCGGCGGCGGTGCAGGCGCACAGTCCCCAAGGGCTGGCCGCGGTAGTCAACAACGCGGGGCTGGCGGTGGTCGGGCCGCTGGAATGCGTGCCATCGGCGGAGCTGCGTCGCCAGTTCGAGGTGAACGTCATCGGGCAGATGGCCATCACCCAGGCCCTGCTGCCGCAGATCCGCGCGAGTCGCGGGCGGTTCGTCTTCATCGGCTCCATCGCGGGGCGGATCGCCAGCCCATTTGCCGGGCCCTACTGCGCCTCCAAGTTCGCCCTGCGTGCACTCGCCGACAGCCTGCGGGTGGAGGTGGCCGAACAGGGCGTGCGGGTGATCCTGATCGAACCCGGGGCCTTCGGCTCGCGGATCTGGGCCGGTACGGGTGCAGGAGTGCAGAGACTCGCCGCGGATTTCAGCGCCGATTCCGCACCGGCCCGCCTCTACGGTCCGTTGCTCCGGGCCTGTCTCGGGATGCTGGCGGACATCGAGGCGCGTGCGCCCACACCGGAGCCGGTCGCCGATGCGGTGTGGCGAGCGCTGACGGCGACCCATCCGCGCACCCGCTATCTGGTCGGGCGCGACGCCTGGTTCACCGCACTCACGCTCGCGCGCCTGCCGGATGCGTGTCGCGACTGGGTCTACCGGTTGCGTCTGCGCGCCCTGCTGCGCAGCACAGGGCGAGGACGCTGAAGTGGCCCTCACCCTCTACCATGCCGGCGCCTCCACTGCCTGCGGGCGCGTGCGATTGGCGCTGGCCGAGAAGGGGCAGCGCTACGATTCCCGGCATGTGAATCTCGCCACCGGTGAGCATCGTGCAGCCGAGTTCCTCAAGGTGAATCCGGCCGGGCTCGTGCCCGCCCTCGTGCACGACGGGCGCACCGTGACGGAATCCGCGGTCCTCTGTGAATACATCGACGAGGCCCTCCCCGGGCCCGCCCTTGCCCCGCAGGATCCGTGGCTGCGTGCGCGCATGCGCCTGTGGGCACGCCGCATCGACGACGGTCTGCACGATCCGGCCGTCGTAGCGCTCACACACGGGATCGGGCTGCGTGCGCGTCACCAGACGGCGATCGCTGCTGGCGAAGATCTGCGTACGCGGCTGCGCTTCGTTGGCAACCCGGCCCGTCGCGAACTGATGTTGCACGTGGTGCAGGGAGGCCCTACCTGCCAGGCCGTGGTGGACGCCCTGTGGGCCTACCGCCGGCTGTGCCTCGACATGCAGGAAGCCTTGCGTCCCGGCGGCTGGCTGCTCGGCGTGCAGTTCTCCCTCGCCGATATCGCCTTCGTGCCCTACCTCGCACGTCTGGCGCTGATGCAGTTCGAGTGGATCTGGGAGGGGCTCCCGCATGTCGCTGACTGGTGGGAGCGCGTGCAACTGCGT
>DBNU01000249.1 GCA_002299125.1 Proteobacteria bacterium UBA664
CGACCATCGCGATCATGTGGCCAATCCGGTGTGGGATCCCGAGCAGGTTCACCCGTGCCTCCACCGTGAAGCTGCCTTCGATGAGCGGCACCTCCGGCACCAGGCCGAGGCAGCCGTTCTTCCCACGCAGGGACAGCGCGCCGCTACCGCCGTCAAAGTGCGCACCGAGCCCGGCGGGGGAGGGCAAGGGCGTGAGCGAGGCCTCCGGGCGCAGCCGCATCAGCCGCCCGCCGATGCTGTCGGTGAGGCCCGCCTCACCGTCGAAGCTGAAGGCCATGAGGGGTTCTGCCCCCACTGGCGCGGGAGTCAGGGCGGCGACGAGCAAGGCAAGCAGGGAGCACAGCGGTGGCAGGCCGTGGCCAAGCGCCCGCGATGGGCGGCGCGCCGCGGGGGTCGGCGGCGACGTGCGGATGCGGGCGGCCATTCCCTCCGCCGAAGGCAGGATGAAGGCGCGTTGTAATGGATGCATGGGGTGGAGGCGTTGGCGTTTGAGGAGCCCGCATCATGCCCGATGGGGCCGCGCCGGTGCAGCGCCCCCGCCGTCTTATGCAGCAGCGGGATCGCTGCCGGGCCAGTAGTGGCTGTCGGGCGTCGTGCGGTGTCCGAAGATGGCCTGGCCGACGCGCACGACGGTGGCACCTTCCTCGATGGCCAGTTCGAAGTCGCCGGACATGCCCATCGATAACTCGGACATGCCGATACCGCACGGTGCCTCCTGGCACAGGCGCTCGCGCAGTTCGCGCAGGCGTGTGAAACAGGGCCGAACCCGAGCCGGATCGCCCAACAGCACGGCCAGCGTCATCAGACCGCGGATGCGCAGCGCCGTGAAGGGGGGCAGCAGGCGAATGAAGCCCGCCACGTCCTGCGGCGGCAGTCCGAACTTGCTGGCTTCGCCCGAGGTGTTGACCTGCACCAGCACGTCGAGCGAACGCCCTTCGATCTGCAACTGGCGATCCAGCGCCGCAGCGATGCGCAGACTGTCCAAGGACTGGAATTCGCTCGCGAAGCGCACCATGGCTCTGACCTTGTTGCTCTGCAGATGCCCGATGATCGACCAGCGCAGGCCGTCGAGGTCCGCCATCGCCGTTGCCTTGCGCTGCGCTTCCTGGACCCGATTCTCGCCCAGTTCGTGGCAGCCCGCGGCGTAGGCCAGACGGATTCGATCTTCCGTCACCGTCTTGCTGACCGGCAGCAGGCGCACCTCGGCGGGATCGCGTCCGACCCTCGCACAGGCTGCATCGATACGAGCACGCACGGCAGCCAGATTACGCCGTAGCGCGTCGAGGTCCTGAGCCACGGGATAGCGACTGGCCGAGCCGACATTCATGGGGGGTGCATCTCCGGGCTGCCGCTCTGGTGCTTCCTGAGCCATTCCCGTGGCGATATCCCGACCCTGGCGGTGAAGGCACGCGACAGGGCCGCTGCGCTGGCATAGCCGACTTCCCCTGCCAGCGTCTTGACGGGGCACCCCTCGCGCAATCGGCCTTGTACCAGAGCGATACGCCAGTCGGTGAGGTAATCGGCGGGTGTCTGGCCGACCAGATCGCGAAAGGTATTGGCGAAGGCCGTACGGGACATGCCGGCCTGTGCCGCCATGCGCGCCAAGGTCCAGGCGGTGCCCGGCGCGGCATGCAGGGCAATGAGCGCGCGCGCCAGGCGCGGGTCCGACAGGCCGGCGATGAGACCAGGGCGCACACCAGCCTCCTGCGGATGGTCGAGCAACCAGCGCAGCAGTTGCAGTATCACCACGTCGAACAGGCGCTCCGCGACCAGACGCTGGCCGCAGCGTACGCGATCGGTCTCGGCGAAGAGGAGGTCCAGGGTTGCGTGCAGGCCTGGAACGCGCGCCAGTGGCAGCGCGATCAGGGGGGGCAGTGCCCTGGCCACGGGGTTCTGCGCACCGCCGTCGAAGTGCAGGCGGGCACAGGTGAAGTCCGCCCCCTCGGTCGGGGGATTGTGGAAGCGATGCGTGACCGGGCGCGGGTAGAGCAGCAGGGTGGGTTCGTCGAAGCACATCGACCGCGGCAGGTCCGGTGCATCGGGGTGGCGCAGCTCCAGCCGACCGCGACGCAGCACGTGCAGGTAGCCATGACCGTCACCGGCATCGAAATGGTTGATGCCGCACAGGACGCCGGTGTGATGCAACTGCGCCTGAACGCGGCAGCGTTGCATGATGCCCGAAAGGCGATCGAGGGGGCTGGCGGGCTGCATCTGAACGTCAAGACATGCAACGTGTACGGATTGATCCAGGCAGTACATCTGCCGAGCGCATACTGCGTCCGTCGAAGCACCTTCTGCAACCCGAAGCCTCCAGGAGATGGCCATGCCCCGCGTCAATATGCAGTCTCAGGATGTTCCTCCCGCCAGCCTGCCCCTGCTGACCCAGATCCAGCAGGCATTCGGTAGCACCCCCAACATGTTCCAGGCGGTGGCCAACTCCCCGGCCGCCCTGCAGAGCATGTGGGGGGCCTTCGGCGCGCTCGCCCAGGGCAGCCTCGATGCCCGACTCGGCGAGCAGATCGCCGTGGCCATCGCCAACCAGAACCGCTGCGAATACTGCCTGGCAGCGCACACCGTGCTCGGCCAGAACGCCGGTGCCTCCGCGGCCGAGATGGCGGCCGCCCAGATCGGCCAGGCCACGGATGCCCGTACGGCCGCAGCCCTGACCTTCGTGCTGAAGGTCGTCGGACAGCGTGCGCAAGTCACCGACGCTGATGTTGCCGCTTTGCGCGAGGCTGGCTTCGGCGACGAGCAGATCGTCGAGATCATGGCGCATGTGGCCCTGAATCTCTTTACCAACTACATCAACGTGGCCTTGGATGTCCCGGTCGATTTCCCCAGGGTCGCGCTGCGCTAAGACGCATCTGGCCGCACCCTACAGGCGCCCGCGGCCACTCGTCTGGGCGCAACGCCTGGTCGAGAGCCTCGATCCGGCTGAGGATGGCTACATTCGGCAACTCTGGGTGGCTGAGGTACGCCGCCGTCGCGATGAGGTGAGGAGCGGACGTGTCAAGACCCTTCCCGGTGATGAGGCGTTGGAGCGTGTCCGCAAGGCGTTCAGCGGATGAGGTATGAGTTCCACCCAGACGCCCTCACAGAGTACGAAGAAGCAGCCAGGAACCGGGCAGAAGGCCCACCGCGCGCCGATCAGAGGCTAGTCCTCGCCCTCGGATCGCACCAGCCGCATCTGCGAGCGGAACAGGCTCTGCCAGTCAAGGTAATCGGTGCCCGGGGATTCGGTCAGGGCCACGCCCAACTGGGCGTGGCCGGGCAGTTGCGAACACCAGCGGACGTGGCCGGCGAGCAGGTACTTGCGGCCGTTCGGGGTCCAGGAGATCCAGAGATCCAGTGCATCGCCGTGCGCCGCCGCGAACGGGGCCGAAAGACTCAATCCCCCGGCGCTCACGTCGTTCGAGGTGCCGCGCACGAGGGTGGGGTCCTCGTCGAGATGTTCTTCTCGTGGCCGCCGCCGCAACAGCAGTGGCTCCTCCTGCGCGTGGCGGGCGTCGGCGCGGCGGTTCTTCTGGTCCATGCGGTGTGAGTCCTCCCGTCAATCACCCGGCATGCCCCCGCGTGCGTACGGGGGCTTTGCCCCCCTGAGCCTAGCCAGACGCGGGCGCCCTGTCTGTCACCGCGCCGCCGTGCAGACCCGATCGGGTCGTGGATCAGCCAGCCGAGGTGAGCCACCCGGCAGCGCGCTTCGCGAAGTAGGTGAGGATCGCGTCGGCGCCCGCCCGCTTGAAGGCGATGAGGGACTCCAGCACGCAGTCACGCTCCACCAGCCAGCCACGTTCGACCGCGGCCATCAGCATCGCGTACTCGCCGCTCACTTGATACACGCAAGTGGGGCGACCGAAGCGCTGCTTCACCCGCTGCAGCACGTCCAGGTAAGGCAGCCCCGGTTTCACCATTACCCAGTCCGCGCCCTCGGCGAGGTCCAGGGCCACTTCGTGCAAGGCCTCGTCGCTGTTGGCGACATCCATCTGATAGTCATGCTTGCCGGCCCCGCCGAGATTCGCTGCGGATCCGACGGCGTCGCGAAAGGGTCCGTAGA
>DBNU01000029.1 GCA_002299125.1 Proteobacteria bacterium UBA664
TCGATGCGACGATCATCAACGCGCCGAGCTCGACCAAGAACGCCTACGGCGAGCGCGATCCGGAGATGCATCAGGCGAAGAAGGGCAACCAGTGGTTTTTTTGGGATGAAGGCGCACATCGGTGTGGATGACGCGTCGGGCTTGGTGCACCACGTGGAGTGCACGGCGGCAAACGTGTCGGACGTGACGCAGACGCACAAGCTGCTGCATGGCAAGGAGGACACGGTCTTTGGCGACAGCGGCTATACGGGCGCGGAGAAGCGCGAGGAGCTCGCTGACTGCAAGCCGGTATTCCTGATCGCGGCGAAGCCCTCGACGATCAAATCGATGAAGAGCCAGCGTGAGCAGCGGCAAGCACTCATGCTGGAGCGGCTGAAGGCGAGTGTGCGCGCCAAGGTCGAGCACCCGTTCCGGGTGATCAAGCGACAGTTTGGCTACGCGAAGGTGCGCTACCGCGGCATCGCGAAGAATGCGGCACAGGTGCTGACGCTGTTCGCGTTGTCGAATCTGTGGATGTCGCGCCGGCGCTTGATGCCGGCGACAGGGTAAGTGCGTCCGCTGGACGGGGAAACCCGTCTGGCGGCGTGGTAAAACGTAAAAACTCGACCGGATTGGCGTGATTTCGGGCTTCAGGCCGAGGAATCACGAGCGTTCGGCGGGTTGATCAGACCTTCCCTAGTGAGGAGGGCTTTGTGGTGGCAACAAAGCAAACCTCGGGAGGTACGCCGCTGTGGATCCGGATTTGGCACTGGGCGGTGGCTGCCCTATTTCTGGTTCTAGTGTTTACCGGGGTGGTACTGAGTTTCTCCAAGTCGGAATTCGCGTTGATGAACTACGAGCTGGCCACGTCTCTGCATGATTGGACGGGGATCTCGCTGACGAGTCTTTATGCACTTTTCCTCGTCGCCGCCTTCGCAACCGGCTACTGGCGAGTTTATCTGCGCCGTTGCCACGGCCAGCTTCGACGGATCAGAATCCAGTTCGCTCGTGTCATGCGTTGGAATGCGGCTGGACCGAGCCACGAGGCAAGGGTGCGCAGCCGCTTGGATGTTATGCAGCCCCTGCTATTGTCGATCCAGCAGTTCCTGTACTTGGTCAGCGTCAGCGCTCTTCTACCGGTATTAATCGTCACCGGACTCTTCTACCTATACCCGCATACCGCGCCAGACGAGGTGATGGGCTTTGCCGGGCTGTGGGCCATGGCGCAGGCACATTATCTGGCGGGACTGCTGGGCACGCTGTTTCTGTTGTTCCATATCTACATCAGTACCATCGGGGGACTGAGGCGCATGATTTTCGGGCGCTGAACGAGGGGCGGTTGGGATGCTCAGAAGCGGAACACGTACTGCAAGTAGAAGAAGTCGGGCGAGACCTTGGGGCCGGTTCTCTTGATGAAGTCGCCGGCGAAGAGCCGCGAATAGCCGAACAGCACATCCTGATGGCGGCTCAGGTGGGCGTTGAAACGCAGGTCGATCTCATCCCCCACGTCACCACCGGCCTGCCCGGTCGCATCCCGCCGGGTCGGCGCGCCCGCAGCGTTGTAGAGGAAATCCCGATCATTGGCCAGCCAGAACTTGTGATACTGGAAAATGACCGTTAACCAGTGCTGGGGGTAGAACACCAACTGCGTGTTGAAGTCGTTGATGTTCTGCCGGCCTACCCGGTCCAGAAAGCCCATGTAGTAGTGCCCGAAGGGAAAGAGCTGGTGGAAGGTGTTGTGGGTGTTGCCACCGTTCAGGGTGTCGTCACCCGAGGCGTAGTCGTAGCGCACCCACATCTGCGGGTTCATCGGCAGCGAGGCGAAGTGGTAACCAAGCCCGACTGCCACGGCACTGGCCGAGATGTCGTGCCCGGCGCGTTGCCCGAACTGATACATGCCTTCCAGCTCGAACAGGATGTGGTTGTGATCGCCCACATAGCGCGCCCCGGCCGTATGCACGAGCTCGTCGGCGAGCGTTCCCCCCAGACGCCCAGCAGCCCTGGCCTGGTTGTTCAGACTCAGGAAATAGAGATCGGCGAAATGCCCCTTCTTCGGCTTGTAGGTGCCCCAGAGCCCGTAGAAATCGCGATCCTCGTCCCAGCGATCCGGGGCCCCATCGAAGCGGTTGACATCGAGCAGCATCGGACGCACCCAGAAGGCATCGAGATCGATCTTCGGGCTGCGCCAGAAGGTCTTCACGCCCTGGAAGGTGCGCCGGGTGTTGGCCCAGTCCAGGGTGGAGATCAACCGTTGTGAGCCGTAGAGCAGTTCCTGGCGCCCCACCCGCACATAGGCCGGCGCCCCCTGGACGTCGGCCAGTTTGAGATCGGCGAACAGGTTGAGGATATCGTGCCGGTTGTCGTCGATGGGCAGACGCGGAAGGTCCTGATCGAAGGATCGCGCATCGATGAACTCCCCGAATACGCGCAGGCGGTCCTGGAACCACAGATCGGCGTGCATGCGCACACGGAACAGGTTGTAGTCGTTGTCCTGCGTGCCGAGCCGGCTGTCCTGCTCCTGCATGTTGCGCACCCAAAAGTTGCCGCCGATGGACATCAGCCAGTTGTCGCCGAGATGGATGCGCTTCAGGGGATCGAAGAGGTCCTTCTCCACGTTCTCCGCCTTGTCGAGATAGCGGAAATCCACATCGAAGGACGAGGGTGGGAACAGCCCGAAGGGTGCGAAGGGTGACACCGGCGGTGCCTTTCGCTCCTTGCCGCTCACATGGTCCCAGAGCGAGTAGTAGCCGGCACCGGTCGGCGCCACGATGAAGCCGCCAAGGCGCGGCATCGGGGTCAGGTTCGGCACGCGGCTCCAGTCGAAGCGGCTGCCTTTCTCCGCTTCCGCTGGCGCATCCGCGGCCGCGACCTCGGTACCGACGACGAGGCTCAGCAGCGCGCCTGTCGTCGCGAGGATGAGACGGCAGGCGTGCCTCGCCGTCGCGCGCGGGTTGGTCGATACCATGCTGTGGACTCTTCGGGGAGACTTTGAATCAACCCGCCGATCCGGGTCGGATCCGCCGGCGCTGCCACGCCTCTGATCGTCAGGGACAGTCATGAGACGGTCGCACACGGCACGGCCCCCACATGGGGCACGGCCCTTTGTCAGATCAATGGAGTGCATCGGGCAGGCCCTTCACCTCGGCAGTGGACAGGATCGCCCCGGCGAAGGCGCGCGCCGCACGCACCCATGCGGCCTTCTCCGCCGCGGCCCGCAGCCGAGGCAGCACGGCGGCAAAGGGCAGCACGGCGCCCGCGGCATGGGCGTCGAGGCGGACGACATGCAGGCCATAGCGAGTCTCCACGGGCTCGAGTGCCATCTGGCCGGGCACCATCGTGCGCAGGGCCGCCTCGAACTCGCGCACCGTCTCACCCGGACCGACCTGACCGAGACATCCACCCGATGAGCGCGATGGACAGGCCGAATGCTCCGCCGCCAGCGGCGCGAAGCGCTTCGGGTGGGCGGTGATCTCGGTGATCAGCAGCACCGCGAGTGCGCGCGCGTTCGAACGAGCAACCGGGTCGTCTGGCGGTGCCGCGACCAGAATGTGCGCGACCTCCCACAGGTCGGGCGCGCGGAAGCGTCCAGGGTCGCGGTCATAGGCCTCACGCAGGGAACGCTCGTCCACTGGTTCAGGTACCACGCTGGCCTCGATGAGCTGGCGGATGAGTGCCTCCTCCGCGGTCTCCACCCGGCCCTCCGACAACACACGGGGCACTGCCACGAGTCCGGCGGCGCACGCTGCATCGAGGAGCGCCGCTCTGAGCGCCAGCGCCTGCGCCGCCGCGCGCCACGCATGCCCCGGGTCGTCATGGATCCGGCGCTGATTCCGTGCCTCGGTGGCGATGGCGGCCGCTGGGATGACCTGCCCGTTGACAGAGACATCTGACAATGGCGATGCGCTCATGACCTTCACCTTCCCGGCCGGGCCAGGTTATCCGCACCGCCCCGTCCAGGAGGTCCGGGGAGGGGCAGCGCGAGGCCGGTCGGGCTGCGCAATGGCGCCACGCCCGGCACCGGTGCCCGAGCGCCCTGGCGGCTGCGCACGATCTGATAGCCCGGGCGCCACAGATACCGCAGCGGGGCCGAGACGATGTGGACGAGCCGCGTGAAGGGAAAGAGCGCGAAGATGAGCAACCCCAGCGCGATGTGCAGCTTGAAGACCCAGTGCACATCCACGATGTGTCGCGCCGCACCCGCCTCGAAGCACACGATCCCCTGCGCCCAGGCCATGAGCTTCGTCATCTCGTGCCCATCCAGGTGCTGGATCGACACGAGGATCGAACCGAGGCCAAGCACGAGCTGCACCATCAGCAACCAGAGGATGCCCGTGTCGGCGAAGGTCGAGGTCGCACGAATGCGCGGGTCCAGCATGCGTCGATGCAGGAGGATGCCGCCTCCCCAGACTGCCATGGCACCGGCGATGCCACCCACTACCACCGCCATCACCTGCTTGGTGGCGTGGTCGATTCCGAGCGCCTCAAACACGGCAATGGGGGTCAGGAGGCCAACGAAGTGCCCCAGGAAGATCACCAGCACACCGACATGGAAGAGGACGGAGCCGAGCACGAACTGCCGCTTGCGCAGCAGTTGCGAGGACTTTGACTTCCAGGTGAACGGGTCTCGGTCGTAGCGCGCGACCGAACCCAGCACCATGATGGTCAGGGCGATGTAGGGGAAGATCCCGAAAATGAAGTCGTGCATGTCAGCCTCCTATCAACCGGCGGTTCCGCGCCGTATCAGCCTTGAAGCATCCACGCGCACGGTATCGCCGCGCGCCCGTGCGCCACATCCTCCCGGCTCTGGTCCGAACACCACCTCGGCCTCGACATAGATCGCGTCGAGCGCCTCGAGGTCTTCTGGATCGTCATCCGGAACATCCTCCAGTTCAGGCGAGGCGGACGATGCACCGTGCACCTTCTCCGCGAACTCCAGCAACAGTGCGAAAACGCCGGCGTAAGCGCTGCTCCGTCGCGTCAGCCGCTCGGCCAGGACCCGCAGGATCGGCGCAGCATCGGCGAGGATGTCCTGCGCGACCTGCACAGGCTGCGTCGAGAGATACTCGAGCAGCACAGGCAGGTGATCGGGGAGCTCCGGACCGATCAGATCGAAACCGCCCGCGCGGTAGGTCTCCAGCAGATCGAGCATCGCCCCACCGCGATCCCGACCTTCGCCATGGACGTGCTCGAAGAGATCGAGCGACAACGTCCGCGAACGGTCGAAGAGCAGGACATAGGCCTCCTGCAGCGCCCAGATGTCCTCCGCCGCGAGTCGCGCGAGGAGGACTTCGATCCCGCCGAGTCCGGACGGACCGACCACACCCTCCTCGGAGAGGATCGCGCGGATGTCGGGTACTGCCGCCTGAAGCTCCGGCGTCGGGTAGGAGAGGACGGCCGCGAGTGCCCGGAAGCTCTTCATGGCTGTATGAACTCCTGCGGGCTGCGGAAACGCCGACCACCGCCGAACAGCGAACGGCCACTGGTGCCCGAAGAACAGGCATTGCCATCGGTGAATCCACAACCACTACGGAGGTCGTAGGCGTCCTCCACCAGCTCGCGATGGGTGGTGGGGATGACGAAGCGATCTTCGTAATTGGCCAGTGCCATGAGGCGATACATGTCTTCGATCTGATCCGGGCTCAGACCCACACGAGTGGCGAGCCCCTCGTCGATGACACCCTCAACCGTCTTTGCGCGCATGTAGGACCGCATGGCGAGCATGCGCTCGAGTGCCCGGACAACAGGTGCCTCGTCCCCCGCCGTCAGCATGTTGGCAAGGTAGCGGACGGGGATGCGCAGGCTCTGCACGTCGGGCATGTCACCCTCGGCCGCAATGCGGCCGGCCTCGGCCGCATTCTGGATGGGGCTCAACGGCGGGACATACCAGACCATCGGCAGCGTGCGGTACTCCGGATGCAGTGGGAAGGCGAGCTTCCATTCCATCGCCAGTTTCCAGATGGGACTCACCTGCGCCGCAAGGATCCAGTCCTCTGGGACTCCATCGGCACGGGCCTGGGCGATCACCGCGGGGTCCGCCGGGTCGAGGAAAACCCCAAGCTGTGCCTCGTACAAGTCCCGCTCCTGCTCGGCTGAAGCTGCCTGCGCAATGCGATCAGAGTCGTAGAGCACGACACCGAGGTAGCGGATGCGGCCGACGCAGGTCTCCGAACAGACCGTGGGAAGCCCCGACTCCAGGCGTGGGTAGCACAGCGTACATTTCTCGGACTTGCCCGCAGACCAGTTGTAGTAAATCTTCTTGTAGGGGCAGCCAGAGACGCACATCCTCCAGCCGCGGCATTTCTCCTGATCGATGAGCACAACTCCATCGTCCTCCCGCTTGTAGATCGCGCCCGATGGGCACGATGCGACGCAAGCGGGATTCAGACAATGCTCGCAGAGTCGCGGCAGGTACATCATGAAGGTGTTTTCGTACTCGCCGTAGATGTCCTTCTGGACGCCCTCGAAGTTGTAGTCCTGCGACCGCTTGGCGAACTCCCCGCCCAGGATCTCTTCCCAGTTCGGACCCCACTCGATCTTTTCCATCCGCTCACCCGAGATCCGCGAGCGCGGACGGGCGGTCGGAAATGCCTCCATTTCCGGAGCGCTCTTCAGGTGGTCGTAGTCGAAGTCGAAGGGTTCGTAGAAGTCATCGATCTCGGGCAGATCCGGGTTGGCGAAGATGTTCGCGAGGATGCGCCACTTCGCCCCCTGCTTCGGTACGAGCTGGCCATGCCCGGTGCGCGTCCAGCCGCCGTTCCAGCGCCGCTGATTCTCCCAATCTTTCGGGTAGCCGATACCCGGTTTCGTCTCGACATTATTGAACCAGGCGTACTCCACTCCCTCGCGGCTGGTCCAGACGTTCTTGCAGGTGACTGAGCAGGTGTGACAGCCGATGCATTTGTCGAGGTTCAGTACCATGCCAATCTGTGCGTGCACTTTCATTTCACTGCCTCCTGCTTCCCTGACGCTGGGCGATCGAGCCAGTCGACCGAGGTCATCTTGCGCACTATCACGAACTCATCGCGGTTCGAGCCGACGGTGCCGTAGTAGTTGAAGCCATAGGACTGTTGCGCATAGCCCCCGATCATGTGTGTGGGCTTGACAACTGCTCGGGTAACGGAGTTGTGAATGCCCCCGCGCTTGCCCGTAACCTGCGAGCCAGGGGTGTTCACGATCTTCTCCTGGGCGTGATACATGAACAGCGTCCCGTCCTTGATCCGCTGACTGACCACTGCCCGTGCAGTGATGGCCCCATTGGCGTTGAAGACCTCAACCCAGTCGTTGTCCACGATGCCGGCCGTCCTCGCGTCGGTCTCGCTGATCCACACCACCGGACCACCCCGGTTGAGCGTGAGCATGAGGAGGTTGTCCGAATAGGTCGAATGGATGCCCCACTTCTGATGCGGGGTGATGAAGTTCAGAACCACATGCCGCTCGTCCCGGCCGAGCGCTCGGGTGGCGTCTGCGGTAATGGTCTTCAGATCGAGCGGCGGGCGCCAGGTCACGAAGACTTCACCAAAGGCCCGCATCCATTCGTGGTCCTGATAGAGCTGCTGGCGGCCCGAGAGGGTGCGCCATGGGATGAGCTCATGCACGTTGGTCCAGCCCGCGTTGTAGCAGACCTCCTCACTCTCGATCCCGGACCAGGTCGGCGAGGAGATGATCTTGCGCGGTTGCGCAGCGACATCGCGGAAGCGGATCTTCTCGTCGTGCTTGACCTCGGCGAGGTGGGCGTGCTCACGCCCCGTCGCCTTCTCCAGCGCATGCCAAGCCTTGACCGCGACCTCGCCATTGGTCTCCGGTGCCAGCATCAGGATAACCTCAGCCGCATCGATCGCCGTCTCGATCCGTGCGAGTCCTTGCGTAGGCCCATCCCGATGTACGCCATTCAGCGCCTTGAGGTGCTGCACCTCGACCCGGGTATCCCAGGCGATCCCTTTGCCACCATTCCCGACCTTCTCCATCAGCGGGCCGAGCGCAGTGAAGCGCGCGTGCAGATTCGGATAGTCCCGCTCCACGGCGATGTAGGCGGGTGCCGTCTTGCCCGGGATCAGATCGCACTCACCGCGCTTCCAGTCACGCACCTCCGGCTGAGCGATCTCCATCGCGCTGTCGTGCTGGAGAGGCAGTTGTACGACGTCGGTCTCGACACCCAGGATCTCGGGTGCCACCTCGGAGAACTTGGCCGCTATGGCCTTGAAGATCTCCCAGTCCGTCCGGCTCTCGTAGGCCGGGTCCACTGCGGCCTGCAATGGGTGGATGAAGGGATGCATGTCGCTGGTGTTGAGATCGTCCTTCTCATACCAGCTTGCGGTCGGCAGCACGATGTCGGAGTACACAGCCGTGGTGGACATGCGGAAGTCGATGCACACGAGGAGATCGAGCTTTCCCTCCGGCGCCTTGTCGTGCCAGCGTGCCTCCGCAGGCTTCTGGCGCCCTTCTTCGCCGAGGTCCTTGCCCAGAACGCCATGCTCGGTCCCGAGCAGGTGTTTGAGGAAGTACTCATGCCCCTTGCCCGAGGACCCAAGAAGATTGGAGCGCCACACGAAGAGGTTTCGCGGCCAGTTCTCCGGGGCATCGGGGTCCTGACAGGACATCTCGAGCCGTCCGGCCTTGAGTTCCCGGGTCACGTACTCCCTGACCTCGATGCCCTCGGCCTTCGCCTGCGCCCCTACGTCGAGCGGATTGGTGCGCAGTTGCGGTGCCGATGGCAACCAGCCCATGCGTTCGGCACGGATGTTGAAGTCAATGAGGCTGAGGCGCTCCCAGTCGCCCGCCGGCGCCGTCGGCGAGAGGATCTCCGCAGTCGTCACCGTCTCGTAGCGCCACTGATCGGTATGGGCATACCACGCGCTCGTCGAATTCATGTGGCGCGGTGGCCGGGCCCAGTCGAGCGCAAAGGCGAGCGGGGCCCATCCCGTCTGCGGCCGCAGCTTCTCCTGTCCGACGTAGTGCGCCCAGCCACCACCCGATTGGCCCACGCAGCCACAGAAGACCAGCATGTTGATCACGCTGCGGTAGTTCATGTCCATGTGGAACCAGTGGTTCATCGCCGCCCCGATGATGACCATGGACTTCCCGCCCGTTTTCTCCGCGTTGGCGGCGAACTCGCGCGCCACTTGGGCGATGCGATCACGGCGGACACCGGTGATCTTCTCGGCCCATGCGGGCGTGAAGACCACATCCGCGTCGTAGTCACGGGCGACGTGCTCACCACCAAGCCCGCGATCAAGGGAGTAATTGGCGCAGAGCAGGTCAAAGACCGTTGCGCACAGCGCCTCGGTACCGTCTGCGAGCACGACACGTCTGACTGGCACGCGGCGCGGCAGTACCTCGCCACGTTCGTCACGCACCCAGCCGTTGGTTGCGACACCACCGAACCAGGGGAAGTCCACCGTCACCACGTCATCGCGATGCTGCTCGGCGACGAGAGTCAGGCGCGGTCTGATGGCGCCGCCTGCAGCCTTCTCCTCGAGGTTCCATCTGCCTTGCTCGCCCCAGCGAAAGCCGATGGAGCCATTCGGTGCGACCAAGTCTCCGGAGTCCTCATCGACGACCACGGTCTTCCAATCGGGGTTGTTCACTTCACCCAGCGCCCCCGGGAGGTCGGAGGCACGGAGCTGACGACCTGGCACGAGTCGGCCGTCCTTTGCATCGAGGCGCACGAGCATCGGCATGTCGGTGTATTTGCGGCAGTACTCGGCGAAGTACGCGACCTGACGATCGAGGTGGAACTCACGCAGGATGACATGCCCGAAGGCCATGCCAAGTGCCGCATCGGTGCCCTGCTTCACATTCAGCCAGATGTCGGCGAACTTCGTTGCCTCGGAGTAGTCCGGGCAGATCACTGCCGATTTCGTGCCGCGGTAGCGCGCCTCGGTGTAGAAGTGCGCATCCGGTGTCCGGGTCTGTGGCACATTCGAGCCCCAGAGCAGCAGATAGCCTGCGTTGTACCAGTCGGCACTTTCGGGGACGTCGGTCTGCTCGCCCCAGGTCATCGGGCTCGCAGGTGGCAGATCGCAGTACCAGTCGTAGAAGGACATACAGGTGCCGCCGAGCAGGCTCAGATAGCGGGAGCCGGCCGCGTAGCTCACCATCGACATCGCCGGGATGGGGGAGAATCCGAACACCCGGTCCGGCCCATACGTCCGGGCGGTCCAGGCGTTGGCGGCGGCGGTGATCTCCGTCACCTCGTCCCAGGTGGCACGCACGAATCCGCCCTTGCCGCGGATCTTCACGTAGGAGGCCCGCGCCGCCGGGTCCTTCTGGATCGCGGCCCAGGCCTGTACCGGCGTCAGCGTGCGCCGCAGGTCGCGCCACAGCCGAAGCAGGCGACTCCTTACCAAGGGCGTCTTCACGCGGCTCGCGCTGTAGAGATACCAACTGTAGGAAGCGCCCCGCGCACAGCCGCGCGGTTCGTGGTTGGGGAGATCCGGGCGGGTGCGAGGGTAGTCCGTCTGTTGCGTCTCCCAGGTCACGATCCCCGATTTGACGTAGATCTTCCAACTGCAGGAACCGGTGCAGTTCACACCGTGCGTCGATCGCACCACCTTGTCGTGACGCCAGCGTGCGCGATAGGTGTCCTCCCAGTCGCGGTTCTCGATCGTGGTCTGGCCGAAGCCATCGGCGAAGGTGTCCTTGCGGACAGACTTCAGGAAGTTCAGGCGATCCAGTAGGTGGCTCATCGGCGCTCTCCTGCGGCTAAGCGGCCGCCGGGACCGGTCGGTCCCGGCATGCGGATCAGCAGGGGTAGGGGGCGTTGCGGCGGGCGTACAGCACCCAGTTCAGCAGCACGTTCAGGGCGAAAAAGATTGCCAACCCGTAGAAGACGGGGGCGGCGGACTGCCAGGCCGAGAAGGACCAGGCAAAGAGCACCCCGAACACGAAGGGCCCATAGGCACCGACCGCAGCGGTGAATCCGATCACCCCCCCACCCTGCCGCGGGGGAAACAACATCGGCATCTGCTTGAAAGTCGAGGCGTTGCCGATCCCCGCGAAGAAGAACAGCACCAACATGGCGGCAACGAAGGTCGGGAAGGAGTCGAGGCTGTCTACCGCATCCAGGATGGTGGCCACATAGACGGCACAGAGGAGCATCCCGATACCCGCCCAGTGCGTCACGCGCGCGCCACCCAGCCAGTCGGTGAAGGGGCCGGCGATGACGCGGACGACGGAGCCGATGAGGGGGCCCCAGAAGGCCCAGGCCAGTGGATCCGGCGCACCTTCATAGCCGCCGTAGACCTTGAGGATGAGGAGTGGGAAGGTCGCCGCCAGCCCGGAGAAGCTGCCGAAGGTCATGATGTAGAGCGAGGTCTGCGCCCAGGTATGGCCGGAGCTGAAGATGTCGAACTGCTGCCTGAAGTTCGAAGTGATCGGGATCGACTTGAGGAAGATCCAGGCGGTGATGCCGAAGACGACCACGAAGGGGATCATCACCAGCGGCGCATTCTGCAGGTAGACCTGGCTCTCGACCCCGGCACGGGTCATGGTCTGCGGCTCGCCCACCCAGGCCATCCCGCCAAGGAGCGCGAGACCCACGACCCAGGGCGTGACGAACTGCACGATCGAGACCCCGAGGTTCCCCATCCCGGCCTGAATGGCCAGCACCGTGCCCTGCAGCCGCTTCGGGAAGAACATCGAGGTGGAAGGCATGAAGGACGAGAAGTTGCCGCCCCCGAGACCGGCCAGGAAGGCAAGCAGCATTAGTACCCAGTAGGGCGTGCTCGGATCCTGAACAGCATAAAACCAGCCCACCAGTGGCACGAGCAACGAGAGCGTCGAAAGGCTGATTACATGTCTGGTGCCCCAGATGGGGGTCAGAAACATGTGCACCAGCCGGAGGGTGCCTCCAGCCAGCCCAGGCATCGCGGCCAGCCAGAAGAGCTGGCTCGCGGTGAACTGGAAGCCGACCTGCGGCAGACGGACCACCAGCGCCGAGACCAGAAACCAGGTGATGAAGGCCATGGTCAGGGAAGCGGTGGTCAGGAAGAGGGTTAACCAGGCCCGCGCCTTGCCCTCGCGGACCCAGAAGTCCGTGTTCTCCGGCTCCCAGCCCGGGAGCCAGATTGCGGGGTTGCGGGCCGCCGATGGGGTGGTGGCGATCATGTTGAGGTCCTCTCTGGATGTATGCGCTGTGCCGGGCTTGCGCGACGACCCTTCTGCGACCGCACTGTGCGGCCTGCCGCACGCTGTCCCGGCTCGCGTGCTGCACCACCGGCGGCGTTGCGCCCGGAGTCCTGAATCGCCGGCAACTCGGGAAAGGCCGGCAGTCGGTCCAGCAAGTCCTTGTGCAACGCGCGCTCCATTGCCCGGATCGACAGATGCATCCATGCCAACGCGATCGCGACGAGCCCGAAGAGCAACGCGAAGCAGGAAGTCTGGATCCCCGTGAGGTCCAGCAGCGCGCCGAAGGCAATCGGCAGCACGAAACCGCCGAGTCCCCCGATCATCCCGACCAAGCCGCCGACCGATCCGACGTGCTCCGGATAGTGGTCGGGGATCAGCTTGAAGACCGCCGCCTTGCCCAGGCTCATGAAGAAGCCGAGCGCGAAAAGGATGCCGACGAAGGGCCCGAGACCCATCGCGGTGGAGAAGGCGATCGGGCCATCCTTTCCATGGATGACATAGTCCGTGGGCGGGTAGGACAGCAGGAACAGGAAGAGCAGACTGCAACCGAAGGTCCAGTACATCACGGGCCGGGCACCGTAACGGTCGGCGAGATAGCCGCCGTAGGCACGGAAGATCGAGGCCGCGAGGCTGAAGGATGCGGCCGCCATGCCAGCCGTCTGCACGCTCACGCCATAGACGCTGATCAGGTAATGCGGCGTCCAGAGTGCAAGAGCCACGAAGGCACCGAAGACGAAGAAGTAGTAGAGCGAGAAGCGCCACACCTGCAGATCCTTGAGGGGCGCGAACTGGGCGATGAAGGCGGGTGCCCTGGCCCCCACTCGCCGCCGCTCTGCGAACTCGGGCTCATCCTTCGCGAACAGCAGGAAGGCGATGCCCATCAACGCGAGGCCTGCAGCCCAGACCTGCGCCACACCCTCCCAACCCCAGGCGACCATGACGAAGGGCGCGACGAACTTCGTCACCGCTGCACCGACGTTACCGGCACCGAAGATGCCGAGCGCCGTGCCCTGGTGGGCGCTGTCGTACCAGCGCGAGACATAGGCCACGCCGATGATGAAGGAACCACCCGCGAACCCGACGCCGAGTGCAGTCAGCAGGAACATCAGGTAACTGTCGACGAGCGTCAGCGCCCAGGTGGCAAGCGCGCAGAGGATCATCTGGGCGGCAAAGACGCGCCGGCCGCCCCAGCGCTCCGTCAGGACGCCAAGGAAGAGGCGGCTGATCGATCCGGTCAGGATCGGTGTGGCCACGAGGAGACCGAACTGGGTGTCGTTCAGCCCGAGATCTTCCTTGATGGCGAGACCAATGATCGAAAAGATGGTCCACACCGCGAAGCAGGCAGTGAACGCGATGGTGGACAGGGCCAGCGCCCGATTCTGATCGGAGCGAGAGACGGCAGCGCTGTCGAGCATCGGAACCTCCTTCACGCAGACTCGGACTCACTTTGTAGCGCCCGCCACACGGGAAAGGGGGGTTGCCGCTTGATCCGAATCAAGCGCGCTGTCCATGCCGGAAATAAACGCCCGCGGGTTGCGCTACTACTTGTTTGCACGGTGAGTCCACCGGTCGTTCGGGTGATTTGATCGGCCTGATTGCGGGACTTCCATCACTCTGATGGTTACCATTTATCAATCAGCGAATGTCGCCGGGACCCCACATGCGCCCACACGAACTTCCCGAGATCCGCCACCTGCCGCTCTTCCGCGACATGCTGCAGGCCAACTTCGAGGCGCTGATGCAGGGCGCCTACGCGCAGGCCTTCCCGGCGGCACTCGAACTCATTCGTGAGGGCGACCCGGCGGACTTCCTGCACGTCGTGATCTCAGGGACGGTCGAGCTCTACGCCCGCTGGGGCGGCCGCGAGTGCACCATGGCCGTGATCCGCCCGCTGGGCACCTTCATCCTCGCCGCCTGCATCAAGGACGCGCCCTATCTGATGTCGGCCCGCACTCTCGAGCGGGCGCGCATCGTGCTCATTCCCACCTCCGACCTGCGCGCCATCTTCCGGCGCGATCCGGAGTTTGCCGTGTCGGTCATCCAGGAGCTCGCGGGCTGTTACCGGGCGGTCGTGCGCCACGCCAAAGGGCTGAAACTCCGCACCTCTCGTGAACGGATCGCCTCCTGGCTCGCGCATCGGTCGGCGCTCTGCGGCAACGTGGCGAGCTTCGTCCTTCCAGTCGAGAAGCGCCTGCTGGCAAGCTATCTCGGGATGACACCCGAGAATCTGAGCCGCGCCCTGAAGTCGCTCGAGGCGGACGGGGTGACGATGGACGGGATGCGCATCACCATCACCGACCGGGCCCGGCTGCACGCGCTGGCAAAGCCGGATCGACTCATCGACGGGCCTGATCCGGCTGGGGCCAGTTCAGGAAGCCACCCGCCCTCGGTCGGCAATGAGGGTTAGGACACCGACCGCGTGGGCTGTGCGTGCCGATCACGCCGCCGGGTTCGCGCGGACTTCCCGCAGCCTCTGGATTGCGGCACTGAGTTCGTCCAGATCGCGGAACCTCGCTGTCAGGGTCACGCTGCCGCTGTGATCGGCCAACGCAACCTTGCTCGCACCCGGCAACAGCATGGCGAGTTCGGCCTCGGCCTCGCGTCTCTGACGTGCCTCGGCGGCGATCGCATGATCTACCGAGGACAGGACGTACTCCTCACCGAAGCCGCCCTCGGGTTCCTTGAGCCAGGCCCAGCACACGACCCAACTGATGAAGGCACCCGCCGCGATGATGAAGAAGAATTGCTGCGGGGTAACGTACAGGAAGACGAACAGGTAGAAGACCGCACCGACGTTGCCGTAAGCGCCGGCCATGCCGGCGATCTGCCCCGTGAGCCGGCGTTTGATCGACGGAATGATCCCGAACGTGGCCCCCTCGGCCCCTTGCACGAAGAATGAGCAGAGGATGGTGAAGGTGACCGCGACCAGCAGCGGCCAGTTCGCGTCGAGCAGACCCATCAGCAGGAATCCCACGCCGATGCCGAACATGTAGGCCATCATCACAAAGCGGCGGTTACCGAGGCGATCCGAAACCAGCCCCCCCATCGGTCGTGCAATCAGATTGATGAAGGCGAATGAGGCCGCAACCAACCCGGCCGCCGCCGGGCTGAGTCCCCAGGTCTCTTCGAAGAACATCGGCAGCATCGATACCACGGCGATCTCGGCACCGAAGTTGGCGAAATAGGTGATGTTGAGCGCAGCAACCGACTTGAACGGATAGCGGTCGTCTGCGGGCACCCCCCGCTGCAGGATGGGCGCATTCACCCGGATCGCCTGCACGATCTGGTAGGCCACCACCGCAGCAATGGCGATATAGCAGGCCACCGCCGTGGTTGCGTCGATGTAACCCATCATGCGGATGCGGTAGACGACGATCAGCAGCATCCCGTTCATCGGCACGATGAACAGGCATAGCAGGATAAGGTCCCTGAAGCTGGACACCTCCAGGGCCGAGGCCTTGCGCGGCTTCCGCTGGGTATCGGCAGTCGGGCCATCGGTGATGGCGAACCAATAGAACACGCCGTAGGCGGCCAGGATGAGACTCGAGGTGGCGATGGCCCAGCGCCAACCGTCCTCGCCACCGTAGACTCCTAGCGCGATGGTGGGCAGCGTCATCGCCGCAGCGGCCGAGCCGAAGTTCCCCCAGCCGGCGTAGAAGCCTTCGGCAAAGCCGATACTGCGTGGCGGAAACCAGAGCGCCGTCATGTGGATGCCGACGACGAAGGAGGCACCGATGCTGGACAGCACCAGGCGTGAGACGAAGAGCTGGGCACGCGTGTCACCGAGGGCGAAGCAGAGCGTCGGTATGGCCATCGTCACCAGCAGGACGGAGAACACGCGCCGCGGACCCCATTTGTCGAGGGCCATACCGATCAGGATGCGCGCGGGGATGGTGAGCGCCACGTTCGCGATGGCAAAGAGACGGATGTCTTCCTTGGTCAGCCAGTCTTCCGCACGCAGCATGGAAGACGCCAGTGGTGCCATGTTGAACCACACGTAGAAGCACATGAAGAAGGCGATCCACGTCAGGTGCAGCGCCCTGATCTCGCCGTTGCGGACCCGGAAGAGGTCGGATACCTGCATGGTGGCCTGACTCTCCTCAGCCGCTACTCGGCGCGCGCGCCGAGGTGCGTCGGCACGATGAGCAACGGGCATTGCACCCGACGGGCGAGGAAGGCCGATACCGAGCCGAAGGTCATGTGGTCGAACTCCTCGACCAGCGCATCCAGCCGCCTGGCGATGAAGTCGAAGGGACCCGCGTCGGGCCGGTGGCTATGCCGGGCCAGCACCAGCAGATCGGGTTTTCTCTCCTCGGTGGCACGCAGGATCATCTTGCGTGCATCGCCCTCGGCCACCAGCACCCTGGCCGTGAAGCCCGCGGCGATCAGCTCGGCCGCCGCCGCCTCGACCCCGGCCTTCTGGGCCAGGTACTGCTCGTTGAATAGCTCATCGGCCCCAGCCGTACTGCTGCGCACGTCCTCGATGACCGAGATCAGCGTCACGGTGGGCTTGAGCGGCCCGAACATCTCCTTGACGGTGTCGAGCGCAATCCTTGCGTTCCGCGAGTTGTCGAAGGCGAGCAGCAACTCCACGGCCATCCCTCCTGCCTGACGGCCGACCGGTCGGCCCATCCGGTGCGCAGTGAAGACCAGCAACTGCGGCCCGGACCTGATGCGGATCACGTGGCGGTGGGCGGACCGCCGATGACGCGCCTGTATTGCACTTCTTCTGGTTCACGACTGATGGAGTTGGTGCGACAGAACCATTCAAGCCGGTTCGAGAGGCTGAAGCCGTCAGTCATCGAAGTGATGATCCATGGGCGTCGAGGCGTCCGTCCCGCCTCACGCCGGTGCTGAACGCGCGGAGCGTGGGGTGTGGCATCGCGTTGCCGCCAGGGAATGCGTTCAGGGTCCGCGACCCTTTACCAGACGCTCGCAAGGCACTAATTTGTTGCCTATACGCCACGCTTGGTCTGGAACGCGCGATGCCCACACCACTTGCCCGCCTCTTCACGTGCATCTGCATGGCCGCTTGGCCGCTGGTGGCGGCTGCGGATGACCCACTCGCCGAGGCCGAGCGGCTGCTGGCTGCTGGTCAGGCCGAAGCGGCCTACACCCTGCTTGCGCCGCTGGAGCTCACGCGCGCTGGCGACACCCGATTCGATTTCGCGCTCGGCGTGGCCGCCATCGGGTCCGGCCGCGCCATCGAGGCCACCATCGCGCTCGAGCGGGTGCTGGATCAGCAGCCGACCAACGCCGAGGCCCGGGCCTGGCTGGGCCGCGCCCATTTCGAGCTGGGCGAGGACGACACCGCCCGCGAGCAGTTCGAGGGGCTGCGCGAGGCCCCGCTGCCACCCGTCGTGGCCGCCAGCATCGACCAGTTCCTGACCGCCATCGAGCAGCGCATCGATGCCACCCGCACCCGCTGGGATAGCTTCTTCGAGACCGGCGCCGGTTTCGACACCAACGTCAGCAACGCGACCGACGTCGATCGGGTCGCGGTGCCTGCGGTCGGCGGTGTGCTCATCCTCGCGGATGCGAGCCGCGAGCAGGCCAGCGCGCTGTGGACCTTCGCCGGGGGGACCGGCTTCGCCACCCCGCTCGACAATCGCAACGTGCTCTTCGCGAACGCCAGCCTCGCGCACCGCGCGGCGGTCGAGGCCGGCGATTTCAACCAGTTCACCGCCGCGGCCCAGCTTGGGCTGGCGCACCGCCTGGGAGCGAACGACCTCATCCGTCTGGCCGCCATGGCCCAGCGCTTCGACGTGGGTGGTGACCGCAATCGCGACCTCGGTGGCGCCACCATCGAGTGGCAGCATCGCCTCTCCCAGCGCACCGAGCTCCTCAGCTACTTCCAGTACGCCCTCCTCAACTTCCCCCTGCAACCGATCCGCGACGCCCACCGCTACATCGGTGGTCTGGGGATCGGCCACGCGCCCGGTGGGCGCGGCAGCCCGATGCTGTTTGCCAGTGTCTATGGTGGCGTCGAGACGGCACAGACCGCGGGGGCGGATTTCGTCGGTCGCCAGCAGGTGGGCGTGCGACTGGGCGGTGAGTACACCTTCGACACCCGCACCGTGGCCTTCCTTGCCTTCGACTACGCCCACAGCCGCTACCACGGTGTCGAGCCGCTCTTTCTGCGAACCCGCGAGGAGGATTTCTTCTCCGTCGTCTTCGGCGCGCGGCAGCCGCTCGCCCAGGGGATCTCGCTGCGGCCGCAGATCGGTTGGGCAGCCAACCGTGCCAACCTGCCCCTGTTCGACTTCAAGCGCTGGGAGGCCACCCTCAACCTGCGCAGTGATTTCTGACGACCTCGGGAGCGCCTGTGAACCACCTCACGCCTGCAACCCTTCCTGCGCGGCTACTTTTCCTCCTGACGCTGGCCCTGGCCGCACCGGTGGCACGGGCGGAGATCGCCGCTACCGTGGTCTATGCCTTCGGCGATGCCGTCGCCGCCGATCCGGCCGGCCGCGAGCGGCGCCTCTCACGCGGTGATGGCGTGCAATCGGGAGACATCCTCACGACCCGCGCGGGGCGCATGCAATTGCGCTTCACCGATGGTGGCTACCTCGGCCTGCAACCGGATTCGCGCGTGCGCATCGACGCCTACGGCTACCGCGTCGAGGCACCGCAGCAGGATCGGAGCCTGCTCGAGTTCCTCAAGGGGGGCGTGCGCTTCGTCACCGGTGTCATCGGCACCCGCAGCCGCGACCGCTACCGCATCAACTCCGCGGTGGCCACCATCGGCGTCCGTGGCAGCGGCGGTCGCGCAGTACTCTGCGTGGACGGCGGCTGCCCGGATCGCGAGGACGGGCTCTACCTGACGGGCAACCAGGACGTGCTCACCGTCAGCAATGCGCGGGGCAGCGAGGATGTCCGCCCGGGCCAGAGCTTCCATGTGCAGTGCATGACCTGCCCCCTGATCCGGTTGGACGTCATACCTCTCGCCTACGCCGAGATCGAGTCCGAGCCACCGGCGGAATTGGTGCTGGAGACGGGTGAGCAGCGTGCCCCTGACGCCACGCCTGCTGATGGCGGGCTGCTGCCCGTCGCGATGGGCGAGCTCGTCCTGCCACCGGAACCGCCCTCGGGTCCGCCGGCGCGGGTGACGGTGCCGCTGGCCAACGGCCCAGGGCCGGCCGCGATCGTTGCGCACGGCACACTGCCCGCCAGCTTCCTCGGCGGGCTCCTGGGCGGAGCCCTGACCTTCAACAGTGCGGGGGCACTCATCAGTTACGTGGACTCGACGATTCCGTCCAACACCTTCGTCGGACCCGGCGTGCTCGAGAGTGACGCCGACGGCATCATGGCTTGGGGTCTGTGGAATGCCGGCATGGCCACGGGCGGCTATGCCTCGACCATCGGCAGCAGCATCGGTGCGCTCAACTACGTGGTGGCGTTGAGCGGGTCCAACACCCCGGGGCCACTGCTGAGCACGCTGAACCAGAGCTACACCGCCTTCGCCTCGACCTCTCCCATCGCCGTCAGCGGTGGTGCGATCGTCCAGCGGGGCACCCCCAACAGCGTGACCGGCACGCTGAACGTCAACTTCGCGGCCTCGACCGTGAGCTATAGCCTCGCCTTCCCGCTGGCAGGTCAGACCTTCTCCCTCGTTGGCAACGCCAGCCGCTTCCCGGTCAACGGTGCCGGTTTCCTCGGTTCGAGCAGCACCATCACGAGCACCGGCAGTGCCTGCGCGAGCACCTGCACCGGCATCGTGCCTTTCGGCGACGCCATCCAGGGCTTCGTCACCGGGCCGATGGCCGAACGCGCCGGCGCCACCTACGGCTTCAACAGCGGCCTCGGGAAGGTCAGCGGCTCGGTGGTCTTCGAGGCGATAGCACAATGAGGCGTGCGCCGCGCCCATCGCCAGAGGGTGGCGGCGGAACAAGACTGCCCTCGCCCCTGGGCGTGAGGGTGGCGCGGCAGCGACCCGTAGCGCGCCTCCTCAATCCGCTCCCGACCCGCGCGGTGCCCGGATGGCGAGCTCGCGCGTCAGCTCCGTAATGGCCGCCTGCAGACGCAGGATCTTGAACTGCAGGTTGAGCGAGAGGGCGAGGCTGATCACGATCCAGCAGTAGATAACCAGATCCGCGCCGCGACCAACACCGAGCTGGTGAGCGATGTAGGTGGAATGCCCCGGGAAGGCCACGAAATACATGCCCG
>DBNU01000028.1 GCA_002299125.1 Proteobacteria bacterium UBA664
GGCGGTGGTGGTGGTGGTGGTGGCGGCGGTGGCGGCGGCCAGATGCGTGTGATTGCGCACCGTGGTCATCGAGCACAGGCACCCGAGAACACGCTGAGATCGCTGCGCGAGGCCATACGTGTGGGTGCCCGCTATCTCTCCATCGACGTGCAACTCACCGCCGATGGTGTTCCCGTGCTTTTTGCCGACCTCGACCTCGAGCGCATCTGCGGCCGGGATGGGAAGGTCACGGAGATGGCAAGCACTGAATTTCTCACTTTGAAGGCCGCCGAGTCCTGGCGTTTCGGAGGGAATCGTCAGTCTGGTGAGCCCACCGCCACGCTCGTGCAGGCAATCGAACTGTTGGCAGAGACTCCGGAGGTCTTCCTGTTCGTGGAGGTGAAAGACGGGTCGGTCCATCGGCACGGCGCCAAGGCCGTATACGCGGCCCTGGCTCCGCTGTTACGACCCTTCGCGGAGCGTCTGGCGCTCATCTCCTTCGACGAGGATTTTCTGCTGCTCGCGCGTGAGCATGGTGAATTCCGCTTGGGGGCGGTGCTGCGCGAATGGGAGGAACGGGAGGTGAGCGCCATGCGCATCATTCAGCCCGATTACCTCTTCTGTGACGCCCGCGGCATTCCCGATACCGGCCGCCTCGCCTGGGGCCAGGCCGAGATCGGCATTTTCGAGGTGGACGAGGCACGCAAGGCGCAGGAACTCGCGCGTCGGGGCGTCAGTTTCGTCGAGACCTTCGTCATTGCCGAGATGTTGCAGCAACTCGCGCGTCTCGGTAACCGGAGCGAGCGTCGGCCGCCAACCCATCGACACGCAACCGCCGAGGGCGGAGTGCCGCGGCGCGAACCGCGTGAGGGTCGTGAACTGCGGGAAGGTCGCGAACCGCGTGAAGGTCGTGAGCAGCGCGAACCGCGCGAGGGTCGCGAACCGCGTGAAGGTCGTGAACTGCGGGAAGGTCGCGAACCGCGTGAAGGTCGTGAGCAGCGCGAACCGCGTGAAGGTCGCGAGCCGCGTGAAGGTCGTGAGCAGCGCGAGCCACGTGAGACCCGTGAGGGACGTATGGATCAACAGCCACGCGAGGCACCACCGGAGCCCCCACCCGCCCTGACCGTGCCGCAGGAGGACCCGGGCAATACATTGCGGTTGGGACGACGCGAGTCGGCCGCGTCTGTCGAAGACTTCGACGCGCCTGACGACGAGACCTGAACGCGTCTCGCAGAGCCGTCCTGGCAACCTGCGAGCGCGCCGCTTGGTAGCCGGCGTGCTCGAGGGGAACGAACACAGCCAATCAGGTCGTCGGGAGGCCCCGTCCGGATACGGCCGCGATGCGTGAGCGAACCTCCTCGGCGGGCGCGAGCCCCCGCATCACGGCTTCCGTGAGGCAGCCCATGTCGGTCGCAACCGACTGCATCCGGCCGGTGGCGCGACCGCCCCGGGCGGCCTCGATCATGAGATTGAAGGCGAGCAGCCGGGCCTCGGCTGCGGCGTCGAACAGCGCCTGCGACATGGGAACTGCTCCTGAATCGAGGTGGAAACCTTCCGGGCCCTCTTCGGGAAGGCCATCATGGGGGGTAGCGGCAATGGACGTCCGGGAGTTGAGTCCCGGCGCGTTGGTGTTCGAAACCCGCGGGGCCGGTCGCGACGGTCCAGAGCGAGGGACTTCCCTGCGATGGCGCAGTGAGATCCCGACTCCGAGGGTGAACACATCACGCTTTCCTGCAGGCAGCCGAGGTCCGAGCCCTGAGAAACCCTTCCTCGACACGCTCCGGCGAGGTGCCCGTCAGCCCCGTACCGGTCAGACCCTCCGCGTCAGTTGCGGCGGAGCCTCCGCCGGCCAAGAGCGCCCCCGCCGCCCGCGGCTGGCGGGCCCTGAGTCTGCGCGTCCGCCTGCTGCTGCTGGTCAACGCGGCCTTCCTCCTCGTCGGTCTGTTCGGGGCCAGTCTTGCGGTGCGCAATGCCCATGACGCCGTCGTCGAGGAACTCGAATCCTCCATCAAACTCACCCTGGAATTGATCGAGGTCGCGCTGGCGAGTTCACCGAAAGGCGACCACGGGGCCTTGCTCGAACGGCTGCGGTCCAGCCTCGCGGCCATCGAGGGCACGCGCCATCTGACCCTCACCATCGAGGGCGGGGCTTCACCGCAGCCCCTGGCCGCTCAGGACGAGCCGGTGGCACCGATCTGGTTTTCCCGCTGGCTGGAGGTCGCACCACTGGAGTACCGCCGGCTCGTGTCGCTGGTCGACGGCACCGAATCCGTGCTCGTCATCCAGGCCGATCCGCGTGACGAGATCGATGAGGCCTGGGCCGATACGCGCGCCCTCATCGTGGTGCTCTCGCTGGCCCTGCTGATGGCGGATCTGCTGGTGGTACTCACCGTGACCCATGCCCTGAAGCCGGTACAGGAGATAAGGCGCGCCCTCGATGCCATCGAACGCGGCGATCTGGCCGCCCGCCTGCCGCCCATGCGCTTGCCGGAACTCGACAGCATTGCAAGGAAATTCAATCACATGGCGACAGTTCTTGAGAATTCAAGAGAGGAGAATCGCCGATTGACGAGTCGCAGCCTGTCGATCCAGGAGCGCGAGCGCCGGCATCTCGCCCAGGAACTCCACGACGAGATGGGCCAGAGTCTCAGCGCCATCCGTGCCATCGCCGCGTCCATGGTGCGGCGGGCCGGGGAGGCCGACTCCCACACGCGCGATGCTGCGGCCGAGATCGCGCGGATCGGCTCGCACGTGTACGACGTGGCGCGTGGGATGATGCACCGGTTGCGTCCCGTGACCCTCGATGAACTCGGCCTGAAGGCGGCCATCGAGACCCTCGTGGACGACTGGAATGCCCGCTTCGAGGACTGTTTCTGTCGGCTCGTGCTGGGTCCCTTGCCGGAGCGGCTGCCGGATGACCTCGCCATCGGTGCCTATCGGATTGTGCAGGAGGCCCTGACCAATGTGGTCAAGCACGCGCGTGCCACCGAGGTCGAGGTCACGGTGGGGTCCCGGTCGACCCGGCCGGGTGCCGGCGTGCTCGAGCTGCGCGTGCGGGACAACGGTCGGGGCCTTTCCCCGGGCGTTCTGGCGGGGGAGGGCGGACTTGGGCTGCGTGGCATGCGGGAGCGGGCGGAGGTGGCCGGCGGCCAGTTCGGTATCGTCCAGCCGGTGGTGGGTGGGCTTGTGATCGAGGTTGAACTGCCGTTCGAGGAGGCAAGGCAGACATGAGCGAAACGACGACCATCCGCATCCTGATGGTGGACGACCATGCCGTGGTGCGCGCGGGCTATCGCAGCCTGCTCACGAGCGCCGGCGACATCAGCGTCATCGGTGAGGCCTCGAGCGGCGAGTCTGGCTGCCGCTTGTTCACCCAGTTGCAGCCCGACATCGTGGTGATGGACCTCTCCCTGCCCGGGATCGGCGGCCTCGAATGCATCCGCCGCATCGTCGCGCGCGACCCGGCGGCACGCATCCTGGTGTTTTCCATGCACGAGGACACGGTCTTCGTCGAACAGGCGCTGCAGGCGGGGGCCTGCGGCTACATCACCAAGCGCGCCGCGCCGGAGGAGTTGGTGACTGCCGTGCGGCAGGTGGCGAGTGGGCGGGTGTATCTGGAGTCGGAGATCGCCCAACGGCTGGCCTTCCAGAAGGCGCGCGGCAAGGCGAGTCCCCTGTCCACGCTCTCGCCGCGGGAGTTCGAGATCTTCTGCCTCCTCGCCCAGGGCGAGAGCGCGAGCGACATCGCCGGCAAGCTGTCGCTGTCCTACAAGACGGTGGCCAACTACAGCACCCAGATAAAGTCCAAGCTTGAGGTGGGGTCGGTTACCGAACTCGCCCGGCTGGCGATCCGAAGCGGGCTGGTGCAGGCCTGAAGGAGGGCCCGGCCTGGGCCCCGGAGCCAGGCCCCCGTCGCTCGGCCCCTGCGCACCCCCCGGGCGCGTCCCCCGGCCCCGTTGCTCTCCGTTCCGGAACCTCTGGCGCTGTGGCTTGTCTTGGTCAGCTGAATCGATGCAACGCCTTGCCGGGTGCCGTGAACTGGCCAAGTGGATCTGCGCCCCCGTGGGGCGTGTTCCTCTCGCCCCACGATCCAGTTTTCTTGCGCTCGCTCAATTTCCTCGCTGCCACGAACCGAACTCTTCCGGGGGCCCAGAGCTCCATGCTCGGACTGCCCCCCTCAAGCCCCGGGTGACAACCTCATGACGAGTGCCATGCTGAAAGCCAAGAACACCAAGGAAACCCACTTCGACAACGTGGCGCGTCTGGATTCGCCTGAAGCGAGAGCGGCCTGGCTGGATGCGCGGCTCCGGGACAGTCCGGATGATGTAGCCAGCATCGCGCACGCCCTGGGCGAGATTGCCCGGGCGCGCGGCATGGCCCAGGTGGCTCGTGATGCCGGTCTCAGCCGAGAGAGCCTCTATCGCTCGCTGAGCGCAAACGGGAATCCCAGTCTGAGCACGATTCTCAAGGTTGCTCGGGCGCTGGGCATGCGCCTGTATCTCGGTCCAGCCTAAGCTGGGCCAAACGCGTTTCGGGTGCATCCTTGGCTCGCCGCCTCGTCCCCCGACCCTCACCCAACCGGAAAACCGTCGCCGGCGACTAACCTTCGAGCGTCGCTTGCACTGCCGCTTGCCGTGATGAAGCGCTAAGCTTCCGGTCCATGCGCGACCGGCATCCGAGCTCTAGGGTAATGGACAGTCGACGCCGGGGCGCCCGCCCTTGCGGCGGCAACACACCGGCGGCGGCCCCGCTCTGGGGGGATTGATGGCCATTCTGGTCACCGGTGGTGCCGGCTTCATCGGGTCGAACTTCGTCATCGACTGGCTGGCCAGCCACGATGAAGCGCTGGTCAACCTCGACGCCCTCACCTACGCCGGCAATCTCGCCAATCTGGATGGGCTGCGCGGGGATTCGCGCCACCGCTTCGTGCACGGCGACATCCGTGATCGGGCACTCGTCGAGCGGCTGCTCGGTGAGCACCGACCCAGAGCTGTACTGCATTTCGCCGCAGAGAGTCACGTGGATCGATCGATCCACGGCCCCGAGGCCTTCGTCGATACGAATGTCACCGGCACCCTGCGCCTGCTCGAGGCCGCGACCGCTTACTGGCGCGCCCTCGAGGAGGCCGAGCGCAGTGCCTTCTGTTTCCTGCATGTGTCGACCGATGAGGTCTTCGGCACGCTGGGCCCCAAGGATGCGCCGTTCACGGAAGCGAATCGCTACCTCCCCAACAGCCCCTATGCCGCGAGCAAGGCAGCCTCGGATCATCTGGTCCGCGCCTGGCACCACACCTACGGTCTGCCGGTGGTCACTACCAATTGCTCGAACAACTACGGCCCCTACCAGTTTCCCGAGAAGCTCATCCCGCTGTGCATCCACCGCGCCCTCGCGGGTGAGCCGCTGCCGGTCTACGGCAATGGCCTGCAGGTACGTGACTGGCTCCATGTCACCGATCACTGTGCGGCGATCCGCACCGTGCTGGCCGCCGCTCGCGTCGGCGAGACCTGGAACATCGGCGGGCACAATGAGCTCACCAACCTCGAAGTGGTGCACACGCTGTGCGCGCTGCTGGATGAACTCCGCCCGCGTGCCGACGGGATCCCCTACGCCCGTCAGATCACTCACGTCCGGGATCGCCCGGGCCATGACCGCCGCTATGCCATCGATGCGTCGAAGCTCGCGCGCGAGCTGGGCTGGTCCCCCGCCGAGACCTTCACCAGCGGGATCCGCAGCACGGTCGCGTGGTATCTCGCAAATGAGGCGTGGGTCAGGGATGTGACCAGCGGCGCCTATCGCGAGTGGCTCGGGAGGCATTACGCGTGAGAGTGCTGCTCCTCGGAGCCGGCGGCCAGATCGGACGCGAACTGCAACGTGCGCTCGCGCCAATCGCGCGGGTCACGGCCCTCGGTCGCGCCCAGGCCGATTTCACCGATCCGCGCGCGCTGGCCGCACGCCTGGCTGGCATCGAGGCCGATTTCATCGTCAATGCCGCGGCCTACACCGCCGTGGATCGTGCGGAAGAGGAGCCGGCCCTGGCCTTTGCCGTGAACGCCGAGGCCGTGGCCGTGCTCGCCGAGCGGGCACGCGCACTCGACGCCTGGCTGGTGCACTATTCCACCGACTATGTCTTCGATGGTCGTTCCACCGAGGCCTATGGCGAGGCCGATGCGCCGAGCCCCCTCGGGGTCTATGCGCGTTCGAAGCGGGCGGGCGAGGAGGCCCTCGTCGCCAGTGGTTGCCGCTTCCTCTGCCTGCGGACGGCATGGATCTATGCCGCCCACGGCAACAACTTCCTGCGCACCATGCTGCGTATTGCGCGTACGCGCGACACGCTGCGGGTGGTGGACGACCAGTTCGGTGCGCCGACGGGGGCGGATCTCGTTGCCGATGTCACCGCGCATGTGCTGATGGCGCTGCGGCGGATGGGCCCCTCGGCAGAGCGCCTGGCGGGCTTCTATCATCTCGCGGCCGGCGGTTCGACCAGTTGGTTCGATTACGCCTGTTATCTGCTCGCCCAGGCCGAATCCACCGGTATCCCCCTGCGGGTGTTGCCCGCTGCCGTCGAGCCCATCGCCACGACTGAATATCGCGCCGCCGCGCCGCGCCCCGCCTGCTCGCTGCTGAATTCCACTCGCATCCGCGAGACCTTCCAGCTCGAACTGCCCGATTGGCAACCCGGCGTGGCTCGTACCGTGCGTCTGCTCGCGGAGTGCTGCCCATGAAGCGCAAAGGGATCATCCTCGCCGGCGGCTCTGGCACCCGGCTGCATCCAGCCACCCTGGCGGTTTCCAAGCAGCTCCTGCCGGTCTACGACAAGCCCATGGTGTACTACCCGCTCTCGACCCTGATGTTGGCTGGGCTGCGCGAAGTGCTGCTCATCTCCACGCCGCAGGACACGCCCCGCTTCCGGCAACTGCTCGGCGATGGCACGCAGTGGGGCATGCAGATCGAGTACGCCGTGCAACCCTCACCGGATGGCCTGGCGCAGGCGCTCATCATCGGCGAATCCTTCCTTGACGGTGCCGGTTGTGTGCTCATCCTCGGTGACAACCTCTTTTACGGGGCCAATCTGCCCGTGCTGCTGAAGGAGGCGCTGGGGCGGGATGCCGGCGCCACGGTCTTCGCCTACCGGGTGCAAGACCCGGAGCGCTATGGCGTGGTCGATTTCGACGCAGCGGGTCGTGTCATTTCCATCGAAGAGAAGCCCGCACAACCCCGCTCGAACTTTGCCGTCACCGGTCTCTACTTCTACGATGGTGCGGCCCCAGGCCTCGCCCGGGCGCTGCAGCCCTCGCCCCGGGGTGAGCTCGAGATCACCGATCTCAACATGCGTTATCTCGCCGCTGGCGGCCTGCATGTGGCGCTCATGGGTCGCGGCTACGCCTGGCTCGATACCGGCACGCACGATTCGCTGCTGGATGCCGGCCAGTTCATCGCCACCATCGAGAACCGCCAGGGCGTCAAGGTCGCCTGCCCAGAGGAGATCGCCTGGCGTTCGGGCTGGATCGACACGGAGGCCCTGCTGCGGATGGCGGCACCGCTCGCCAAGACTGGTTATGGCCGTTACCTGCAGCGTCTGGCGGAAGAATCGAGGTTCCTGTGAGAGTGGAGCGACTCGCCATCCCGGGTCTCGTCGTCGTCACGTCGAAGGTGTTTGGTGATGCGCGTGGCTTCTTCATGGAGAGCTTCAATCAGCGCGCCTTCAATGAGGCCGTGGGTGGCGAGTGGCAGTTCGTGCAGGACAACCACTCGCGCTCGGCCCGCGGCGTCCTGCGCGGCCTGCACTATCAAGTCCCGCCCGACGCCCAGGGCAAACTGGTGCGGGTGACGAGTGGCGAGGTCTTCGACGTGGCCGTGGACCTGCGCTCCGATTCGCCCACCCGTGGTCGCTGGGTCGGCCGGCACCTGAGCGGCGAGAACCACGAGCAGCTATTCATCCCGCCGGGCCTCGCCCATGGCTTTCTGGTGTTGAGCGAGAGCGCGGATTTCCTTTACAAGACCACCGCCTACTATGCCCCGGCGAGCGAACGTTGTATCGCCTGGAACGATCCGGATCTGGCGATCGACTGGCCGCTGGCCGGTGTCACTCCGCAAGTGTCCGACAAGGACGCGGCGGGCGTAGCTTGGCGGGATGTGGCTGGCGAGGCCGGATGAGTGGCTGGCGCTGACGGTCCGCGTGGCCGCCCGCGGTGGACGGGCCGGTCCTTGCGTTAGACTGCCCCCGCCCGCCGTTCTTCTCTTTTTCCGTCGATCCGACCGCAACCACCGAGAGCCCACATGAACCTTCTGCCCGTCATCCTCGCCGGCGGCGGTGGTACCCGCCTGTGGCCGCTGTCCCGTGAACTCTATCCGAAACAGTTCCTGGCGCTGGTCGGTGAGCGCTCGCTGCTCCAGGACACGGTGGCGCGGGGCCGGCTGCTGAACGATGCCGCGACACCGCTGGTGGTGTGCAACGAGGAGCACCGCTTCATGGTGGCCGAGCAGTTGCGCGCGCTGGGTGTGACCGGCAGCCGCATCGTGCTGGAGCCCGTGGGGCGCAACACGGCACCGGCACTCACGGCCGCCGCGCTGGTGGCGCGGGCGGATGGCAACGATCCGGTGCTCGTCATGATGCCGGCTGACCACGTCGTGAAGGATGCGACGGCCTTCCGTGCCGCCATGCAGCGGGCGCTGCCGCTCGCCGAGGCTGGGCGTGTCGTCACCTTCGGTATCGTCCCGACGAGTGCCGAAACGGGTTACGGCTACATCGAAGTGGGTGCCCGACTCGATGCCGAGCCGGGTCCCGCGACTCATGCCATCGCGGGCTTTCGCGAGAAACCGGATGCCGCCACGGCCGCGGGTTACGTGGCCGCGGGCAGCTATCTGTGGAACAGCGGTATTTTCATGGTGCGCGCCTCGGTGTGGCTGGCCGCCCTCGGTCGTCTGCAGCCCGCCATGCTCGCCGCAGTCGAGGCCGCGCACACGGCAGCGGGCGTGGACGCCGACTTCGTGCGCCTGGACAAGGCCGCCTTCACCGCCAGCCCGAGCGATTCGATCGACTACGCCGTAATGGAGCATCTCGCTCCGGAGGAGGGCGCGGTAGTGGCCCTCGACGCCGAGTGGTCCGACGTCGGTGCCTGGTCGAGCCTGTGGGAGATCGCTGCGCGCGACGCGGGCGGCAACGCCACCCGCGGCGACGTCTGCGCGGTGGATTGCACCGACAGCATGATCGTGGCCGAGCACCGCTTCGTCGCCACCCTGGGTTGCGATGACATGGTGGTGGTGGAGACTGCCGATGCCGTACTCGTCGCACCCAAGGCGCGGGCACAGGAGGTCAAGAAGGTGGTGGAGTGGCTGAAGAGCCGGGGCCGTGACGAGCGGCTCACCCATCGCTGCGTCTATCGGCCCTGGGGCAGCTACGAGGGTATCGACATCGGTGATCGCTTTCAGGTCAAGCGCATCACGGTGAAGCCCGGCGGCAAGCTTTCCCTGCAGATGCACCATCATCGCGCCGAGCACTGGATCGTCGTTTCCGGCACGGCGCAGGTCACCAAGGGCGATGAGGTCTTCCTGCTCACCGAAAACCAGTCCACCTTCATTCCGCTCGGTGTGCGCCACCGGCTGGAGAATCCGGGCACCATTCCGCTCGAACTCATCGAGGTGCAGTCCGGCAGCTATCTCGGTGAGGACGACATCGTGCGCTTCCAGGATGTCTACAACCGGGCCTGAGGTGGGTCAGTGGTTCCGCCTCGCTATTCTGGAGTCGCTGGTGACAGCCCTCGCACCGCTGCTCATGCCCCTGCCCTGGTGCACTTCGGTATGGCGGGCCGCTGCGCAATGAGATCCCTGCCGGGTGCGGTTCCCTGTTAGCCTGAGGCCATGCATGTCCTGCTGACCGGGGCCGGCGGATTCGTCGGGCAGCCACTCACGAGGCATCTGCTCGCTGCCGGGCATTGCGTCACGGCGCTGCTGCGCCGGCCGCTGCCCGGCTTCGAGAGCGGTGCAGGGCTTGCGGTGCGCGCAGTGCCCGATCTATTGCACCCTGATCCTGCACTCTTTGAGGATGTGGATGCGGTCGTGCATCTGGCCGCGCGCACGCATGCTGCGGCACAGGCCAGCGACGAAATCTCCCTCTTCGTGCGGGATAACGTCGCGGTAAGTCTGGCGCTCGCCACGGCGGCACAAACGGCAGGGGTCCGTCGCTTCGTCCTCGTGAGTAGTGCGAAGGTTTACGGCAACAGCTCACCCAATGACCCTGACGGCGCGCCCCGCCGCCATGCCGAACTCGATGCGGCCTGTCCCGAGGACGCCTATGGGGCCAGCAAGCTCGCTGCCGAGCTGCTGCTCGAGGAAATTTGCCTGGGGCACGATATGTCCCTCGCCGTGGTGCGGCCGCCGCTGGTGATCGGTGCCGGTGTGAAGGGCAATCTGGCGACCTTGTGCAGGGTTCTCGAACGTGGTCTGCCCTTGCCGCTGTCCACCATCGAGAACCGGCGCAGTCTGGTGAGCCTCGAATGTCTGGTCTGGTTGCTGGCGCACCTTGCTACCGGAGCGCAAGCCCGGACGGGTTGCTGGAATGTGACGGATCTGGAGTTCAGCACACCCGGCCTGTTGCGGGCACTGGGCGAGGCCGGCGGACACCCCGCCCGGCTCCTGCGCTGTTCCCCGGCATTGCTCGCGCGTGCCTGCCGCTGGCTGCGACGCCCCGGGCTCGCCGACCGGCTGCTGGCATCACTGGTACTCGACGACGCCCGCTTTCGCGCCGATTTCCCCGACTGCCCGGTGACCGACAGTGCTGCCACCCTGCGCGCTGTCTGGCGGTCGGCGAGCGCCGACCCGGCGTACCGATGAGCCTTGCCGCGACCATCGCGGTCGTCGTCTTTGGCTTCGTGCTGCTGGCGACTGTTTGCGCACGGGCGAGTAGCTGGCTCGCGCACTGGCTCAGTGCACGGGGTGTTCTCGATCACCCGAATGCACGCAGCCTGCATGCGTGTCCCACGCCGCGTGGGGGAGGGCTGGTCGTCGTCGCTGCGGTGATCGCCAGCCTGCCCCCTGCCGTTCTGTTTCTCGGGCTTGCTCTCTCGCATGCAGTGGCCCTGCTGCTGCTGGTGGGAGGTTCCTCGCTTCTCGGTTGGCTGGATGACCGCCACGGACTCGCGGCGCGTTTGCGCCTGGCCGTGCAGTTGGTTCTGGCGAGTCTCATCCTGTGGCCGCTTGGGATCTTGCCGCAACCAGCGCAGGGTGAACTCGAGGCGTGGTTGCTCGCCGTGGCCGTGATCGCCGGCTGCGTTTGGCTCACCAACCTCTACAACTTCATGGATGGTGCGGATGGTCTTGCCGGAACCCAGGGCGCGGGTGCCGGGATCGCAGCAGCCCTGTTGCTCTGGCAGGTCGGGGCGCTGGGGCTCGCTCTGGTGGCGGGTGCGCTGGCCGCCGGCAGCCTCGGTTTCCTGTGGGTCAACTGGCCACCGGCCCGTTTGTTCCTGGGTGACGTCGGCAGCTATTGCCTCGGCAGCGCCTGGGCGGGGCTTGCGCTCATTGCCGCACTGACGACGCCCCTGCCGCTGGCGCTGTGGCTCGTGTTGCTCGCGCCCTTCGTGCTCGATGCCACCTTGACACTTGTCACCCGGTTGTTGCGCGGGCACTCGCCATTCCAGGCGCATCGCGGCCATACCTATCAGCGACTGCTGCTGGCCGGTGTGTCTTTGCGCGCGCTCCTGGCCGGGTTCATCGGGGTGCAGCTTGCGGTGCTCTGGCCAACGGCCTGGTGGATGGCTGCGCGTCCCGCCGACGCGCCGCTTGCCGGCATGGCCGTGCTGTCGGGGGGCGTGCTCGTCTGGCTCGGCCTGCGTCGGCACGCCGCACGATGCATGATTTCCCGGGTCGGCCCCGGACGCGATCCCGGTGGGGCCAACCCCAAAGCCCGGGACTGACGGGCCTGCGCGCACCCCGGCGGGCTCATGGTGGGTGCCCCGACGCCGTCCACACCGGGGTACCATGGCGGCCATGCCGAATTCACCCTTGAGCCTGCGCACGCTGGTCATCCTGCACGACCTTCTGATGTCGGCTCTGGCCTGGCAGGCAGCGTGGTTCGTGCGCTTCAACCTGACCCTGCCGCACGAGCCGTACTGGTCCATGCATCTCGCGACACTGCCGGTGGCCGTGCTCTTGCAGGGGATGGTCAACTGGCGCCTGCGCCTCTATCGCGGCGTTTGGCGTTTCGCCAGCCTGCCGGACCTCGCCAACATCGTGCGTGCGGCGGTCATCGGCACGGTGCTCCTGGTGCTGTCCCTCTTTCTCGTGATGCGACTTGAGGACTTCCCCCGTTCCCTGCCGCTCATCTACCCGATCTTCCTGGTGGTGGCGCTCAGTGGTCCGCGACTGGCCTGGCGGCTCTACAAGGATCACGCCCTGGGGCTGCCGGTCACCCAGCCGGGCGCACAGCGCGTCGTGGTGGTGGGTGCCGGGCGTACCGGGGCATCACTCGTGCGCGAGCTGCTGCACAGCCCGGCCCATGCCGCTGTGGGTTTCATAGATGACCGCCCGGATCTGCAACGTCAGCGTATTCATGGCGTGCCCGTCCTCGGTCGCGTGGATGAATTGCCCGCCATTTGTGAGCGGGTGGAGGCCGATGCATTGCTCATCGCCGTACCGGCGGCCACCAGCCCGCAGATGCAGCGCATCGTGCGCGCCTGCGAGGCGAGTGGCTTGCCCTTCCGTACCCTGCCGAAGCTCGCGGATCTGGTCAACGGTGCTGCTGGTTCACTGGCGGAATTGCGTGATGTGGCGATCGAGGATCTACTCGGCCGAGAGCAGGTCAGGCTGGACCGGCACGCCATCGACGCCCGTCTCGGTGGGCGCGTGGTGCTGGTGACGGGCGGAGGAGGCTCCATCGGGCTGGAACTCTGCCGTCAGCTCCTTGCCTCGGCCCCCGCACGTCTGGTGCTGTGTGACCAGTGCGAATTGAATCTCTTCGAGGCGGAGCGTGATCTGAGACGCAGCACGGGGTCCGGCACCGAGCTGCATTGCGTGGTGGCGGATGTCCGCGATGAAGAGGGGATGCGCCGTCTCTTCGAGCAGCATCGACCGGCCTTCGTCTATCACGCAGCGGCCTACAAGCACGTGCCCATCATGGAGCGACAGGCACGCGAGGCGGTGCGCAACAATGTGCTCGGTACCGCCGTGGTCATGCGCGCTGCGGCCGCGGTCGGCTGCGAGACCTTCGTGCTCATCTCTTCCGACAAGGCGGTGCGACCCTCCAGCGTCATGGGAGCGACCAAGCGACTGGCGGAGATGCTGTGTGAGGGTGCACAGATGCGCGGGGCAAGCGCGGCGGGTGCCACTGACCGAAGCACGAGCATGCGGCATGTGGTCGTGCGCTTTGGCAATGTCCTGCGCTCCACCGGCAGTGTGGTGCCCATCTTCGAGCGACAGATCGCCAAGGGCGGGCCGCTCACACTCACGCACCCGGACATGACCCGCTATTTCATGAGCATCCCCGAGGCCGCTCAGCTCATCGTGCAGGCGAGTGTCATCGGCACCGGTGGCGAGATCTTCGTGCTCGACATGGGTGAACCGGTGCGCATCGCCGACCTTGCCGAACAGATGATCCGCCTGGCGGGCAAGCGCCCCAACGTGGATATCCGTATCGAGGTGACGGGGCTGCGTCCCGGCGAGAAGCTGACCGAGGAACTCTTCTATTCCGACGAAACGGTGCTGCCCACCGTGCACCCCAAAATCCGCCTGGCGCGCGCGCGACCTATCGATGTCGCGCGTCTGGAGTCAGAGCTTGCCGCCCTCGAGGAGGCCTGTGCCGGTGCCGATGAAACGGCGGTGCGGCGGCTGCTGCTGGCAGCGGTTCCGGAATACTCGGGCGGCGGCGACGTGGTCGCCGACGTGATACCTTTTCGCCGCCGCGGTGCGCCCTGAGGCGCATCCATCTCGCCCGCATTCCTCCGAACGAGACCGGTCATGACCCAAACCGTACGCAAGGCCGTTTTTCCCGTCGCCGGCCTCGGCACGCGCTTCCTTCCGGCCACCAAGGCCAACCCGAAGGAGATGCTGCCGGTGGTCGATAAACCCCTCATCCAGTACGCCGCCGAGGAAGCGGTGGCGGCCGGCATGACTGAACTCATCTTCGTGACAGGGCGCAACAAGCGCTCCATCCCGGATCATTTCGACAAGGCCTATGAGCTCGAGGTAGAGCTGGAAAAGGCCAACAAGCTGAAGATGCTCGACCTCGTGCGCAACATCCTGCCGCCGCACGTGAAGTGCATCTATATCCGTCAGGCCGAGCCGCTTGGCCTCGGTCACGCAGTGCTGTGTGCGCAGCCGGTGGTGGGCAACGAGCCCTTCGCCGTCATCCTGGCCGATGACCTCATCGCCGGCAACGGGCGCCACTGTCTCGAGCAGATGGTGGAGGTCTACAACTACCATCGCTGCGGGGTGATCGCGGTGGAGAACGTGCCGCGCGAGGAGACCAACCGCTACGGGATCGTCGAGGTGCAGTCCATCGGCCAGGACGTCGGCCAGATCCGCAGCATCGTCGAGAAGCCACGCCCGGAGGACGCCCCGTCCACGCTCGCCGTGGTGGGCCGCTACATCCTGCCGGGTGCCATCATGGGGATCCTGGAGAACACGCCGCGAGGCGCCGGCAACGAGATCCAGCTCA
>DBNU01000114.1 GCA_002299125.1 Proteobacteria bacterium UBA664
TCAGCCAGCCATCGAAGCCCGCGCCGGTTATCGGGTTGGCCAGTGCGTAATTGATGCCGTCCGTCCAGGTGGTGATGCGGCCCATGGCCGAGGCATCCTCGTCGTAGGTCTCGAGGGTGTGCATGCGGCCGAACCATTCATCCGGCAGCACGCCGGCGGCCAGTACGGCACCCACACCGATGAGCGGAGCGGCCAGCCACTTCCGCTGGCTGTGCAGAATGAGCAGCGCGACCAGCGCGGTCATCGCCAGCAGGGCCCCGCGCGACCAGGAGCACAGGGCCGAGGCGAAGCACAGCGGCACGGCCACCATCAGGGCCACGCGGATCCGTGCCGAGGTGGTCTCGCGTTGCCACAGGAGCAGGAGTGGGATCACCATCAGGGTGGCGATGGCGAACTCGTTGTTGCCGCCGTACATGGTCCCGTCCGGTCCCCAGACACGATGGCTGAAGCCCTTGGAGATGGCGAACATCCCGCCCTTCACGGCAACGAGACCGATGGATACGGCGATGGTGGCGATCAGCGCGAGCAGTCGTTCCCGGTTGGTGATGAGCACGAGGGTGAACACGAGAGGCAGGTAGATCTTGCTGACCTCCTCGAGCTTGATCCACGCGTACTGTGGCACGATCGCATCGAGGGTCGTCACCAGGTACCAGGTCCAGAGCAGATAGAAGGTGACGACACGCCAGTCCGCCGGGATGGCACGCCGCTCGCGGGCGAACAGAAAGGCCGCGAAGGCCACGCCGAAGGCCACGAAGTAGATCGGGGAGGTGCGCATGAAGCCGTAGGTGAACATCTGCGGACTCAGAAAGCTGACCACGGCCAGCATCAGGACACCGATCCAGGGGCGTGCCAGCGTGTAGCCACAGGCAACAAGCATCAGGGCAAACAGTACGAGGTCACGCATGGGTCAGTGTCTGGAAGTGTGCATGGGGCTTGGTGAGCGACCTTCGAGGGTGTGAGCAGAGCCAGAATCGCGTGTGCGGGACCGGACCTTCATCCAAGCCCTTCTCCTGCCGGCAGAGGGGCTTGCAGGTGCCCGGGAGCCGTTGACGAGGCCGTGATCGTCATGCCCGCGAAGGCGAGAATCCAGCACTTCGTCATGCCCGAGAAGGCGGGCATCCAGTGCATGGACAGGACTGGATCCCCGCCTGCGTGGGGATGACGGCCTGCGTGGGGATGACGGCTCTGAGTTATCGGAACGGCCAGCGGTTTTCTTCATGGGTACTCAATGGATCGCCGGATCGGCGAGATCCATGTAGTCACCGTCGAGCCCACTGCGGAACCATCCCGCCAGGGTCGCCTCGGCGAGTGGGGGGCGTGCGAGGACCTGATAGCGCACGCCGTGCGAGGGCCGGTGAATGAAACCGAGCCTGGCCAGCAGCGGCGTGATGAGTGGATTGGCGACTTCGATGAGCGCGCGTGCGACCCCGGCGCGACGCCAGCGACGCAACAGCAGCCCCAGCATGGCCTCGAGGGCTGTAGCGTCGTGCCGTGATGTCCAGGCGTCACGCAGCACGGCGTCACTCACATGCGCGTCGTGCTGCTGCACGTGCCAGATGGCGAAACCGCGCAGACGGTCCGAGGGATCGAACAGGGCGACTCGCGAGAGCGCCTGCGTTGCGAGAGTCACGAGGCGTTCGTTCAGCGCGGCCGCATCCCGCAGTCGTGCGGCCGGCCAGTCAACGCGCGTCTCGCGCCAGAGCACGTCGAAACGCGCATCGGCGCGTTCGAAAGCTTCGATGCGCCAACCGGGAGGAATGTGGCCGGGCAGCGGGCGTAACGTATCGAGCAGTGAGCCCACCACCCACGCCGGTGCGCGACCGATGCGTTTGGCGAGCGACGGGCAGAAGGAGACGCGCAGATCGTGAACGTCGTTGTCGCTGCCCAGTGGCAGGTAGCCCAGCTTCTGGTAGATGGGTTGCGTCACTAGGCCCGAGGAGCTGCTGGCCGTGATGGGTCCCACGGCACCCCCGGCGTCCACCATGCGAGTACCGAGCCCACAGCCGCGCAGGGACTCGGGCATGCAGGTGTTCGCGGCCCAGGCCAGGGTGTGCTCTTCGCCCTCCAACCACCAGCGCTGTGCGAACAGCGCCCGGAAGGCCACGATACGACCATCCCGGACCGCCACGACCCCGGGCGCGGCGAGGTCCCGCTGCCAGGGGTTGTCCACGAGACGTTTGGTCAGCCAGTCCGCGACGGCCGCGGGGGCCAGCGAGAAGACCTCCGCGATGATCTGTCCGCACGCGGCGAGGTCGTCGTCGGCGTTGAGCAGGCGAACCTCGATGGGGGTACCGCCAACGCCTTTGCCAGTTTGTGCCATGACTGTGCTTCCGTCAGCCGGGCGCAATGCGCACCACGTGGTCAGCGACCATCTGCCGCTCCCGGTCCTGCTCGATCCAGGCCGTGAGGGCGGTCTTGAGTTCCGCCAGCACCTCGGGGTGCTGGGCCGCGACATCGTTCTGGCAGGCCGGGTCGGTGCCAAGGTCGTAGAGCTGCCACAGCGCACCCCGTTCCAGCGGAAGGTAGACCAGCTTCCAGTCCTCCGTACGGATCATCCGATCACGCGCCTCGATGATGATATCGGCGTAGCGGG
>DBNU01000078.1 GCA_002299125.1 Proteobacteria bacterium UBA664
CCGATCGATACGTACTGGCGCAGCTTGCGGATCCCGGCATTGGTCAGAGCCACGCAGCCCTCGGTCCAGTCCAGTCGACGGTGCAGGTCGAGTTTTTCGCGGTTTTCGTCGTCGCCCAGACCGTGCAGCCCGATCTGCCCCCCAAGCGGCGTGTCCTGCGGCGGGATCCGCCCAGCGGCATGCGCATTGGCGATGCGCTCGAAGAGGGGCAGCTCGATCAGCGAGCGCCTGACGGCAAGGAAGGCGTCCTTCACATTGGGGTAGTCGAGTTGCATGAACAGGTGAAAGCGGCTTGCCTCGTTGAAGTCCACCACGTGGTAGTTGCCCACGGGCGTGCGCTGATCTCCGCGCCGCTGTTTGTCACCACGCCCCCCGCGCCCGGTGGCGATGTCGAAGACGGCCACCGTTCGCCCGCCATCGTGCACGCGCATGCGCCGGTCTGCCTTGTGGATCTCGAGCACATAAGCAGCGTCAGAGCGAGCAAGCGGTGAGCTGAAGCGATCCTCGACGATGGCCGCGGTCTGTGCGGACCACAGGGTCGAGGGACAGAAGAGCCAGAGGACGAGGGTAGCGAGGGTGGTGGTGTCGCGGGCGGTGCGTGAGGTCATGGTTGCGGTAGGTCGTCCGTGGCCAGCCGGGGAGGGGGAGTCTGTCCCGAGGGTTGCGGTCAGACTTCCCGCGTCCTAGGTTAGCCGCCCGGGCGGCAAAGTGCTGCCCCTTTCCCGGCCCGGATGGGCACCGCCAAACCCAGGATGGGCCATGCGGGCCGGGTGACACGGAGACCCTGCATGCAGAGCTACACGCGAACAGCCGTCTGGCTGCACTGGAGCATGGCGGTACTGGTGCTCGCCCTGATGGTGGTGGGGTTCAGTCTCCCGGAGGAAGAGGGCCCGGCGCGCAGCCTCGGGATCCAACTGCACAAGTCTTTTGGTCTGGTGGCGTGGGCGCTCCTGATGTTCCGCGTCGCCTGGCGCTTCACGCATCGCCCCCCGGCCCCGCCCGCCGGGTTGTCGCCCGCGCAGCATCGCGTCGCCGAGTGGGTGCACGGTTTGCTCTATCTGCTGCTCTTCGTGCAACCCCTGCTCGGTTATCTCTCCGCAAGCTTTGCGGGTTACCCGATGCTGTGGTTTGGCCTCGAACTGCCCCAGTGGGGCTGGAAGGACCGGGAGATCAATCATTTCTTCACCGAGTGTCACGAGATCTCGGCCTTCATCCTCATCGCCCTGGTGGTCGTGCACGCTGCGGCCGCCCTGCACCACGCCTTCGTGCGTCGCAATGGCATGCTGCGGCGCATGGGTGTGCCCTTGGGCTGAGGGGCGGGCCCGACCGTCAGCCCCGTGCAGGCGGGGAGGACGCTTCGTCACGCCGTCGCCACGGTAGGACTGCCTGCCCGCAAGTGTCCTTGTCGGAGGCGTGAACGCCGGCCGTCCGGTCCTGCCGGGGCGCCGAGCATCTCAGGGACTCAGTAGCTGATGTTCACCGCGACGTTGAATGATCGCGCCCGGCCGGGCACCGCCATGCCCCAGGGGATCGCGTTGAGGGCCATCGAATTGCCCTGGCCGACATAGGCCCCGCCGAGCGGCAGCCGGTAGAAAGTATTAAGCGCATTTTCAAGTTCCAGATCGACCCGCGCGTTCTTCCACTCGTAGCCGGCGCGCAGATGCAGCAAGCCGAAGCCTGGCGTGACGATCTCGTTTCTGACCCGCGAGATGTTCTCCTTCGCCGCGACCAGTTGGCCATCCACCGCCATCGTCCAGCCAGCCAGGCGATGGGTCAGACCCAGGCGGAGGTTCAGCGGCATGATCTGGAAGAGGTTGTCGCCGGTCTCCAGGTTCTGGCCTCGCAGATAACTCAGAATGCCGTTGGCGGTGAAACTACCGAAGCCGTCGATATTGCCCAGCAGCCGACTGCCCGAGACATCGATGCCATACAGGCGCGCATCCTGGTTCACGTAACGCAGTTGGACGAACTCGTTGTCGGTCGTGACGTTGGCTTCCGAGCAGCGGATGCTCATCTCCGGCGTGCAGCGCTCAGCGTCGATGAAGTCATGCACATGCGTGACGTGGCCGGTGATCCTCAGGTTCCAGGTCGTGGCATGGGTGTCATGCCAGGCCCCGCTGGCGCTGGCGGTGTAGGCGATCTCCGGCCTCAGATCGAGATTGCCGACATAGGCATTGCCGTCGCCGACGAAATTGTTCATCGAGCTGGCCATGGACTCGTAAGTCCAGGTGTAGCGCTCGAGCAGGTTGGGCGAACGCGTCTTGCGCGCCACGCCCGCATCGTAGGTCTGCTGTGTCGTCGGGGTGAAGCGCAGCAGCGCGGTGGCGTCGAGATGCTGATCGATGCGGTGGCGATCACGGGCATTGAATTCGGCCGCCTCGTCGCCGTACAGCCCTTCGTTGTAGCCCTGCACAGGTCCGGCGTTGGAAGTGACGGTGCCACCACGGATGCCGAGCTGGCTCAACCAATGCGGATCCCACGCGCGTTCCCACTCCGCATAGCTGGCGAGGCGATCGCGACGGCCATCGCGGATGTTCACGAACTCCTCGCAGCACATCGCCCCGAAGTCACCAACTGGAGGCCACACGTCGTCGTAGCTGTAGTCCTGGTAGTCGATGCCAAGGCGCAGGATGTCACGCTCGCTGACTTCGATGCTGGCCGCGACCTCGCCGTTGTGAGTCGTGCTGCGGGAAATCATCGGCATGAACATGCCGAAGAATCGATCCTGCAGCATGTCCATGCTATGCCGCTGGGTCTGGCGCGAGGCACGTGCCGTAAGTTCGCCCCAGGAAAAATCACCGGTGTAGTTCAGGTTGACGATATTGTTAATGTTCGCCGGCTCGTTCGGGCGCAGCGAGAAAAAGTTGAACTCATCCGGTGCACTCGACACCATGTCCATGCGCTGGTTCGGGAAGCCTTGCACATCGAGGCTCTGTTCGCTCAACCGCATCTCGATGATGTGATCCTGCCACGGGCGCAGCGCCACGCTGAGCTCGCGATTGACCGCCCCGCGCAGCTCACTCACGGCGACGACGTCATCCGGGATCTCGCTCTCGCCCAGACTCTTCCACAGTCCATCAAGCTTGAAATTCCGGGCCGCGCGGTAGTTGTCGGATTCCGCGAACGATTGTTCGAAATTCAGGTTGACGAACTGGGTTGCGAGCGAGAATCCCATGTTCTTCGCGCGGCCGTTACCATTGCCGCGAAAGGTGAAGCCCAGCCTCGCATCGTAAAGGACGCCCTCATTCGCGTTGGCGAACTGCGGCGGCGCCGAGTTGACCTCGATGGTGCCGCCGATACTGTCGCCACCCACACTGACCGGCGCGATGCCGGCGTACACCTGGACGTGCAGCACCTTGCTCGGGTCGATGAACGACAGCGCCGGGTTCATGTGGTTAGGGCAGGCTGCCTCCAAGTCCACGCCATCGACGCGGGTACGCAATCGATCATCGGCGAGCCCCCAGATCACTGGCAGGCTGGAGATGGCCCCGGTTCCGTAGGTGGAAACGCCAGGAATGTCTTCGAGCAGGCGCGCGGTGTCGTTGCCGCGGGTGCGGCGCCCGCGCAATGTCTGGCCGTCGAGACGTGTGGCACCGATCGGTGCGAGCCGATCGCCCGTGATGGTCACGGCGTCCAGTGCCTGCGACGCCGGTTCCCCCCCCGGCGTGACCGGGGAACGCGGGAAGGCGGCAGGGGGAAAGGCAGACAGCACCACGGCCAGCGGCACCAGCGAGCGTCGCCTATGCGGCCGGTGCAACTCAGTTGGCCTCACATCAGTCAACCAATAGGTTCTCAAGCGCGAATAGGGGCAACTGTTTCGTGAGAACGCGGAGACGGGTATCCGGCGATCCGGCTGAAGCGCTTGGTCAGCGATGCCTGCGACCTTGGGTCGTGGTGCCCATCAGCCCGATGCCGACGAGGAACAGCATCAACGCGGCAGGTGCCGGCACCGGTACCGGCACTGCGACCGGCGTCGGTGTGGGAGTCGGTGCGGCCGCCTGCATGGTGATCACCTGTGACAGCGGGAAGCCGCCCATCGTGCCGACCGTGCCGTAGGCGCGCCGCGACCACGCGGTCATGCAGACGCTGCCCATCATGCCGCCGGGCGTGCAGTCGGCGTAGGCGGTGTGGGCGAGCCCGAGGCTGCCGGTCTGCGCGGCCTCGTTCCAGGTGAGCGTGATATTCGGATTGCTGGGGCTGAGCTGGTCCGGCACGAAAATCAAGGCGTAGGCGTTCTGGATTGAATTGCGGTAGGGCATCGTCGAGAAGCCATGGAAGAGCCCGGAATTCGCCGCACCGGTGGTCGGATGCCAGCCATCCCCCCCCCGGAAGGTGTTGGTGGAGTTGCGCAGGAAAACGGTAGCGAAGGTGCCGCCGAGTGCGCTGTCGTGCCACTGCGTGGCACGTGCGCCCGCAGGTGCCGCCACCATGTGGGTCAATTCCAGCAACGATTGATCGAAGAAGGGTGCCGTGCTGCCGCTTGGCGGCGGGAAGCGTCCGGTCATGGACTGGGACAGTACGCCCCGGAGATTGGTGACCGTTCGCGTGGCGGAGTTCCAAGTGAAGGAACCCTGGAAGATGGTGTCCTTCGGCCGGGTCTGCGGTTCGAACCAGGTGGTCGTGATGTCGAAGGTGGCCGTGGCAGCCTGCACGGCCGGGCCCGACGCGAGGAGCAACAGCAATGCACGACCGAGAATCGACAGCTTCATGGTGCCTACCCCGATGGGTTGGAGTTTGATTTTTGCAGTCTTGGCAGAAGCGCCCCGTTGCCTGCCCGGCGCTGGCCATCACCAGGGCCAGGTCGAGCAGGACGGTGCGGGTGGGAGCGGGCTAGGAGACCGCGCTGCGCCGCCGACCCATGCCGGCCAGCGACAGCGCCGCGCCACCGAACAGCCAGATCGCGGCCGGCACCGGCACGAAGGTGACCGACAGTGCGGTCGGGAATCCGCCCATCGAGCCCGCATTCTGCGGGCTCGTACCGTCACCGAAGCCGGTCATGCCCATCCAGCCGGTCAGCATCGGCCCCATCAGCCCCAGCGCGGTCATGTCACCGTAGACGGTGCTGGCCAGGAAGGCGTTGGTCGGATTGCTGGCATTGAATTCCAGGGTGAAGAAGGCGTTGTGGTTGCGGCTTGCATTGTTGGGGAAGCCAAAGGCCATCCCATTGCCGCCCGTGACGTCAAAGCCACCGCCCATGACGACATCGGTGCTGTTCTTCAGGAAGGTCGTCACCGTCACCCGACCGTTGGCGGTGGCGCTGGCGAGCTGGTGGGTGAGGTACAGCAGCGGGGCGTCACCCGTCACACGCGTCGCGAGGTTGCCGTTCCAGACATCGCCGTCGAAGCCATTGGAGTTCATCATGCCGGCCCGGTAGTGTCCGGTATTGGCGTCCCAGGCCCACATCGACTGCGACAGAAAACCACGGAAGTTCGTCACGTTGGTCCCATCCCAGTTGAAGCGACCCTGGAAGGTGGTCTGACGCTGGATGCCGCCATCGGAGAAGGTGGCGGATACGGCGTAGAAGGGCGCGGCCTGGGCTGCCGGCATGACGACCAGTAGCGCTGCCGCAAGGGTGAGGGGGGCGAAACGGCGATGATTTGCGTGGCGGTTCACGTGGGGGTCTCCGTGGATCTTCCTCGGGAGCCGATCACCGTCGGTTGGAATCCCGGGAACGTGGGTCGAGAACATCGCGTTCGTTCAGTGCACCGGATGGCCGGTGTTCGCGATTTGCGAGTGCACTGGAGCCGACAGGCACCGGCCAGTCGAGTTGGACGTGCGGACTCTATCAGCGCGTCTCTCTGCGCTGGTGCGACATATTGTCGCGGCAGTGTCGGACATTCCGACACGGGAAAGGGCGAGCGATACCCAGGCTCAGGTCCAGAGGATCAGACCCCAGAAAAGACGAAGGCCCCGCACTGGCGGGGCCTTCTGAACTGCAACCGACCGTAGATTAACGGTTGGCGATGTACATCGTGACTTCGAAGCCGAAGCGGATGTCAGCGAAGGAAGGGGTCGTCCAGGCCATGTTTGCTCTCCTTGATGGTGCGTTGATTTGAGGTTCTGCGGTCGCCTTGGGCGCCACGCATTCTCGCTGTCGCAGTTCGCGTGCCAGCCGTCCATGCTGCGTAGCGCTAGGCGGTAACTTGTTGAAAGTCCATGGGGGCGCGGTTGTGCGTCTGGCGCGGATCAGCCGCTCCTGGGGGCGGCTGGTTCTCATCGACCAGCCGGGTGGTCCTGCGTAACCAGTGTTCCAGCACCCGCGTCGATAGCCCGGGCCTACCCCGCCGGCCTTGGCTCCACGTCCTTCGGCGGTCGCTGCCCCCCCGTGTTTGCACAGCAACAAGCCGTCGCCGGGTCCGCCTCCCGGGCCGGTCGCGGTCGGTGCAGCAGTTCGCCCCTGACTGCGGTCGTATACTCCAGACTCATGCCCGCTTCCCGCTCCCTCAAGCACGTCCTGTTGACGCACGAACTGGCCCTTTTCCTGCTGGTCGTGCTCACGGGACTGCTTGCCGGTGTCTCTGCCTACTACTGGCAGGAGACCTCAAGGCAGTCGCTGCGCATCACCCGGATGACCAACGCCGCGCAGGAGATCCGGACCAACCTGTTCCGGCAGGTGAAGGAGATCTCCTGGGCGCGGCTGCTGCGGGATGCCAGTGCGGCCGGCGTCTACACTCGCTTCTCGCGCGAGATCGACCGGCACTTCAACGTACTGCGACAGAGCACCGAGTCGCGCGCAGAGGATGAAGCCGTGCAGGCGCTGCAGAAGTCCTACCGACGCCTGCAGCTCGACATGAACCGCATTTTCGTCGACCCCTACCCGGCCGCGGAAGTCGCCCCCATCCGCTTGCTCGACCCGGCCTACGAGCGCGGTCTGGTCGGTGGCTTCGAGCTCGACTACGACAGCCTCGCCACACTGCTGGGACGCACTACCCGACGGCTCGTCGACCGGGAGCAGCTTTGGACCGGCATCGCCATGTGGGGCATCAGTGTGCCGTTCGTGTTGGCCGTGCTGTTGCTGGGCCTGATGCGTCACCGCATCCAGGGTGGTTTCGTGCGTCCGGTCGCGGCACTGACCACCGGCGCCCGCGAGATGAGCGCCGGTCGGCTCGACGTGCGAGTGCCGGAGGAAGGGGTCACTGAGCTGTGCGAACTTGCGAAGGCCTTCAATCATATGGCGCAGGAACTCGAGCGCAGCCGGGAGGCCCTGGTGGAAAGCGAACGGGCGGCAGCGCTGGGGGCGCTGGTGCCGGTGGTGGCCCACAACATCCGCAACCCGCTGGCGTCCATCCGTGCCACGGCGCAGCTCCTCGATGAAAATACTGACGCCGAGGAGCAAATCGAGATCCGGCAGATGTTGATCGAGACGGTCGATCGCCTCGGCCGCTGGGTGAGTGCGCTCGTCTCCTATCTGCATCCGCTCAAACCGGCACCGATGCTGATGAGCCCCACGGCCATGTTCGATGCTGCTGCAACCCTGCTTGCGCCGCGACTCGACGCGCGCGATGTCGAGATCGTGCGCACTGTCTGGGATGCTGATCCTCAGGTGCCCGTGGATGTGGACCTGATGGAGCAGGCAATCTACGGGTTGCTGTCCAACGCGGTGGATGCCAGTCCGGAGGGCGGCCGGATCGAGATCTCCTGCCGGGTGGAAGGCGATTGGCTGCGCCTCGGCATCCGTGACCTTGGCCCGGGGATGCCTTTCCGGCCCGAGCCCGGGGGGCTGGAGCCGGGCCCGACCACCAAGCGCATGGGCACAGGCCTCGGCATCCCCGTTGCCTTCAAGGTCTGCAAGGCCCATGGCTGGAACATCACCTTCGAGGCCGCTGCCGGTGGCGGCACCGAGGTGGTGATACGGGCGCCGCTGGCGGCACCGGTCTGGCCCGTGGAGACGATCAGCGCTGGGAGAGAGAACGCGGCATGAAGAGCGAGGGGTTGGCAGGACGGGAGAGAGGCGACCACGGCGGTGTCGGCCGGCGCATCCTGATCGTGGAAGACGAGGGGATCTTCGCGCGTGCGGTCGCCAAGCGCCTCTCTCGAGTGGGTTATGACTGCGTCGTGGCGGGAGACCTTCGCAGTGCGCGCGGGGCGGTGAACGACCGCGTGCCCGATCTCATCCTGCTCGACATGCGCCTGCCGGATGGCTCCGGCCTCGATTTCCTGGCCTGGCTGCGGGAGCAGCATGGCAACGAGGCAGCAGTGCTGGTGCTGTCGGCCTTCGGCGAACTCGAAGACGCGGTCGCGGCCATGAAGCTCAACGCGTCCGACTACCTCAAGAAACCCATCGACCTCGATGAACTGCAGGTCAACGTGGAAAAGGTGCTGGTGCGCGAGGAGGTCGCGAAGGAACTCACCCGCGCCCGCTCACGTGAGCGGGCGCAGCATCCGGAGGTGATCTGGCTGGGAGAAGATCCGAAGATGCTTGCAATCCGCCAGCAAGCCGCCCGCATCGGCGGCCTTGCCGGACAGGCGGATGTGGTTCCGCCGACAGTGCTCATCCTGGGCGAGACCGGCACCGGCAAGGACGTGGCCGCGCGCATGCTGCATGCGTTGTCGGCGCGCAAGGATCGGCCTTTCGTGCACGTGGATTGCGCCTCCCTGCCGAAGGATCTCATCGAGGCCGAGCTCTTCGGGCACGAAAAGGGCGCCTTCACGCACGCAATGGGCGAGCGTGTCGGTCTCATCGAGGCGGCTGGCGACGGCACCGTGTTTCTCGATGAGGTGGGGGAACTCCCGCTCGAGTTGCAGGCGAAGCTGCTCGCCATCCTCGAACGACGCAGCCTCCGGCGCGTGGGTTCGAGTCACGAGCGGCGCACCGACGCCTGGTTCATCGCTGCGACCAATCGAGATCTCAAACGTCTGGCAGCCGAGGGCAGCTTCCGCTCGGATCTCTACTTCCGTCTGAACGTATTGACGCTCGCGATGCCGGCCCTGCGTGATCGAGGTGGTGACGTACACCTGCTTGCCGATCACTTCGCCCGCTCGACTGCCACGCGCTACAGTCTGCCGGCGGTGATGTTCACGGAGCGCGCGCGCGCGGCTCTCGAGGCCTATCGCTGGCCCGGCAATGTGCGGGAACTGAAGCACGTCATCGAGCGCGCGGTGCTGCTGGTCGGTGGCGGGCGGGTGGATGCCGCCGATCTCCTGCTGTCGAGCGAGGGCAGCGCATCGGCGGGCGAAGTGGCGGCCGCGCAGGAGGGGGGCGGCCTGTCGGTCGTGGGGCTTACCCTCGATGAAGCTGAACGCCGGCTCATCGAGAGCGCACTGCATCGCACTCACTGGAACGTCTCGGAGGCGGCGCGCCAGCTTGGCATCACGCGCATGGTGATGCGGCACCGCATGAAGAAATACAACCTGGGCGGTTGAACACACCGGATAAAGATTCGCCCTCAGCGCCGGCAGCGACCCATGCAGCCTCCCACCCGCTACCGGTTGGTGCGCCGGAACTCAGGTTCCCGGATAGGGGCCTCAAGCTTGCCAAGCATGGTCGACTATCCGTCATCCCCGCCTCCGACAAGGACACTCGGCTTCATCGTCATTCCCGCGAAAGCGAGAATCCAGTGGCGTTGCGCCGTCGCTGTGGAAGGACTGGATCCCCGCCTACGCGGCGATGACGGGTGCGCGCGCGATCCCGACGCAGCAAATGCCGCGACCCGTTACCGGTGGCGCTCAGTGCAGTTTCAACCGCATCCTGCCACGATGCGCGAAGAAGTTGGCGACCGTCAGCGAGATGGTGCGCAGCCAGCCCAGAGTCGCGATCTGGTGCAGCTTGTAGAGTGAGCGGTAGGTGATGCGGGCGAGGATACCCTCGATGAAGAGCTTGCTCGGCCGATTCATCAGGTTGCCCATGAGTGCTCCCACCGTGCCATGGTGCGAGAGGTTCACCAGCGAGCCGTAGTCCACATAGCGGAACTCCGGCAGGCTCTTGCCGGCGAGCTTGCGCTCGATGGACTTGCCGACGAGGGTCGCCATCTGGTGCGCGGCCTGGGCCCGCGGCGGTACGTTGCGGTCGCTGTCGGGCAAGCGACAGGCGGCACAGTCACCGATGGCGTAGATGTCGTCGTCCAGGGTCGTTTGCAGGGTCGGGCGCACCTCAAGCTGGTTCAACTGATTGGTCTCGAGGCCGCCGATCCCCTGCAGCACGCCCGGGGCCTTGATCCCGGCGGCCCAGATGCGGATCTCCGCCGGAATGAACAAGCCGCTCTGCATGCGGAAGCCCTCGGTCGTGGCCTCCGCGATGCGCTCGCCCACATGCAGCGTGATGCCGAGGCGCTCCAGAAGCTGAGCTGTGGCCACCGAGATGCGCTCGGGCAGGCCGGGTAGCACGCGGTTGGCACCCTCGATGATGTGGACGCGGATGTCACGCTCCGGTTTGATGCGCTCGAAGCCGTAATTCGCGAGGAAGTGCACGGCGTCGCGCAATTCGGCGGCAAGTTCCACGCCGGTGGCACCAGCACCGGCGATGGCGATGTGCAACTGGTGCGGGCGCAAGGGCTCGCTCTGGCTGTTCGCCTGGTAGCAGGCCTTGAGCAGGCGTTGGTGGAAACGTTCGGCCTGTTGGCGCGAATCGAGGAAGAAACAGTGCTCGGCCACTCCGGGTACGCTGAAATCGTTGGCGACACTGCCGATGGCGATCACCAGCGTATCGTAGGGGAAGCTGCGGGCGTGGTTGATGGGGGCACCGGATTCGTCCAGACCCGGGTCGATGTGGACGATCTTCCGCTCCCGATCGATGCTCGCCAGACGGCCGAGGCGGAAGCGGAAGTGATTCCAGTGTGCCTGCGCGATATAGCTCAGGTCGTCCTGATTGGCGTCGAGGGCACCCGACGCGACTTCGTGCAGGAGTGGCTTCCACAGGTGCGAGGTCTGCGCATCGACCAGCGTCACCTCGGCGCGGCCCTTGCGCCCCAGCCGATTGCCGAGGCGGGTAGCGAGCTCAAGCCCACCTGCACCACCACCCACCACCACGATCCTGTGCTCAGTGCCCATCTGCCTCTCCAGTCCAGGATGCGG
>DBNU01000079.1 GCA_002299125.1 Proteobacteria bacterium UBA664
CGACGACATCACTGTTGTAGCCCGAGAACCAGGCGTCCTTCTGGTCGTTGGTGGTACCGGTCTTGCCGGCGAGATCGCTTCGCCCCAGTTCCTTGGCGCGCGCGGCAGTCCCGCGGCGGACGACGTCCTTCATCATGCTGGTCATCATCCAGGCATTGGTCGCGTCGATCACCCGCGGTGCGCGTGCCTCGGGTGGCACGAGTGCGTCGGGCTCCCCGGCGGCGAAGGCCAGGTCTTCACAGGGGCGGCAGACGCGCCGCGGGCGGTGTTCGGTCAGCACGGTCCCGGTGCTGCTGTCGATACGATGAATGAAATGCGGGGTAACGCCGAAACCACCGTTGGCGAATACCGCATAGCCAGCGGCCAGGGAGAGCGGCGTCACCTCGCCACTGCCCAGTGACAGGGAAAGATTTCTTGGCAGGCGCGCGGCGTCGAAGCCGAAACGCGCCACGTGCTCCAGCACTCGATCGATGCCGACCGAGCGCATCAGCCGGATGGAGACCAGGTTACGGGACTTGGTGAGGGCTTCCCGCAGGCGTGTCGGCCCCTCGTAGTTGCCGGAGTAATTCTCCGGGCGCCAGGCCTCCATGCCCGCTGCCTCGAACACGATCGGGGCATCGTTGACGAAGCTGGCGGGAGTGAAGCCGGCATTCAGCGCCGCCGAATACACGAAGGGCTTGAAACTCGAGCCCGGTTGTCTCTGCGCCTGGGTCACACGGTTGAATTTGCTGGAGTGGAAGTCGAAGCCTCCGACCAAGGCGCGGATGGCCCCGTCTTCCGGGGCCAGAGCCACCAATGCCGCCTCGGCCTCTGGCCGCTGGGCGAGTTCCCAGCGGGTGCGAGGACCGGTCGCCTGGCCCTTTTCAGTCGCCACCTCGACGCGGCGTACGCGGATGATGTCGCCTGCGGAGAGTACTTCGGTCGCCTTTTTCGGCGCCGCACCACGGCGATCGAGATCGATGTAGCGAGCGGCCCAGGCGATGCCGTCCCACTCCAGATTCACCTGACCAATGCCGCGGGTCCAGACGGTGGCACCCCGCTCGGCGACGCTCAAAACCACAGCCGGATGGAGGTCGCCCACTCGGGCGAACTGCGCGACCGCCGCCCGAGCGGCCGTCTCGTCGGCTGGAGTCACTCCCGTTCGTTGCTCCGGCCCCCGATAACCTCGTCGCCGCTCGTAGGCGTGCAGCCCCTCGCGAACGGCGGCCACTGCGGCATCCTGCAGGCGAGGGTCGAGTGTGGTGATGACGCGCAGCCCGGAGTCGTAGACCTCCGGACCGTAGCGACCCACGAGCTCGGAGCGGACCATCTCGGCCAAGTGGGGGGCTGGCACCGCAGTCTCGCTACCGTGCAGCCGAGCGGTCTCGGCCGCCTCGACTGCAGCCGCGTGCTCGGCCTGGCTGATGCGCCCGGTCACGAGCATTCGGTGCAGCACGTGTTGCCGCCGCAGCGCCGCTGCCTTGGGGTTGGTGATCGGATTGAGGTCCGAGGGGGCCTTGGGTAGGCCGGCGAGCATGGCCATCTCCGGCAGAGAGAGCTCTTCGAGTGACTTGCCGTAATAGGTCAGCGCTGCCGCGCCGACGCCGTAGCTGCGTTGCCCGAGGTATATCTTGTTCAGATAGAGCTCGAGGATGGTTTCCTTGTCGAACTCCGACTCGATGCGGATGGCGAGCAGGATCTCCCGCAGCTTTCGCTCCAGGCTACGCTCCGGGCTCAGGAACATGTTGCGCGCGAGCTGCATGGAGATCGTCGATGCGCCTTCGGCCCGACGCCCCGGCTGCAGCGCCGAAAGCGTGGCACGCACCATGGCGAGGTAATCCACCCCACCGTGCGTGAAGAAGTGTTCGTCCTCCGTCACCAGGAATGCATCGATGAGCCGTTCCGGGATCTCGGCAAGACCCACGGGCGAGCGACGCTTCTCGCCGAACTCGGCAATGAGCTGGAAGTCGCGGCTGTAGACCCGCAGCGGTTCCTGCAGCTTGAGGTCACGCAGAACGGCGACCGATGGCAGCCCGGGCAAATACCAAGCGACCACGGCGGTGGCCCCAACCAGTGAGGCCAGAAGCACGCAGCAGGTCAATGTCAGGAGCGGGCGCAACATCGGGATGGTTCTCAGGTCTGGGGCACCAAATTCAAGGAGTGTTTCGCCGGCGGCCTTGGGAGATGTTGCCGCTTGGCCCAATCTCCGGGCCTGCGACACGTCTTACCTCCTCCACTGAGGCCCGGTGGTCGGGAACGTTCGGTAGGCGCGCCTGAAAAGGCCGAAACACCGGTTTCGATGCCTTACTGTGCTGGTATCCGGCCACCCACTCGAGCTCCACGAGCGCACCAGCCGGCCAGAGTGGGGCGCCGGCACGCGCGCACCTCCGACCGCGCAACCTGGCCGCCATGGCGGAGTGCCGATGGCGGCTGCGACCCCGTCCGCTCGGGCCGCGCGTCGAAGGCACGGGCGCAAGTCTACTCTTGCGATGAGCCAGCAGAAAAACGATTTGTTATTCAGGGGCTTCTTGGCTATAGTCGCGAAAATTATTTAATATATTGCGCAAGCAATAGGCATTAAGATACTGATTCTTATGGAGCCTGCGGCCGTGAGGCGAAGTCCCACCGCTGACACGTCAACCGGAACGGTCGCCGCTGGGTTCAGCGTGCGGATGCCTCGCCGGGGCCGCCCGACAGGCGCGGACATGCAATAACGAGGACACGACGCGTGGGCTTGTTCATCCGCTCCAAGTTTCCCCTGCTCGGTGTGGACGTCAGTTCTACCTCGGTGAAGCTGTTGGAACTCTCCCGCAGCGGCAGTGGCCGTTTCAAGGTCGAGAGCTACGCGGTCGAAGCCTTGGCCCAGAATGCGGTGGTCGAGAAGAATATATCGGACCATCGGCAAGTCGGCGAAGCGATTGGCCGCGCCTTGAAGAAGTCCCAGAGTCGCGCGCGGCACGCTGCCTGCGCCGTTGCCGGGGCTGCCGTCATCACGCGCATCATCCAGGAGCCTGCCGATCTGGGTGAAGAGGCCCTTGAAACCCAGGTGCAGGTCGACGCCGAACAGTTCATTCCGTTCCAGTCCGATGAAGTCAATATGGATTTCGAGGTCTTGGGTGCCTCGACCGTAAACCCAAACAATGTCGATGTACTGCTGGCAGCGGCGCGCAAAGAGACCATCGAGCTGCGCATCGCCGCGTTGGAGACCGCCGGTCTTACGGCCAAGGTCATGGATGTGGAGGCCTTCGCCCTCGAGAACGCCGTGCACGAGTTCTGCCTCGAGCCGGCCGAGCGGGATGCCGAGAGCGTCGTTGCCGTAGCCGACATCGGAGCGACCATGACCACCCTCTCGGTGCTCCAGAATCGCCGTATCGTCTATATCCGGGAGCAGGTATTCGGCGGGCGACAGCTCACCGAGGAGATCATGCGCCGTTATGGATTGTCCTATGAGGAGGCGGGCCTCATGAAGCGCCAGGGCGGCCTGCCCGACAACTACGCCATCGAAGTCCTGGAACCCTTCAAGGAGACCATGGCGCAGGAAATAAACCGCGCCTTGCAGTTCTTCTACGCGCAATCGCAGATCGGTGCAGTGGACTCGATATTGCTGGCGGGCGGCTGCGCGGGGATCGATGGAGCCGACGTGCTCATCCAGGCCAAGACGGGCACGCGAGTGACTGTGGCAAATCCATTTCAGCGTATGGACGTCGCCACACGTGTGCGCAAGGAATCACTCCTGCGGGATGCGCCGTCGCTGCTGGTGGCCTGCGGCCTCGCGCTCAGGAGCTTCGACTGATGGCTCGCATAAACCTCTTGCCGTGGCGTGAGGAGCAGCGCAAGCGCCGGCGTGATGAGTTCCTTGCCATCCTCGGTTTCGCCGCGTTGGCGGCCGCCGGGATTGGGGTCGCCACCCATTTTTACTATCTCGACCTCATTCAGCAGCAGACGGTCCGTAACCAGTTTCTGGAGAAAGAGATCGCTGCACTGGCCGAGGAGATCAAGGAGATCGCGCGACTGGATCGCGAACGTCAGCGGCTCATCGATCGAATCCGCGCCATCGAACAGCTCCAGGCAGAGCGCCCGGG
>DBNU01000177.1 GCA_002299125.1 Proteobacteria bacterium UBA664
CCGACACGGTCCAGATTCATGCCTGAAATCCTCGCAAGGTTGCAGATTGGGGCGAGGATCATCCCATGGGCGCTGCCGGGTGTCATGGGATCCCGGGGCACGGCGGGGCGACCCGGCCCCGGTCGGGGCGGTCGGCACCGGGGCGGCGGTGGGCCCGCGCCCGATCCTCGTCAACCGGGCTGGCTTCGTCCGGAACCCGTCACCGCCGCCCGGGTCGCTGAGAGCGTGAAAATATCCCGTATGAACATGGCTGCGACTGGTAAGCGCCCTTGGGGCCGGGAAGTCCGCCCCGACCGCTTGCCTTGCCGCCTTCTGCTCGCCCTCGGGCTGACGCTCCCTCTCGCGCCGGCCATGGCGCTCGACCTGCACGCGCCGGTGGAGATCGAACTCCCGGACATCGGCGACTCCACGGCGTCGGTGCTGTCGCCGCGCGAAGAGCAACGCATCGGTGAAGAACTCACGGCTGCCGTGCGCCGGGCCGGAGCGATGATCGAGGACGGTCCGCTCGAGGACTACCTCAACCGTGTCGGCCACGACATCGTTGCCCACGCCGAAACCACGCAGGGCTTCAACTTCTTCTGGGTCAACGACACCCGCATCAACGCCTTCGCCGCGCCCGGTGGGGCCGTTGGCGTGAACACGGGCCTCATTCTCAACACCCAGAACGAGAGCGAATTCGCCTCTGTGCTCGCGCATGAAGTAAGTCACGTGACCCAGCGCCACGGGGCGCGTTCGATCGAGGCCCGGGGCAAGCTCTCCGTGCCGATGGCGGTCGCCATGGTCGGTGCCATCCTCGCGGGCCTGGCCAGCCCGCAGGCGGGTCAGGCCGCCATCGCGGCGGTGAGTGCGGGTAGCCAGCAGCTCGGCATCAATTTCACCCGCGCCAACGAGAAGGAGGCGGATCGCATCGGCATCCAGGTACTCGCGCGCGCCGGTTTCGAGCCGCGCGCCATGGCCGAGTTCTTCGAGCGCCTGCAGATGGCCAATCGCTACAACGATCCCGCGGCCATCCCGGAATACCTCCGCACCCACCCGGTCACCCTGAACCGAGTCGCCGAGTCCCGCTCGCTGGCCGCCCGTTATCCGCCCGTGCGTCTGCGCGACGAGCGCGAGTTCCACTTGATGCGCGCCCGCACGCAGGCTTACTCCGCCGATCGACCGGAGGACGCACTGGTGATGTTCGAGTCCGCCCTGCGCGAGGGCAAGCATGTGGACGAGCTGGCCGCGCGTTACGGTTACACCATCGCCCTCATGCGAGTCGGTAACTTCGATCGTGCGCGCGCGGAGGCCGATCGGCTGGTGCGCGAGCATCCGAAGCGTTCCGATTTCGGTCTCGAACGCGTGGAGATCGAAAAGCGGGCCGGTCGAGCCGAGGTGGCGTGGAAGCTCATGGAGGAACTGAACGCACGGCACCCGAACGATCGCTCGGTGGTGCTCGAGCGGGCCGATCTCGCACTCGCCACCGAGCGCTATGACATCGCGCGCCGCATCCTGCGTGACTACTCCTTCCGCTTCGAGGTGGATGCCCGTTATTTCCGCATGCTGGCCCAGGCGGAGGGGCGGGGTGGTTCGCTGGTGGAGTCGCGCATCGCACTGGCGGAGTATTACTTCCGCCTGGGTGATCTGAAGCGCAGCCTCGAGCAACTGCGGCTGGCCCGTGAGGGAGGCGCTGTGGACATCCATCAGCGCAGTCGCATCGAGGCACGCTCCCAGCAGTTCGAGGTGTTGCTGGCCGAGCAGACCGAGCGTGGCGGTGGCAGGTGAACTGGCCTGCGCGATGCGGGCGCGCGCATCGGGAGGCGGGCGGTTGGCCTTGTTGAATCACCGATCTGACCCGCGTGCAGCTCGCGCCACGGCGTGGGTCGGGCTCCTTTTCCTGGTGGCTGCGCATCCCGGCCTTGCCCAGGAGGGCGGTGAAGCGGGCGTTCTTAGCGAGGCCAAGGCCCGGGCAATCGCCTTCGAGTCCACGCGCGGCAACTGCCTCGCCTGTCATGCCATCGCCGACGGTGCCCCGGCCGGAAATGTGGGGCCGCCGCTGTCCGGGTTGGCCCTGCGCTTCCCCTCGCGCGCGGCGCTGTACGCCTTCCTGTGGGACCCGCATGCCAGCCGACCACAAGCGATGATGCCGCCCTATGGACGCAACGGCATCCTCTCGGCCCGCGAGCTGGCACTGCTCACCGATTGGTTGTGGACCCTGTGAACGGCGCCCGCGAAGGTGACAGTGCCGGGTCGGGCGGCAAGCCAGCGGGATATTCTGCCGGGCGACGTCGCTGGCTCGGCGCGCTCATCATCGTGCCGCTCGTTGCCTTGCTGCCGCTGCTGGGTGTGCGGCAGGCGCTGGCCGCCCTCACCGAGCGTCCGCGCGCGGCCTTCCGTGCCCGCACGCTGACGGAGGCAATGGTCGCCCTGGGCCTGGCCGATGCCCCAACCGCCGAGGGCCTGCGTCTTGCCGCCCCAGCCAAGGCCGAGAATGGAGCCGTGGTGCCGCTCAAGATGGCGTGGGACCGTTCGCCGCGCGCGCTCAATGTGCTGTGTGCGGGCAATCCGGTGCCGCTCATTGCCCGTTTTGAACTCTCGCCCCGGCTGCGGGGGCACCTCTCGACGCGTATCAAGATGGGCCAGACGGCGGATATCACCGTGATCACCGAGGGACATGACGCCGTGCTTGGCCGGGCCGATCTGCCGGTCGAGGTCACCATCGGAGGCTGCAACTGATGTGGCTCGCTGCGGTGTCCGTCTCGGCGTGTGAGCCGTTATCCACGCCCGATGAAGCCGTCATGCCTGCTCCCGACAAATGCACTTTGGGGCAGGTTGCGGCGGGGATGCCAGAGACAACACCCCTCGTCATTCCCGCGAATGCGGGAATCCAGCGTCATCACGCTGTGGCTGTGAAGGAACTGGATCCCCGCCTGCGCGGGGCTGACGGGGATGACGGGGTAGGCGGGGTAGGCGGGGTAGGCGGGGATGCTCACGAGGCCGCTTTCATGCCGTGCGGGTCGTGGTGTGGCGCCCAGTCTGGTGATCCCGTACGAACGGCCGGCGCACGTTGATGGCGGCCTCTGCCAGCATGCGGATACGTACCGAGTGGCGGGAGGGCGAATGCCTGCTCCGTCTGGCGCTGCGTCATCCGATGGCACCGGAGCGCGAGAGTGAGGCCGGGGTGCGCACACCCGCGCATTTCATCGAACGCATCGTGGTGACCCACGGTGGCGAGACGCTGCTGGTCGGTCACTGGGGTCCCGGGATCTCGCAGAATCCCTATCTCGAGTTCGCCTTCGCCGGGGCCGCGCGCGGGGACGAGATCGTCATCGAATGGCAGGACAACCGGGGTGGTACTGATCGCCTCGTTGCGCGTCTGTGAGCCTTTTCTTGCGGCAGCGCTGGCGCACGCAGCATGGGGCAGCAGCGTCCCGCGTTGGCGCCAGCCACCGCGCCCACCGGCTGCCCAGGTGGTGGTGGGGCTGGCTGCTCGGCCTGCTCAATCCGTTCCACGTCGCGCTGGCGGATCCGCCTGAACCGGATCCGATTCGAGCGGTACAGGCCGAACTGGAGGCGCTGTACCGCGTGCGCCTGCCCGGGCTTGCCCATCTGCACGACCTGTCCCAAGGGGTGGCGGCCCTGGATCCGCAGGTGGCTGAATCGCAGGCGGCGATGGCGGACTTCCCGCCCTGGGAGCCCTTCGTGGCCGATGGCGAGGCGCTGTGGAACACGCCCTTTCCGGATGGCGGCAGCTACGCTGCCTGTTTCGCCGTCTCAACCGCGGCGATCCGGCCGGGTTACCCGCGCTTCGACGCGACGAGCGGCGAGGTGGTGACGCTCGACCTCGCCATCAACGCCTGTCGGGTGGCGCATTCACTCGAACCCCTTCGCCATGGGGGCGAAGAGATCAACGCCCTGCTGGCCTTTCTCGGCCATGCCGCGCGCGGTCACGCCATCGCCATTCCGCCGCCAACGTCCGCGGCGGCGCGGGCCGCCCTCGCGGATGGACGCGCGACCTTCTTCGCCCGTCGCGGGCAACTTGAACTCGCCTGCAGCGATTGCCATGTGCAGGCCGTCGGCCGCGTGCTTCGCGACGTGACCCTCGGCCCGGCCATCGGCGTCGCCGGCCGCTTTCCGGTCTACAGCCTCAAGGCCGGGTCTCTCGCCAGCCTGCAGGCACGCTTCCAGGGATGTTATCGCGTGGTGCGCGCCGCCCCGCATCCGCTCCAGTCGCGCACCTGGCGCAATCTCGAGTACTACCTGAACGCGGTCAGCCAGGGCTACCCGATCACCGCCCCCGGTCTGCTGCGTTGAAGTTCGACAGTGGCCGCCGCGGACGCGACACTTTGTCGCATGTCCTGGCGCAAGCGGCGGGTGTAAATGGCCTGCCCTCCTTGATGCCACCGATGGGATACGAAGGACCATGGACGCCGCGCGCGCCACCGCACTCTGGTTCAGCCTGTCGGCCGGACTCCTCCCCTTCGCGCTGCCCGTGGCTGCCGAACCGGCGGCGACGGCCGAGTCGACCACCACGCTGAAGCCCATCGTCATCACCGGCCGCGCCTTCAATCCGCCGAACGAGCGGCCGCAACTGGACGTGCCTGCGGTCACAGGCAGCCGTCTGGGCCTGACGCCGCGCGAGACCCCGGCCTCCATCACCATCATCGACCGGGCGACGATCGAGAAACGCGGCGATCACACCACCCAGCAATCCCTGGAACGCGCCCCCGGTGTGCTGGTATCCGATCAGCCGGGCTCGGCCGGCAGTGTCTGCA
>DBNU01000179.1 GCA_002299125.1 Proteobacteria bacterium UBA664
CCGGGTGCCAGCAGATTGCCTTCCGGGCCGATGGTGGTGCTCACCTGGGTGACGAGTTCCTCGCGGATCCCGTCGAGCGGGGGGTTCGTCACCTGGGCGAAGAGTTGCTTGAAGTAGTCGTAGATGAGACGCGGGCGTTCTGACAGCACCGCCAGTGCGGCATCCACACCCATGGAGCCGATGGGCTCCTCGCCCTTCTCCGCCATGGGCAGCAGGATGAGCCTGAGGTCTTCCTGGGTGTAGCCGAAGGCGAGTTGGCGGTTCAGCACCGTGTGGTGGTCTGGCTCCGGGAGCTGCGGCGGCGCCGGCAGCGCGGCAATCGGGACCAGATTGTCTTTCAGCCACGCGGCGTAGGGCTCTGCCGCGGCGTAGACACGCTTGAGCTCGTCATCTTCGATGATGCGCCCTTGGGCCGTGTCGACCAGGAAGATGCGTCCGGGGTGCAGACGCTCCTTCAGCAGGATGTTCTCCGGGGGGATGTCGAGCACACCGACCTCGGAGGCCATCACGACCATGCGATCCTTGGTCACGTAATAACGCGAAGGACGCAGGCCGTTGCGATCCAGCACGGCACCGATGATGGTGCCGTCGGTGAAGGCGACGGATGCCGGACCGTCCCATGGCTCCATGAGACTGGCGTGGTATTCGTAGAAGGCCCGGCGCTCCGGATCCATGGACTCGTGCCCGCTCCATGCCTCCGGGATCATCATCAGCACCGCCAGTGGCAACGGCCGCCCGGACATGTGCAGGAACTCGAGGACGTTGTCGAAGGCAGCGGAATCACTGCCGCCCTCGGCAACGATCGGGAACAGCCGCGAGAGATCCTCGAACCAGGGGGAGGCGCAGAGGGCCTCGCGCGCGCGCATCCAGTTGATGTTGCCGCGCACGGTGTTGATCTCGCCGTTGTGCGCGATGTAGCGGAAGGGGTGGGCGAGTTGCCACGACGGGAAGGTGTTGGTGGAGAAGCGCTGGTGCACCAGGGCGAGTGCGGACTCGACGCGCGGATCGGCGAGATCGGGGAACATGGGTTCCAGTTGTTCGCCGGTGAGCATGCCCTTGTAGATGAAGGTGCGCGACGAGAGGCTCGGGATGTAGAAGATTTCGCGCTCGTGATGGTGCGAATTCCACACCACGTTCTCGATGCGCTTCCTGATCACATAGAGGCGGCGTTCGAAGGACTCGCCATCCAGCCCCGCGGCGGCCGCGATGAACACCTGGCGGATCTGCGGTTCCGAGGCGCGGGCAGTCGGCCCCACGAGCGAGGAATCGGTCGGCGGTTCGCGCCAGCCGAGCAGCCGCTGCCCTTCCTGGTGAATGATGGATTCGAGTTCGGTGCAGATCCGGTTGCGGGTGGTCGCATCGCGGGGCAGGAACACCAACCCCGAGGCCCAGGCGCCGGGGGCGGGGAGTTCCACTCCTTGGGCCAGCATGACCTCACTGAAGAAGCGCTGCGGCATCTGTAGCAGGATGCCCACACCGTCGCCCGTGTTCGGCTCACTGCCGCAGGCACCACGGTGCAGGAGATTCTTCAGGATGGTGAGGGCCTGACGGACGATGTCGTGGGATTTGCGGCCATCGATGTTGCAGACGAAGCCAACGCCGCAGGCGTCGTGCTCGAGGCTCGGGTCGTAGAGGCCTGCAGCGGCCGGCCGACTCGTCATGGGAAGAGACTCACGGGACATGCAGTAGCGTCTCCGGGAAACAGCGCAGGGCGGGGTCGCAGCAGCACCCACACAAAAGGCCGGCGAGTATAGCGCCCGTGTCGGGCGGCGGCCAAAGGTCACCGCGCGCGGGCCTTGCGCCCGCGCTCAACGCGGGGGAGGGGCCGCGCGTTGCAATTCGGCGGCGCGCCTCGGGAAGGGTCCTTGCACCCGCAGGGCCTGCGGGAGAGTCGCGAGCGCCGCACTGGCGCGGGCGCGGTCGGGGTAGGGACCCAGGACCACCGCGTACCACGGCTTGCCATCTCGGGTCGTCGGGATCACCCGTGCCTTGCCCTCCAGACCGTGGCGTGCAATCGCCGAGCGAGCCGCCGGAAGCCTGTCGGAGGCAAAGACCTGCAACAGCCAAGCCTCGCCATCCAGACGCGCGAGCCAGGCGAGATCGGCCCCAGCGGTCGCGCTCACCGAGGGTGGAGCGCGCGGAGCTGCCGCCACCGACGTCGGTGGGGGCGGCGGTTTGGGCATGGGCTCAGGCGCCACCACCGGGTCCTGCCCGGCCGTGCCCTGGCTGGGTGCCGCGGCCGGCCGCGGCGGCTCCTGCGGCGGCCGGGCCATCTCCCGAGCGGGATCCGCCGGCGGCTCCACCGAAGGCGCGATTGCCTCCACACCGGCTCCCGTTTTTGCCCCCGTGGTACCGATCCCGTCAGACTCGGACGGTGCGAGCGCGATGGCAGAGGCGCCACGCTCCGGCCCCGCAACCTGGCCTGGCGCACGATCAGCGACGGCAATCGGCTGCTCGAAACCGGTCGCCGCAGCGTTGCCATCGTCGGGCGCACGCCCCTGTTCAGGAAAGCTCACAATCGGCGTAGCCGGTGCCTGCACATCGAGTGGCGGCAAGACCAGCGTCTCGATGACCGATCCGGCGGACTCATCCGCCGCACCCGGGGCGGAGTCACGCCAGAGCAGCGCCCGCACGAGCAGACTGGCCACGAAGATGAAGGCGACGAGCCCCATCACCAGCGCATACTTACGTGCCTGCGGCGCGCCGAGCGCGGGGGCCCTGGCGACACGCTCCGCCGGCTCGGCCTCGGCGGCGGCCACGGCAGCGACCGCACGCACAAAGCGCGCGTACAGGGGGCCGGGCAGCCCCCCGGTCTCGCGGTGCAGGCGCCGCACGGCATCGGGCGGCAACCGCACCCCCCGAAGCCCATCGGCCTGCTGGCGGGCGGCCAGGTAATCCGCCACCTCTGGCTCCTCGAGCGGAGGCATCTCCAGGCTGTGCGGCATGCCTGCGAGTAGCCCACGCAGGGGTGACGACGCCAGACGCGCCTCCAGCACCGGTCTACCCACGAGCAGCAGTCGCGGTCGGCAGCGTGCGCCCAGACGCGAAACAATATTCAGCAGGGACACGAGCAGGGCGTCGTTGGCGCGATCCGCATCATCGAGCAGGATCACCGGCACCCGGTCCCGACGCGCCCAGCCCGAAAGGACCGTCATGAGCCCCTCGGTGGAGTCGCCATCTCCCCCAGCCTCGGCGACAAGGCCCGGCTCCCACGCCTCGGCAAGGCGCTCCACCACTTCCTCGGTGGTGGCGGCAGCAGCTCCATCCAGCATCGCCCAGGACCAGTTCTCAGGGGCACGCTGCAGCAGTTCCGTCAGCAGGGCCGTCTTGCCGGAGCCCTCCGGCCCGGCCAGCACGACCGCCTGCTGACCGAACTCGATCAGATGCAGCAACAGATCGAGGCGTTGCTCCAGCGCCGGCGACAACCAGAAGAAGGGTGGTTCCTCCTGCGCTTGGCTCATGTCGGGAATCCAGCCTCGAAGATGCGCCGATACTCGGCCACCGCGAAGCGGTCAGTCATCCCCGCGATGTAGTCGCTGATGGCCTGCATTTGCACCGGAACGTCTTCACGCTGGCACTCCGGGGGCAGTAGACGTGGCGCGTCGGCGAAGGCTGCGAACAACTCGCGCACGATCCTGCGCCCCTTCATCGCCATGCGATGAACCCGATGGTGCTGGTACAGGGCATCCCGCAGGAAGCGTTTCACGGCCAGGTGATGCTCGCGCATGACGGGCGATAACGCCACCAGCGGCTCGCCGAATGCCTGCACGTCCCCTGGGCAAGTCACGCGGGCGTCCGCCAGCCGTTCCCGGCTGTTGCGAATGAGGTCTGTCACGTTCGCGTCGATGGATCGGCGAATCACTTCATGCATGAGGCGACGGTCACCCAGGTGCGGCCACTGCCTTTGCACTTCCACGGCGGCGCGCGCGAACGGTTCGTAGGCAAGAACCTGCGCGGGTTGCAACAGCCCGGCGCGCAGACCGTCATCCACATCGTGGTTGTTGTAGGCGATCTCATCGGCGATGTTCGCCACCTGCGCCTCCAGGGACGGCTGCCCGCCCTCGATAAACCGAACCGCTACGGCACCGAGTTCACCGGCACGCCTGCGTGAGCAATGTTTCAGGATGCCCTGGCGGGTCTCGAGGGTGAGATTGAGCCCGGGGAATGCTGCGTAGCGATCCTCGAGCAAGTCCACGATGCGCAGGCCATGGGCGTTGTGTTCGAAACCGCCATGCACGGCCATACAGGCATCGAGTGCGTGCTGTCCGGCATGACCAAAGGGAGCGTGCCCCAAGTCGTGGGCCAGCGCGATCGCCTCGGTGAGCGCCTCATTGAGTTGCAGGGCCGAGGCGACGGTACGGGCAATCTGTGCGACCTCCAGGGTGTGCGTGAGACGCGATCGAAACATGTCGCCCTCATAGCTGGCGAACACCTGGCACTTTTGCTCGAGCCTTCGGAAAGCGGCACTGTGCACGATGCGATCCCGATCACGCATGTGCTCAGTGCGAAACGGTGGCGGATCCTCCGGGTGGGCGCGACCGCCCGGGGACTGAATCGGCGTAGCCCACGACGCAAGCGGCGCGCTCATGCACCGACCAGCCGCGACGGCTCCCTAAGCGGTTGCGTCAGGCGCGCGCGCGAGGGTGGCATCGAGTGCTCCCGGGGGATAATCAGCGGTCACATGTGCCGCTCCGAGGCGCTCCAGCAGCACGAGGCGTACCCTGCCGTCACGCGTCTTCTTGTCGACCCGCATGAGATCCAGCATGTGCGCGGGATCGAGATCCTGGGGGAGATCGACCGGCAGGCCCGCCGCGCGGATGAGTCGGTCGATGCGGCCGCAGAGATACGAGTCGATGCGGCCCAACCGACACGAGAGATCTGCGGCGAGTGACATGCCAACCGCGACCGCTTCGCCATGCAACCAGGTGCCGTAACCCGTGCCTGTTTCAATCGCGTGACCGAAGGTGTGCCCGAGGTTGAGGATCTCGCGCAGGCCAGACTCGAGTTCGTCAATGGCAACCACCTCAGACTTGACCCGACAGGAGCGGGCCACTGCGTGCGTCAACGCCTCAGGATCCCGGGCGCGCAAACGCGCCATGTTCGCCTCCAGCCATTCGAAGAAATGGGCATCACGGATGAGCCCGTACTTGATCACCTCCGCCAGACCGGCAGCGAATTCCCGCTCCGGTAACGTCCCAAGGGTGGCGAGGTCGGCTATCACCGCCCGTGGCTGGTGAAAGGCACCGATCATGTTCTTGCCGAGCGGATGGTTGACTGCGGTTTTGCCGCCGACGGATGAGTCCACCTGGGCCAGCAGAGTGGTCGGGATCTGAATGAACTGCACACCGCGCTGATAAACCGCTGCCGCAAAGCCGGTGATGTCCCCGACCACGCCACCACCGAGCGCCACAAGGGTGCAGTTGCGATCGAAACGCAGCTCGAGCAGCCGCGTCAGAATGGATTCGAGGGTGGTGAGATTCTTGTGTTCCTCACCATCGCTGATGAGCAGCGTCTGGGGCGCCCACTCAGCCAGGGCATTCTTCAGCGGCGCGAGCCAGAGTGCGGCAATCGTCGGATTGCTCACCACCAATATCTGGCGACTTCGCAGCACCGACGTATACAGCTCCGGATTTCCGAGGATCCCGCGGCCGACGTGGATTGGGTAGCTACGGTCACCGAGTCCGACTTCCAGCTTCAACACAGGCGGTCGAGCTCCATGGTGATCAGGTTGGTCAGCTGCCGCACTGTACGATGAGCGGTGGGCACTATCAAATGGGAGACCTCGCGGTACAGAGGGTCGCGCTGCTGTAACAGTTCCTGGAGACGCTCCCGTGGGTCGGCGTTCATCAGCAGTGGTCGCGAGCGATCCCCTCGCGTGCGTTCAACCAGTTGATTCAATGTCGCCTCGAGGTAGACGACCAGCCCGCGTTGCCGCAGGTGCGCGCGGTTTTCTGGCAAAAGCACCGCACCACCACCGGTCGCGAGCACGATCGCCGGTTGTGCCGTCAGTTCGTCGATGACCTGCGCCTCGCGCTCGCGGAAGCCCGATTCCCCCTCGCGCTCGAAAATGAGGGGAATGGTCGCGCCGGTACGCTCCTCGATGACGCGATCGCTGTCGAAAAATGCCCGATTCAGCGAGCGGGCAAGTTGGCGCCCGACCGTGCTCTTGCCGGCCCCCATGCAACCGACGAGAAACACACTCCGCGCGCCGCCATTCACTGCCCTTGCCGTTGACGTTGCCTCGCTCATGCCATCTCGGGCGGCTGCAACCCGGCGCCGACTCCGCCCGGCAACTCAGCCAGCGCCCACGCTGTCCTTCAGGATCTTAGGGGTGACGAAGATGAGCAGTTCGCGCTTCTCCTCCGTGCGCCCCTCGCGCTTGAACAGCCAACCTACATAGGGGAGATCGCCAAAGAAGGGGACCCGATCGGTACCGCGCTGATTGGTCGAGACGAACACACCGCCCAGCACGACCGTCTCGCCGTTGTCGACCAGCACCTGGGTGACGGCGCGGCTGGTGTCGATGGGCGGCGCACCGGCAGCGGCCGGATCGGTGCGGTTGACCGTGTCACGGCGAACCTCCAAGTCCATGATGATGCGCTCGTCAGGCGTGATCTGGGGCTTGGCCGTCAATGCGAGCACCGCCTTCTTGAACTGCACGTTGGCGATCGCCGCGCCACCTACGCCCGCGAAGGCTGCGAAGGGGACTTCCTGACCCTGCTCGATGATCGCTTCCTTCTGGTTGGCCGTGATGATGCGCGGCGCGGAGATCGTCTCGGCGCGGTTCTCCGACTGAGCGGCCTGCAACTCGAGCTGCAGCAGAAGCGTGCCGATCTTGCCCACCGCTAGTCCGATGGCACCGGCCGGTGTGGTGTCGAGAACGGTCGGCAGATCGACGATGTACTGCTCGATCCCTTCTGAGCCCTCGTTGATGAAGGCCGTTCCTTGCCCGAAGCTGGTGTTGCCAGGGCGCCGACCGCCGATTCTGCCGATATCGGGTGCACCGGCCGGATTGAGGTTCCTTGACAGGCCGAAGCGCACGCCGAGATCCTGCAGGAAGGTCTGGTTCGCGACCACCACGCGCGACTCGATGAGCACCTGTCGCACCGGGATATCCAGCGTCTCCACCACCTTGCGGATGTCGGCGAGGCGCTCGGCCGTGTCCTGCACGAGCAGCGTGTTGGTGCGATCGTCGATCGTCACGTTGCCCCGCTCGGATAGCAGCCGGTTCTGCTCCGACTTGATGAGCGCCGCAAGATCCGTTGCCTTGGCATAGTTCACCTGCACGAACTCGGTACGCAACGGTGCCAGCTCCGCTAGCGCCTGCCGGGCCTCGAGTTCCTGCTTCTCGCGCTGCGCAAGTTCCTCCTGCGGTGCCACCAGAAGGACGTTGCCCGTTTTGCGCAGGCCGAGCCCTTTGGTCTTGAGCACGATATCGAGCGCCTGATCCCACGGCACGTTCTTCAAGCGTAAGGTCACGCTGCCACCGACCGTATCGCTGGTGACAAGGTTCTGCTCGGTGAAGTCCGCGATGAGCTGCAGGACAGCGCGCACCTCGATATCCTGGAAATTGAGCGATAGCCGTTCGCCCGTGTAGCCGAGACGTTCCTTGCGCGCTGCCTCGACTTCCTCCTTGCTCAATGGCCGCAACTCCAGCGTGAACTGCTCATCGGTCTGATAGGCGAGGTGCTCGAATTCTCCCGTGGGCGTCACGATGATGCGCGTGCCGTTTCCGTAGCGAATCGTGTCGACGACCTTGGCCGGAGTTGCGAAATCGCCCACATCAAGCTGCCGATTCAGTGGCTCGGGCAGATAGACCGTTGGGAAATCCACCAGCAGCTTGCCACCCTGTTCTTCGATATTCACTGCGACATCAGGCGTGGAAAGCTGTACCACAATTCGTGCCTCACCCGCATCGCCGCGCCGGAAGTCCACGTTACGAATGCTGGGGCGACCTCCTTCCGCACCGGCGGCCACTACATCGCCGCGGGCCTGCGGCGGCAGCGGGTCCTTCATCGCAAGGGTCCCTGATTCGACGGTCACCAGTACCGCGTTACCCTTGCGCTCGATGTTGTAGGGAACCATGTCGACCAGCTTCAGCACCACTCGCGTGCGTCCGTCCGCTTCGACCATGTTCACCGACTCCACCGCCCCGATGCCGATGTTGCGCATGCGCTCCCCGGTTGCGAGCGTGATACCCGGCAAGTCGATGGCGATACGCGCCGGGTTGTCGACTGTGAATGTGAGTGGATCGATGCCGGGGTCTGCATCCAGTTGCAGGCGCACCTGAACGCGATTCCCCGGCAGGGCCGAGTGGGTCACTGCGTCAAGCGTGGCTGCAGTGGCGTTGTTCACGCCCCAGCCGCAGAGCATGAGTATCACGGCTCGAAGCAGCATCGAGGTTCGATTGTGTTGGTGCAGGTTCATGGCTGGGTCTCCTCGCATAGGCAGCGGCTGACGTTGGACGTACACCAACTGCTCAGGCCATGACCACAGGTCTGGTTCTTGCGACCGTCTGCGGCATTCATTTCAAGTATCTTCCGGCAGTGCCATGCTGGCCTGTCGCTCGTCGAAACCGGCGTCCATATCGCCGATGATCTCGCGCAAGTCGATGCGGGCCTCGCTTATCGCGGTGATCTTGCCGGCGTTGCGGCCAAGGTAGTTGCCAATCTGCACCCGATGTACGGTTCCGGTCGGGTCCACGACAATCCCCCACATTGCACCGCCGTTCTGCATCGTGCCGACCATACGCAGTGCGTCGAGGTCGAAGCCCTCCAGCTCTTCCTTTGGCCGTACCTTCAGCTCGAACTCAAATGCTTCTTGCTGTGGATCGCGTGTGACGACGGCCTCGGGTGCCTTCTTTTCCTGGTCGAGGAAGGGTTGGAAGGGATCCCGCACCCCTGCGTCTGCTGCGCGGAAGAGGTGGTTGGCGACGATGCGAAACTCCGGCAGCGGCTCGATGACACCACCTGGTCGCGCCCTGACCTCCGCTGCGTAGGCCTCGAGCTCGGAAAGCCCTGGATCAGCGCAGCCCCCAAGAGCGAGCAGCAGCGCCAGCGGCAGCGTCCGGAGGAGATTCGATTGCAGTTGCGAGATGCTCACTTGCCGCCTCCTGCGGCCTCATCGTCCGCGTAGCGGTACGTCTTGGCCGTAGCTTCCATCACCAGAAGCCCTCCAGCGTCACCACGCGGCTTGATACTCACGTTGTGCATCGTGACGATACGGTTGAGTGCCGAGACGCCACTCACAAAGCGACCGAACTGGTGATAGGACCCGATGACCCTGATCTGGATGGGCAGCTCGATGTAGAAATCCGCAGGCACTTCTCCCTGGGGTTTGAAGAGCTCGAACTCAAGCCCTGCGCCCAGACCTTGCTGGGAGATCTCTACCAACAGCTCCGGGATCTCGCTGGTACTTGGCAGGCGCTCCAGCATCGAGCCGAAGCTCTCTTCAATCAATGCGAGTTGCTGTCTAAGGGCCGGAAGATTTGCTGCCTTGCGTTGGTCGCGCTCGAACTTCGTTCGCAGCTCACCCTCAGTGGCACGCACGGCGGCCAGCTCGACTTCCCGGTGCTGGGTGTCGAAGTACCAGACTCCCGCGAGTATGAGCGCCATCAGGATGACCACGGAACCGATCTTGACCGGCAGTGGCCATGAGCCGACGTTGTTGAAGTCGAGCTCGTTGAGTTCGGAGAGCTTCATGGCTTGCCGCCCTTGGGCGCAGTAGCAGCGCCCTCGGCCTCGTCATCTGCCACGACTATCTGGCTGGCCTTGAGCTGGAAGTCGGCGTAGCGCTGGCCGTCCCTCGTGCGCGTTTCGATCACGGTCAGGGCAGGCGGCGAAATGACCTCTGATCGTTCCATCCGCTTCATGTAATTCGAGACCCGCGCGTTGGAGCGCGCGGTGCCGCTGAAGGTCAGGGTGCGATCCTTTTGCTGGAAGGACGTCAGCGAGACGCCTTCGGGCACGGTTTCCGCCACGGCATCGAACAACTTCACGATGCCCGGGCGCTCTGCCTGGAGCT
>DBNU01000110.1 GCA_002299125.1 Proteobacteria bacterium UBA664
AGGCCATCTCGATGGCGGTGTAACCACCGCCCACCACCGCGGCACGCGCGGGCAGGGCGTCGAGGTGGAAGATGTCATCGGAGATGAGCCCGTGCCCGGCCCCGGGGATGTCCGGGCGCAGCGCCTGTCCGCCGGTGGCGATGAGCACCTGACGCGCATGGAGGCGCTCCTCGCCCACGACCACCTCGCGCGGGGTGGACAGACGCGCCGTACCCTTGATGACGTGGCAGCCCGCCTCGGCGAGCAAGCGGGCATAGACGCCATTCAATCGGGCGATGGCGGCGTCCTTGGCGCTGCGCAGGGTCGTCCAGTCGAAGGTGGGCTGGCTGAAGGACCAGCCATAGGCGCGCGCATCGGCGAAGTCCTCGGCGTAATGCGCGGCATACACGAAGAGCTTCTTCGGCACGCAACCCAGGTTGACGCAGGTGCCGCCGAGGGCCGCGCGCTCGACGAGCACCACCTTGAGCCCGGCCTGCCCGGCCAGACGTGCCGCACGCACGCCACCCGGCCCGCCACCGACTACACAGAGGTCGTATTTCATGCCCGTGCATTCTCCCGTGGAACGGGCTTGGGAAGGCCCGGTCACCCGACTCCATTCAGCACCCCGGATCTCCGGCCAGGGAGCCCAGGCACCATCCGGCACCGCGCCCCATTGGCCGCTCCTACATGGTACTGGTTCCGTCTCCACTGCTGATCCCTGAAGCACTTCCCGGCTCAGGGATCAGACTCAGGGGCGCTGCAAGGCTCGCAGTGATCCCAGGCCCGGCAGGCGCAGGCGGAGCCGGGAGAGGCCAAGTCTGAGGCGCGGCGCAGGCGGTCGTGGCAGCGCGAGGGGGCCAGGCCCGGACGCGAACTCACCGCGGGCCCGGCGGGCGAGGATCTCCCCTTGACCCGCCACGAGATGCTCTCCGACCACGAGCAGCGGCACCCGATCGTGGCCAAAGCGACGGATGAGATCCGGCCCGAGCTCCGGGGCGTGCGTCAGGCTGATCTCGCGGTAGGGGATCCCTTCGCGCACGAGAAAGGCCAGTGCGCGCAGACACTCCCCGCTCCAGTCACGGGTGTAGATGGTGACTACGGCCTCGCCCTTGTGAATGTCTTTGCCCACCGTCGCCGGTCTCGCTTCCTTCACCCCGGGAGTCGAGGTATCGCAGGGTGGCGACCTGAGCAGACCACATCTTGAGGCAGGCGGAGTCGCCTCCAGCGCCGCGCCCAGGCTACGGTGGCAAGTACTGTGACCGGCGGGCGGGCGTGACGATCGACGACGGCGACGGCGACGACGACGACCGCGCAGCGCGGACGCGGAAGGGCGCGGCCAGCGGCTCGCCGACGAAGAGCCCCTGCCCGGGCATGCGCACACTCTTCCAGTAGGCCTCGATCAGCGTCTCGCCGCCGAGGTAGTGACGCATCAACACGAGGGGATCCGGAAACTTGTCGGCGAAATTGCAGGGCTCGACCACGGTGCCGAAACTTCCGGTCGCGCCCGCCTCCAGCCAGCGCAGGATGCTCATCTGCGGGCCATCCGCGAGCAGGCCACCGAAGGAGGTCAGGTGATCGGCAACGGCCCCGGGCAGGAAGCGGTTGCGGGTGATGTGCGGCACGCCCTGCAAGCCGATGAAATAGAACATGACGTCCTCTTTGCCGCGGATCGGCCCGTCCTCCTCACGAATGACGAAACGCCCGCCCAACTGCCGGCGCACCTCGCCGTAGCGCGCCGCCCGCACGTTGCGCCGCTCATCCGGGCTGTGGACCAGATAGGCGGTACCGGCGGGCAGCGTGCCATCGGCAGCGATGCCCCGATCGATGAGACGCTGCACCTCGCGCAAGCTCGAACCGGCCAGGAGCATCGCCGGCCGGAAGAAGTAATCGCGCAGTGGCGCATCGCTGCCGCTGTCGAAGTAGCGGCTGACCTGCGTCGGCTCACAGCCGTTGGCGCAGTAGGCGGTGTCATAACCGAATGCGAAGGCGCTCGTCATCGACATGCAGCCCACCCGGAACGGGAAGGTCCAGGCGAGCGCCAGTGCCTGCACATGACCTGGGGTACGTCGTGCGACTTCGGCTTCCAGGAGCAGAAACTCCGCCGGTGCCATCTCCGGGCCGCGGCGCGCGAAACGCACGTGGATGACGTTCTCGGCCGGTAGCCCGCGCCGCTCGGCGTAATAGGCACCGGCCAGACGGCTCAGGGGATCGTCATCGTTGATGACAAGACCGAGCTCGAAGGGCTTGAGGCCGCGCGGCGCCAGCACCCCGGATGGATCGCCCTGCGGCCCGGGCGGGCTTCGTGGCAGGAAGGGCGACGCCGCAGGCGCGGCAGCGATCGCTGGGACGACGGACCACAGCAGCAGCCCCGCCAGACGGCGGAGCAGCCGGCCGAACGGGCGCGGGGGAAGGGGGACAGGACGGGCAGGGATCATCCTGGGTCAGCGCACGTCCGCCATGACGCCCCGCCCGTCCTCACGCCCCGCATAGTGGTCGCACGGCTCAAAGCCGGCGGATCACCGCATCGGCGAAGGCCTCCGTGCCGACGTCGCCGCCAAGGTCGCGGGTCCGCACTCCGTCCTCGCGGAGCACCCGGTCGATGGCATCGCGCAGGCGCACGCTCTGCTCGTGACGGCCCACATGTTCGAGCATCATGGCCGCGGCAAGCATGAGCGCCGCCGGGTTGGCGATGCCCTTGCCGGCGATGTCGGGGGCGGATCCATGCACCGCCTCGAAGATGGCGGCACCCTCACCGATGTTGCCGCTCGGCGCGAGGCCGAGCCCACCCACCAGACCGGCGATCTCGTCAGAGAGGATATCGCCGAACATGTTGGGCGCGAGCAGCACGTCGAACTGGTTCGGGTTCAGGATGAGTTGCATGGCGGTGTTGTCGACGATGCGGTCCTCCACCTCCACCCGGCCCTTGTACTTCTCCGCCACCTCCAGCGCCGTCTCCAGGAACAGGCCAGTGAGCTTCTTCAGGATGTTGGCCTTGTGCACGATGGTGAGCTTGCGGCGCTCGTGCGAGATCATGTAGCGAAAGGCGAACTCGGACACCCGCCGGCAGCCGTAGCGGGTCATGATGCCCGTGGCCTCGGCCACCGCGCGCGGATCGTCGCCCACCGGCACGTAGTGCTCCACGCCCACGTAAAGGCCTTCGGTGTTCTCGCGGATGAGCACCAGATCGATGTTGTCGAAGCGGCCACCGGGCACGAAAGTGCGCGCCGGACGGATGTTCGCAAACAACTTGAACTCCTCGCGCAGGCGCACATTGACGGAGCGATAGCCACCGCCGACGGGGGTAGTGAGCGGCCCCTTCAGCGCCAGTGTGTTCCTGCGGATGCAGGCGAGCGTCTCTTCGGGCAGGGGATCCTCGCCGCGTTCGACGGCGGCCATGCCGGCGATCCGCTCTTCCCACACGAAGGGTGCCTCGAGGGCCGTGAGCACCCGCACAGTGGCGCGGGTGATTTCTGGGCCGATACCGTCGCCTAGGATGAGGGTGGCCGGGATGGGGCCAGTGGTCGGGAAGGTCTGCATACTTCGCACCTCGGGTCTGGGTGGTCGGGAGCCGGCTGCCGGTCAGGCGGCACGGGGTGCAGGGTAAAGCGGAGCTCGCTTGCGTACCTAGTCTAAGCGCCTCGACCCTGGCGGGGAGCATTCGTTGCATGTCGTTGCACACGATGTGCTGCCAGCCCGGGCCACGGTGGAGCCCGTGGGGCACGCGCTTGTGTGACCATGACCGCATCGAAAGGAGAGCCGCGCACCGTGACGCAAGTTACCACCATCGCCCGCATCCGCGGCTGGCTGCGCAATCTGCGCGACGAGATCGCCGTGCTCGGGAGCCTGCTCGGCGACCGCCGCACGCCCTGGTACGCACGCCTGTTCATCGGGCTGCTGGTCGCCTATTGGCTGTCACCCATCGACCTCATCCCCGACTTCATCCCCCTACTCGGTTATCTGGACGAACTCGTGCTGTTACCGCTCGGCGTGATGTTCGTCCGGCTGTTGGTGCCTGCCGCGTTGATGGCCGACCACCGGGCGGAGTTGCGCGGCTTCAGCCCCTGGCTGCGCACTGCCGGGATGGTCATCGTCCTGCTGCTGTGGGTGCTGACCGCCATCGGCATCGCCTGGACCTTCTCGGTCTGGCGCTACGGCGGTTGAGGGCCGCGTCCGCCCCCGACAGGAACACTCGGGTCCATCATCATCCCTGCCCCCGAGTGTCTTTGTCGGGGGCAGGGATGACGGGGGGCATCATGGGTGATGTGTGGGCATTTGCCCTCTGGATCCCCGCCGCAGCCCGCCCCCGAGTGTCTTTGTCGGGGGCGGGGATGACGGAGGGCATGGGGATGACGAGGTGCGCGGCGACGACGGCCTGGCCTGCGCGGGGATGACGCCTACTCGAACAATTGCTCGACCTTCAGGCGGGCGGCGACGTTGTGGTCTTTCGGTGAGTGGCACGGGGCGGCCGATGCCTCGGGTGCCCGCATAGCGAACAGGGCCGCGAGCTCCGCCGCCTCGCGCGGGGTGGGCGCGGAGAACCGGTCGTGCGGATTAAGTGCCACCTGGAACCAGTCGCAGAAATTCGCGCGGGCGGCGTCTGCCACCCGCTCCGCGACCGGTTCCTTGCAGTCATTGGCCTTGCCGGGGGCGTAGTGGCGGCACTGCCGGCAGCTATGCCAGTCGCGCTGGCAGTGGGGACAGTGCGTGCCGCGCCCGATGAGTTCGGGACAGGGGCTGGTGGCACCACAGGCCCAGCACTGCAAAGGGTCGTTCGTCATGATTCCTCCCTCGGTCTTTCGTTGTTGTTCGAATGGCACGGAGCACCACGGCGCTCACCGCCTGTTGCATCCACGATCACAGTGCGCAGACTCACGCGACCTCCGCGCCGGCCGCGTCCACCGTCTCCCCCTGGCAGAGGTCGACCCCGAGCACCGCACAGGCGTTCCGCGTGGTGGCCCGAGCAAGCACGAGAGGGTTTTCGTTCCGCACCTCGGCCAGACTCATCAGCACCTGCGGCAGGTAGGCCGGGCTGTTGCGCTCGCCGCGATGTGCGACCGGGGCCATGTCGGGGGCATCGGTCTCGAGCACGATGGCCGTAAGCGGTAACTCCGCCGCCAGCGCGCGAATGCGCGTGGCGCCGGGATAGGTGAGCGTACCGCCGAAGCCCAGCCGAAAACCGAGATCGAGGTAGCGCCTGGCCTGCTCGATGCTGCCGTTGAACGCATGAGTGATCCCGCCCCGGACGCGAGCCCGGGCGAGCGCGCCGAGTACCTCCTCGTGAGCCTTGCGCACATGCAGCACGACCGGCAGATCATGCTCGCGAGCGATGGCGAGCTGGGCCTCGAAGAGACGCATCTGACGTGCGCGGTCCAGCCCCTCAACCCAATGATCGAGCCCGATCTCGCCCACCGCCACCGGCCGCTGCCGGGTGATCGCCTGCGCGAGCAGCGCGAGGTCAGCCTCCGCATGACGCTCGATGAACAGGGGGTGCAGGCCAAGTGCGGGGTGCAGATCGACATGTCGCGCGCAGAGCGCGAGCAACCCGGGCCAGCGGGAACGCTCAACCGCCGGTATCACGAAGGCAGCGACACCGTTCATCCGTGCCTGCCCAATGACCGTATCCGCGTCACCGGCGAAGGCATCCAGATCGAGGTGGCAATGAGTATCGACGAGTTGCATCGCATCCCAGCCGCGGCCGCAAGGGCCCACCGGCCAAATATAGCCCCGCGCATGCCCCCCTGCCGCGTGCGTCCGTCACACGGCATGATCCAGCGCATACCCCTTTCATGCTGCACCCACGCGGCGGCGGCACACGCAGAGTCCGGCCAGCCCGAGCGCCCGGTCATCGCAACGGCTTGTGCAATGACCGCAGCAAAACCACTCCCAGGCACCCGTTCCCACAATGACCGAATCCGCCCAACTCACGGCCGACAGCAAGGTGGCGGCCAACACCAGTCCCGAGCAGCGACGCTTCGGCGGCGTTCGGCGGCTCTTCGGGGCCGTTGCCTTTGAGCGCGTTCGCGCCGCCCGCATCTGTGTGATCGGCGTGGGTGGAGTAGGTAGCTGGACCGCTGAGGCGCTGGCGCGGTCGGGTGCGGGCTTCCTGCAACTCATCGATCTGGACCATGTGGCGGAGTCGAACATCAACCGCCAGTTGCACGCGCTCGGCAGCACACTCGGTGCCTCGAAGACCGCCCTCATGGCCGCGCGCATTGCCGACATCAATCCGGCGTGTTCGCTCGACTGCCGTGAGGAATTCGTCACCGCCGACGCGCCGGGGGCACACCTCGCAGATCGCCTCGACTGGGTCATCGACTGCACCGACGACTACCGCGTGAAGGCGGCGTTGGTGGCCTGGTGTCGGCGTCAACGCCAGCGGCTGCTGACCGTCGGGGGCGCCGGTGGCATGCTCGACCCGACCCGCATCCGCGTGTGTGACCTCGCCCGCGCCGAACAGGATTCCCTGCTCGCACGGGTGCGCAAGAAGCTCCGGCAGGATTACGGCTACTCGCGCAACCTCTCGCGCCGCATGGACGTGCCCTGCGTCTTTTCCCTCGAACACAAGGGCTATGCCGTAGCCGAGGGCGAATTGCCCAGCCAGCCCGGCGGCAGCGGACTCGCCTGTACCGGTGTGCTTGGCTCACTGGTCGCGGTCACGGGTGCCATGGGCTTAACGGCCGCGGCCCATGTGCTGGGGCAGATCGCGAGCGGGCGTGGTCATCGGGGGGAGGTCACCGGCACAGATGAGCTCGGGGTGGCTGCGCCAGCAGAGCCGTGACGAGGGCCGGCAGGCGAACCGCCAGCCTGCTTGCGGCCCGCCCCCTTGAATTTCCCGCCCGCCGCCCCATCTGAGCTTCCGGAGTGCCGCACCCCGATTTTCGTCACGCAGGGTGTCGCGGCACCGTTCCCTGCCTTGAGGAGGCTCGATGTCCGATTCCCCTGCTGACCAGCACACTGAAGGCTCCACCGATGCGGCGCTGACGCTGCCAGCCGTGCGCGACAACGGGCCGGCGACACAGCGACCGCTGCCGGCGGACGCCATTCCCATCCTGCCGGTGCGCAACGTCGTGCTCTTTCCCGATGTGGCGTTGCCAGTGTCGATGCAGCGGGCCGGCTCGGTGGCCGCCCTGCTGGCTGCCGAGGCCAGTGGTGCCAACGTCATCGGGCTGTTGCTGCAGCGTGAGGCGGAATGTGACGCACCGCGGCCGGATGACCTGCACTGGGTGGGCACCGTGGCACGCGTGCTGCGCCACATCGCTACCCCGGATGACGTGCACCACGTGATCTGCCAGGGCGACGTGCGCTTCCGCGTGCTCGAGTTCCTCGACGGCTGGCCCTTCCTCGTCGCGCGTATCGAACACCTCCGCGAGGTGGAACTGCACACGGCGGAGATCGAGGCACGCGCACTTAATCTGCGTGAGCTCGCCATCGAGGCACTGGAGTACTTGCCGCAGGCCGGCAAGGACCTGGCCGGCACCTTGCGGTCGCTGGGGTCGGCCGCGCGCCTGACGGATCTCGTGGCCAGCATGCTGGACATCAGCCCGGCACTGCGGCAGGAGATCCTCGAAACCTTCGACCTGCGCTCCCGCCTCGACAAGCTCATCCGGCTCGTGTCCGAGCGTCTGCAGGTGTTGAAGCTCGCACACGAGATCAGCCAGCAGACGCACGAGGCCATCGGCGAACGCCAGCGTGAGGCGATCCTGCGTGAGCAGCTCAGGACCATCCAGAAGGAGCTCGGCGACGACGCAGAATCCGCGGCCGAGCTGGACGAGCTGGCAGCGGCGCTGGCGGATGCCGAGCTGCCCGAGGGCGCTCGGCGCGAGGCGGATCGCGAGCTCAAGCGCCTGCGGCGGCTGCAACCCGGCCAGGGCGAGTACGCGATGCTGCGCAGCTACCTCGAACTCCTGGCCGAGCTGCCCTGGGCCCGCCTGGACGCAGAGCACATCGATCTCGACGCCGCACGCGCGCAACTCGATGCGGATCATTTCGGGCTCGATCGCATCAAGCGCCGCATCCTCGAATACCTCGCCGTGCGCAAGCTCAACCCGGCGGGGCGTGCGCCCATCCTCTGCTTCGTCGGCCCGCCCGGTGTCGGCAAGACCTCCCTTGGCCAGAGCATCGCCGCCACCACCGGCCGTCGCTTTGCGCGCGTGGCGCTCGGTGGCGTGCACGATGAGGCCGAGATCCGTGGCCACCGTCGCACCTACATCGGTGCCATGCCGGGGAATGTCATTCAGGCGTTGCGCAAGGCTGGCACGCGCAACCCGGTGCTGCTGTTCGACGAGATCGACAAGACCACCGGCGGCGGTTTCCACGGCGACCCGGCGGCGGCGCTGCTCGAGGTGCTCGATCCAGCCCAGAACGCCAGCTTCCGCGACAACTACCTCGGCGTGGACTTCGACCTCTCGCAGGTACTTTTCGTGTGCACCGCGAACAGCCTCGAAGGCATGCCGCGCCCGCTGCTCGATCGCATGGAGATAATCGAGGTGCCGAGCTATTCCCAGGAGGAGAAACTCGCCATCGCGCGCCGTTACCTGCTCGGCCGGCAACTCGAACAGAACGGGCTTGATGCCTCGGGCTGCGAGGTCCCTGACGATGCGCTGACACGACTCATCGCCGCCTACACCCGTGAGGCGGGGGTGCGCAACCTGGAACGCGAGATCGCTGCGGTATGCCGTGGCGTGGCGATGCGGGTGGCGAGCGGAGAGGCCACACCCATTCGGGTGACACCGCAGGCGGTGGAGGACATCCTCGGTCCGCCGCGCTTCGAGCAGGAGTTGGCCCTGCGCACCGGTGTGGCGGGCGTTGCTACCGGTCTGGCGTGGACGCCAGTCGGCGGCGACATCCTGTTCGTCGAGGCCACGCGCGTGCGCGGCAGCGGGCGGCTGATCCTCACCGGTCAGTTGGGCGAGGTGATGAAGGAGAGTGCGCAGGCGGCCTGGTCGCTGGCGCGGGTGCAAATGGAGGCCCTGGGCCTGACCGACGACCTCTTCGAAAAGCACGACCTGCATCTGCATGTGCCGGCCGGTGCCACGCCCAAGGACGGCCCGAGTGCAGGCGTGGCCATGTACCTTGCCATCGTGTCGCTCCTGACCGGGCGTCCGCTGCGGCACGACATCGCGGTCACGGGCGAGGTGAGTCTGCGCGGTCTGGTGCTACCGGTGGGTGGCATCAAGGAGAAGGTGCTGGCGGCGCTGCGTAGTGGTGTCCGCACCGTGATGCTGCCGGCGCGCAATCGCAAGGATCTGCACGACATCCCACAGGAGCAGCGCAGACGCCTGCACTTCGTGTTCATCGAGCATCTCTCCGAGGCCCTGGAAGAGGCGCTCGGGATCGAGTCAGCCGGCATCAGCCCAGCGGATCCGGGCGCGCCGCTGCCGGGCACCAACCTGACAGCGCACTGAGATCGTGTTGCGGGAGGAGAATGGGCCACGAGTGACCGTACTCTGTCGGCCTACCAGCGGTAACGCAGGCCGGCAGAGACCGCGTACTCGGACTGCCCGGCCGCGCGCAGGCGGGCATCCATGTCCGCATGCAGTTGCAGACCGGCCGCCGTGTCGGGCTGGCTCGCCAGGCCAAGTCCAATGACGGCGGCGTCGGCCTCGACCTCGATCCCCGCGATGGCGAAGCGGGCGGCCGCGGGTGCGCCCGTGAGCCGCCCGGAGAGCAGCGCCACGCGATCCCCGAGTTCACGCTGCCAGCCGGCCCGCAAGTCCACGGCGATGCTGGCGAAGGTGTGCCGGTAGCGCATGCCGCCCTCGATGATGCGCGAATCGATCGCCGCCACCCGTCCATCGAGGGCGATGTCGGCGGCACCGGATTCCATCAGGGTGAGCGCCCCGGTGCGGGCCAGGGCGAGCGCGGCATAGGGCGCGAAGCCATTCTCGAACCACCAGGCGACTTCACCCGTGGCGAAGGCCTGCCACTGATTCGGTGAGGCACTGAGGCTCGCCGTGCCCAGTTGCCGTCTGCTGTCGAGCCACGCATGACCTGCCCCCAGGGCGAGACGCCAATCGACGGCCCCGGCCCAGCCACCGGCATAGACGGCGAAGGCCGGCAGCGTACCGGTCACCTCCCCCTCCACGCCGTCCTGCTGCGAACGCAGGCGCTGGGCGGAGAAGCTCGCGCCGATGCGCCAGGGGGCATCCTCGCCGCCCCAGCCACCACCGACCACCACGCCATCGGCCGAGTGGCTGAAACCGCCCACACCGGGCCCGTCGCCGTGGCGCGAGCCGCTGGCGATGCCGTCGATCCAGAGTACCGCGCCGCTACCTGGGGCCTCGCCTGCGGCCATCCCCTGCGCCTGCTGCATGCCGCCGTTCGCAAAGCGACCGCCGGCCCGACGCAGCAGGATGCGGGCAAGCTGCTGGCCAGAGGCCATCAGGGCGCGGGCCGCAGCAGTGTGGCCGACACCGGTCAGGGCCTCGAAACGGGCATTGGCCTCTGCCGCACTGCTGCCGAGGGTGTCCGTAACCAGGGCGGCCAGACCAGGGGCGTCCTGTGCCGTACCGAGCCAGGTCGCGACGGCCCGCTGGTTCGGCGTCTGCCCGGGCAGCACGAAGCCATCGGCGCGCCGGGCAAGCGCCAGCCGCACCGTGTTCGCTTCGTAGAGCAGCGCGGGATCGAAGAAGGCGAGATCGCTGAACACGCGGTCGAAGCGCCCGCTCACCCCGCCGGCGGCCGTGATGATGGTGTATTGCGTGAGCGGGGCGTAGGCACCCGGCTCTGCGATCACCCGCACCGTGCCCCCGGCAATGTTGACTGTGCCGCTGGCCTCGATGCGATCCGCCCGCCCGGCGGCATCGACCTCCACCTCCAGCAGTGAGCCAGCGGCGAAATCCGCATTGCCCACCGCCAGGACGCCGATGGAATTGCCGGGGGCCAGGGTGGCACCAGCGGCGAGCGCGAGCGCGCCAGCGATGTCGCCGGCACCGCCCAGACGCGCACCGCCAGTCACCCGCACCGGCCCCGCCACCGCGCCGTTCACCTGGAAGGTGCCGGCCTCCACCGCCACCCCGCCGGTCGCCGTCACTCGGCCCAAAGCCCCGAGGGCGAGTGTGCCGGCGCCCTGCTTGATGAGTTGCCCGGCCCCGGAGATCTGCCCATCGAACAGGGTGCTGGAGCCGTCACCCCCCACCTCCAGCCGATCCCCCACCTCGACCTCACCCGCACCCGTGAGTGAGCCGAAGCGGCTGGTGACGGTCTGGAAGGTCGCCGCTGCGGCCACCGACAGCCGGCCGGGGGAGTCCACGGCACCACGCAGCACCCCGCCCTCCACCACCGTGCTGCCACCGTGAATGTTGCTGCCCGACAGGACCAGCAGGCCGGGTCCACGCTTGATGAGGCTGCCGCTGCCGGTGAGCGGTACGGGCAGGGTCACGTTGGGCTCGACAGGGTCGGACTCGAAGACCACGGTGCCGGTGATGCGGCCACCGTCAAGGCCGGCCGGATCGAGTGACCGCAACAGGATGCGCGCGGACAGCGCATCGCCGAAGGCCGCGGTGCTCAGGCCGCGATTGAACATGAAGTAGAAGGGTCGACTCGCGAGCAGGCCATCGGCCTCGATCTGCATCTCGACGAGATAGATCCCCGTCGGGCCGCCCAGCGCACCATCCGGCCCCTCGACCTGGAAGTCGTGGTGGGTGTGCAGGGCACCCGTGCGATCAGTGGCGTCGATGATGAGGCTGGCATCGCCCGCGATGCCACCGGTGGTGAAGAGCGTGCTCGACTCGGCGAACTCGGTCACCGTGCAGAAGGGCAGGCCGCCGCAGACCGCCGGATCGTTGGAAAAGTTGAGGTCCTGCCGCAGGCCGCCGGCGAGGCGCAGGCGCGCATCACCCGGCACCGACACCGCCCAGCCCGGGCTCGCCGGATCCCAGAACTCGAGCGTGCCAAGGGCGCGGTAGCGCAACAGCAGGTTGGCCGGCAGATGACCCGCGGCCGCGCGGAAGCCGGGGTTGTCGCTCCGGAAGGGGCCGCCCTGGAAGTCGCCGAAATCGGCGACGAAGATCTGCTGGCCGCTGACCTGATCGAGCGGCAGTTGGCCTTCCGGAATGCCGAGGAGATCGAGCACGCGCAGTCGATCACAGCCATCCGTGCCCGGCACGCAGAAGTCGGTGACGAGGCGCCCATTGGCCATCGAGACGGCCACGTCGATGTGCAGGGCCGAGGCGGGCAGGGCCGCGAGGCAGAGCGTGCCCGTAAGCCAGAACCCGATGAGGCCCGTCCGCAGACGGCACCTTGCAAGCACCGGCCCCATCAGTATTGCACCCTGAGGCCCAGCATCACTCGGCGTCCTGGATCGGGGGCGAAGCTGCGCAGAAAGGAGGTGGCCTGGCGGATCTCGGCATCGAGCAGGTTGGCGGCCTCCAGGAACACCGTGGCCTCGCCGCGCTCCGGCCGGCGCAGATACCAGGCGAGGTCGAGGTCGAGCTGGTTGAAGGCGGGGGTGGGCGGTTCGAGCAGGCCGGCGCGGTCCTGACGGAAGGCGTGCAGCCAGAAGAGCTCGCCCGCGAAGCGATCCGGCAGCGCCACCGTGAGCGCCCCGCCGGCGCGCAACGGCGGCAGCCGCGGCACATCGCCAAAGGCGCGATCCCGAAACTGGCCACGCACGTAGTCCGCCTGCAGGCGGGCGTCGATGGTGAAACCGCCGGGCCGCGCGAGGGGCAGGTCGAGCACCGCCTCGAAGCCGTGGAACAGCGCATCGCGCTGCTGGAAGGACTGCACCGGCAGGCAGTCGGCCAGCACGGTACAGAAGGCCTGGAAGCGCCCGAGCTCCACGTTGTAGAGCAGCGGCCGGCGGACACCGGTGGCAGGATCGATGGTCGCGAGCCGCGGATCGAAGCCCAAGTAGATGAAGTCGCTTATGTTGCGATGGAACAGGTTCAGCGTGAGCCCGAAATGGCGGGTCTCCCAGTCAAGCCCCAGTTCCAGCGTGCGCGCGGCCTCCGCACCGAGCAGGCGATCACCCACCTGATAGGTGCGCGTAGCGTGATGTGGACCGAGCGCCAGCATCTCCTGCACGTCGGGCGCGCGCTCGACGTGGGAGAACTCGAAGCGCCACTCGGTCTGCTCGCGCCGCCAGGAGAACGCACCCGTGCCGGTGAAGGTACGGAAGTCGATGGCCTCCGGCAGCGTCACGTTCACACCGTCCGCCGCGCGCCGCATGCGCTCCACAGGTCTGAGCCCGGTGAATTCACGCCGCAGGCCAAACTCGAGCCGGAAGGGTTGCAGGTCCACCACGTTGGTGAGGAAGGCGGCGAGCATGTCCGAGCGCGTCTGCGGCACGAAACTCTTCTCGCCACCCGCGCTGAAATCACGGTCGATGTGGTGCAGGCCGAGATCGCCCGACCAGTTCTGCGCGAGCCGATGCTGGGCCGTGGCGCGGGTCTCGGTCACATCGTTGACGAAGTGCGTGACCACCCGTCCCGATTCGATCTCGTCATGCTCGTACTCCGAGCGCTGTACCTGCAGGCCCAGGGCATCGATGCGCGCGATGGGCGCGAACCACTCGCTGCGAAAGTCGTAGCGCTGCTGGCGGATGTCGATGTCGATGGCCTCGAGACCGGTGCTCGGCCGCCCGGGCTTGACGTGGGCAGGCAGACCACTCGAAGGCAGGCCGTAGCGGTTGGCGAGCGTCTGCACGGACAGGCCCGCATAACCCCACTCCGGCACCAGCGAGAAACCGAAGCTGCCGCCCTGGGCGTTGAGATCGGAATTGCGGATCACGCCCGGCGAGTTCTCGAACTGCGCATCCGGGCCGAAGACCTGCCGCACGGCGGCCTCGTCCAGCGCCAGACCGGGGATCTCGGTGAGGCCACGCTCGCGCTCGAAGGCATCGGCATGCAGCGCCAGCAGGCCCACGCCGCCATCGAGCCGCACGGCCGAGGTGCGGGCCTCGTTCACCGGGTCGTAGCGCAGTTCCAGCCGACCCGCGAGCGGCTGCTCGGCACGCCGATCCGGGATGCGACCATCGATCACGTTCACCGCCCCGCCCTGCGCGCTGCTGCCGAAGAGCACGGTGGCGGGCCCGCGCAGGATCTCGATGCGATCGGCCAGGATCGGCTCGAGTGTCACGGCGTGATCCGGGCTGGCGGCGGCGGCGTCGTGACTGCCCATGCCGTTGCCCATGGTGCGCACACGCACCCCGGAGAGGCCGCGGATCACCGGCTGACCGACGCCCGGCCCGAAGCCGGCATTCGCCACCCCCGGCTCGCGTTCGAGGGTGGCCCCCAGGGTGTCGCGGGTCACGCGGCGCAGGGCCTCACCTTGCACCACCCGCCTGGGAGAGGCGTCCGGGGGGGGTACGTCGCCGAGGATCTCGACCGCCTCGAGGCGATCTTCCGGCAGGTCCCGCGCCCAGAGCGCAGACGGGGTGACGATGGCCAGCAGGGCGATGAGCAGACTGGAGGGGTGCGGGGTGGCGTGGGGCATGCGTGGCTCGGAGGTTTTGCAACTTTATAACACTCGATGCTATAACGTTACGGCATCACGAACCATTCCTGCCACACCTTCCCAAGGAGTTCCCCCATGCGCCTCCACAAACTCGCCGCCGGTGTGACCGCGGCCCTCGCCCTGCCCCTGCCCGCCTTCGCCGCCAGCCACGGCCATCCTGGCCACGCCGGTGACATCGGCCTCGCCATCGTCGACAACCGGCTCACCCTCACCAACCATACCTACACCGACCTCTTCACCGGTCATCACCTGGTGGAAGCCGACTTCGGCGACTTCGCCTATGGCGCGAACACCACCGGCAATCCCGGCTTCGCCATCCATGCGGGCGTCCTACCCAACCATTCCTTCCTGGCCTTGAGGCCCATCGGCAGCCTGCTCTTCTGGGACGGCCTGGCGTGGGGCGCAGCCGCTACCGGCACGAGCCTCAAGGTGGAAGACTTCCGCCACATCGATTCCTTCTGGACGGCGACAGGCACCAGCGGCGACCCGGCCGTGATCGGCTTCACCGGCGCGGGCCTCGAGATCCACGACCACGTGAAGTTCAACATCTCGACGGGCGCGGCCGTGGGGGCCTATCTCGCGAGCTTCGCCCTCATCAACGTGGCAGCGGCTGCTGGCGAATTGCCCGTGCCGGACTTCGGCAGCCCCCTGCATCTGGAGAGCCGGCCGATCTCCATCGCCTTCAACTTCGGTCTGGGTCACCATGCCTTCGAGTCGGCAGTCGAGGCACGGTTGGTGCCGGTGCCGGCGGCGGTCTGGTTGCTCGGCAGCGGCCTCATGGGCCTGGCGGCGGCGAGCCGCCGGCGCTCCGTGGCCGCGGCCGCCTGAGCGGGCGACGACGTTCAGTCCGCACAGCAGGGAGGCCCGGCGGTACGGGCCTCCCTGCTGCTCGTCCCTTTACGCCATCCCTGTCGATGGCCCTGACTCTGGAGATCGTTTGCATGCACCCAAACCCCTCCTGCCGTCGTATCGCTGCCACGCCGTGGATCTGCGGCTCTGTCCTCGCTGCCTCCCTGCTGGGCCTGACCCCGGCGTCGGCGGTCCCATTACACGCGGGCGACATCTTCCCGCTGGTGGATGCGGGCGTAATCCGCATCGCCAACGGCGCAACCGTCAGTGCCACCTCGGCCACTACCCACAGCGCACTGGCGACCCTGGTCGGTCAGCGCTTTTTCAGCGGCGACTTCGGCGACATCCGCGGCGGTGCACTGGCGACCGACAACCCGGGTTTCGACTGGCGCAGCGGGGTCTGGCCGGGCGACAGCGGTTTTCCCAATAGCTCACTGCTCGGTCTGCAGGCCGTGGGGCAGCTCGGCTTCTGGAACGGCAGCACCTGGGTCACGGGCCCGGCCGGCTCCACGCTCTCGATGGATGACGTCCTCGGTCGCCGCGTGAGCTGGACCGGCACCGGCATCAGCACCGATCCGCATGGCTACATCGGTCAGGCCTCCGGTGGCAGCATCCACTCGCACCTCAATTTTTCGGTCAACAGCGGCAGCCCGGTCGGTGCCTGGCTGGTCAACTTCCGCCTCTTCTCGCAGGAGGCTCCGGCCAATCTCTTCAACCCACCGCCGCCCGGTCCGGGCAACCGCAGCCCCGGGATCGCCGACTCCGCCCCGTTGACACTGGTCTTCAACCGGGGCCTGAGCGCGGCCGGCTTCGCGGCAGCGGTGGATAGCCTGCAGATCCCCTCTCCCCCCGCCCCGCCGACTCCGCAACAGGTGCCCCTGCCGGCTGGCGCCCTGCTGCTGGGCTTCGCCCTGTTCGCGTTGAGCGCCCGGCACCAGCTTGAGCCGACGCGCGCGCGCGAAATCTGCTGAGCGGGAGTGGGAGATCGCAGCTCGGGCGGGGTGATGGCCGCCGGAGCGGGCAGTTGCCCCACCCTCACAACAGCAGCAGCCGGATCGCGTGAACCGGGCACGTTCCTCTCCTGATATCCTCCGACGCTTGGTGGTTGCCATTCGCCCACCGGCCCCAGAAGAGGAGCATCCGCCACGATGACTGATCGCTCGCAGGAATCCGCCCCGGATCCGTCCTGGGACGAGCCCATCGGCCTGCAACTGAGTCCCTCGAGCATCTTCTCCGCGTTGATGCATACCGCCGATTCGGTGCATACCGGCTGGCAGTCCTGTATCGACGATTCCCTCGCGCAGGTGTCGAGCAC
>DBNU01000093.1 GCA_002299125.1 Proteobacteria bacterium UBA664
CCGAGGACCGGCTGCCGGCAGGAGTCGAGGAACAGGGTCACGTCGCTCACCACCGGGACCCCGGCGCTGATGGCTGCCTGCACGGCTGGTCGCGAGCGCGGGATCCCTGGACTCAGCACGATGCATTGCGCTTCGCTGAGCCGTATCGCGTCCAGCCCACCAAGCAGGAATTCCGCTTGTGGGGCGATGCGCCGTGCCAGCCCGAGGGTCGGTGGTGCGGCGGATTCGTCCATGGCGATGAGCGCCTGCGCACGGGGAGCGAGGTGGCGGAGTACCGACAGCCCGGTCGCGCCGAGGCCGACCACGACCACTGGTCGGGTGTCGTCCATACCGTGGGCGGTGCCGGTCTGCATCAGCGGATCTTCAGCGTCGCCAGACCGATCAGCACCGTGACCACGGTGATGATCCAGAAGCGCACGATGACACGCGGCTCTGGCCAGCCCATCAACTCGAAGTGATGGTGGATGGGCGCCATGCGGAAGACCCGCCGGCCGGTCAGCTTGAACGAGGCCACCTGCACGATGACCGAAAGCGCCTCCATGACGAACACCGCACCCATGATGACAAGCACCAGTTCCTGACGGACCGCTACGGCGACGATGCCAAGGCCGGCACCGATGGCGAGGGCACCCACATCGCCCATGAAGACCTGAGCCGGATAGGTGTTGAACCACAGGAAACCCAGGCCCGCACCCACCATCGCGCCACAGAAGACGCAGAGTTCGCTGGTGCCGGGCAGGAAGGGGAGGTCGAGATAATCGGCGAAGCGTGCATGCCCGGCCACGTAGGCGAACACCACCAGACCGGCTGCCACCAGCACACTCGGCAGGATGGCCAGGCCGTCCAGACCATCGGTGAGATTCACCGCATTGCTCGAGCCCACGATCACGAGCAAGGTGAATGGGATCCAGAGCAGGCCGAGATCGAAGGCCACGTCTTTCAGGAAGGGCACCAGAAGGTGCGTCTCGGCGGGCAAGGTCGCGGTACCGAACAGGAGCCCGGCCACACTCGCGCCGAGCAGGCCTTGCCAGAAGAGCTTCTCCCCTGCGGACATTCCCGCGGAATTTTTCTTGACCAGCTTGCGGTAGTCGTCGACGAAGCCGACCGCACCGAAGCCCAGGGTCCCGAGCAGGGCGATCCACACGTAGCGGTTGTCTAGCTCGGACCACAGGAGCGTGCTGACGGCGATCGAGGCCAGGATGAGGCAGCCGCCCATGGTGGGGGTGCCCTTCTTGCCCTGATGACTGGCGGGGCCACTGGCACGGATCTGCTGACCGATCTGGTGCAGGGCGAGTCGCTCGATGACGCGCGGGCCGAGCAGCAACGAGATGGCCAGCGCCGTGAGTACACCCAGGATCGTGCGCAGGGTGACGTACTGGAAGACACCGAAACCGGAATCGAACTGCTGCAGCCACTCGGTGAGCCATAGGGCCATGAGTTTTCAGGTTCCTTCGGTCATGCGCTTGACCAGCCGGTCGAGACCGGCCGAGCGGGAACCCTTGATGAGGACCAGGGTGTCGGGTTTCAACGCGTGCTCAATGTGCTCGTACAAATCCTCCAGGCTGTCGTGCGGACTCGCTCCAGGCCCAAAGGCACGGCAGGCGTGTGCGGCCAGTGGACCGACCCCCAGGAGTCGTTCGACTCCCAATGTGCGCAAGGTCTCGCCGGCGCGCGCATGCAAAGGTTCCGCTTCCGTGCCGAGTTCGGCCATGTCGCCAAGCACCACCCACACCTTGCGGGAGCCCGTGCAGGCAGTGCGGACAGCGCTCTCGAGCGAGGCCGGATTGGCGTTGTAGCTATCGTCGATGAGGACACCACCGTCACTGCGCAGACGCCGCTCGAGTCGGCCTCTGACCGGCTGGACGCGCGCCAGACCCCTGGCGCAGGTGGCCGCGTCGAGGCCAAGTGCATGGGCAGCAGCAGCAGCAGCCAGGGCGTTCATCACGTTGTGGCGACCCAGCAGGGAGAGTTCGACCGTGGCGCTGCTGTCGGGTAGTACGAGTTGAAAGCGCGAGCCCCTATCCAGCAGGTACACATCACGAGCATAGACAGCAAATTGATCCGTCATCCCGAAGGTGAGGGTGCGGCGGCTGCCGATGAGGTTGTGCCAGAAACCGGCCCAGGCATCCTCACCGTTGACCACGGCCACACCTGCCGCACCAAGGGCCGTGAAAATCTCGCCCTTGGTGCGGGCGACCCCTTCAATACTGCCGAAGCCTTCAAGGTGAGCAGGCGCACAGCAGGTGACCACGGCCACATCTGCTCTGGCCATGGCCGCGAGTGGCGCGATCTCGCCGAGCCCGCCCGCACCCATCTCGATGACGGCATGCAGATGCGTGGGTGACAGGCGACAGAGCGTGAGTGGCACGCCGATGTGGTTGTTCAGGTTGCCTTCGGTGGCCAAGGTACTGCCGCGTTCGCCAAGACACGCCGCCGTGAGTTCCTTGACGGTTGTCTTGCCGTTGCTGCCGGTGATGCCGATGACCTGACCTGGGTAACGAGCCCGGGCCAGTCGCGCAAGGTCATGCAGGGCGGTCAGCGTGTCCGCGACCTGCACCACCGGCAAGTGCGGGGATACCGCGCGCAGCGAGAGCGCGCCCGCAGCACCTGCCGATGCGGCGGCGTCGAGGAAGGCATTGCCATCGAAGCGGGGGCCGGACAAGGCCACGAAGAGGTTGCCCGGTGCAATACGCCGGGTGTCGGTACTGACTCCTGCGAAGGTCGCATCGGCACCCTGCAGCCGACCGCCGCAGGCCTGCACCACGTCATGCAGTTGGCCGCTCAGCATGACACTCGCGCCTCCAATGCAGAGCGCGCACAGGCCTGGTCACTGAAGGGCAAACGACGCCCGCCGATCTCTTGATAATCCTCGTGTCCCTTGCCGGCGATGAGCACCAGATCGCCTGCCTTCGCCTCCTGGATCGCGATGGCGATGGCACGCGCACGATTAGGCTCGATCAGCACCGCGTCCCGGGCAGAGATACCGGCGAGGATTGCGCCGATGATCTGCTCGGGTGCCTCGCCACGGGGGTTGTCGCTGGTGACGATGACCTGGTCGGCCAGACGCTCGGCGATGGCACCCATCAGCGGACGTTTGCCGGCGTCACGCTCGCCACCACAACCAAAGATACACACCAGGCGCCCGGAGCAGAGCGGACGCAAGGCCAGTAGCGCCTTCTCCAGAGCATCCGGCGAATGGGCGTAGTCGACAATCACCAGCGGCATCGCGTCAGACTCTGTGCCCTGCCTTTGCCTCACCGAAGCGAGGCGTTCGAGGCGACCGCGAACGGATGGCACACGCGCGAGGTGCCTTGCGGCGTCCGCCGGGGAGTGTCCCAGCAGCAGCAGGCAACCGAGTGCCGCGAGCAGATTCTCGGCGTTGAAGCGTCCGACCAGCGGGCTTTCGATCTCCCAGCCTTCCTGCTGCCAGAGGCCACGCATGCGGATGCCATCTCGATCCATCTGCAGGTAGGTCGGTCGCAGAGTCGCCCCCGCTCCGGCATCAAGCGCCCAGCCGATGCTTGGCATGCGAGTGGACACCCGCTCATTGATATTCTGGGCGAGGGGATCGCTGGCGTTGTAGCAGCACGCAGCGACCTCGGGCAGATCGAAGAGGCCGAGTTTGGCCTCCGCGTAAGCCGCGAGGGAACCGTGGTAATCCAGATGATCGCGGGTCAGGTTGGTGAAGGCTGCCACGGCGAAGCGCACAGCCTGCACCCGATGCTGATCGAGCGCGTGCGAGCTGACTTCCATCACAACAATGCCGGCACCGGCGGCACGCAGCGCAGCAAGCCATCCCTGCACGGCAACGGCGCTCGCGGTGGTGAGCGTGCTGGGTTCGAGCGCGCCGACCAGGCCATTGCCCAGGGTGCCGAGCAGCCCCACTCGGTGTGTTTGAGTCAGTCCAGCGAGGGCCATCGCCACCAGATGGGTCACGGTGCTCTTGCCGTTGGTGCCGGTCACGCCCACGATCTCGAGCGCGTGCGAAGGGTGACCGCAGTAGCGCGAGGCGATCGACGAGGCATGGCGGCGCAGTTGCGCGCAGTGCAGGACGCCGGGCAGGCTCGCTGCAGATGCCTCACTGTCGGTGAGCACGGCGCCGGCACCGGCGGCAAGGGCTGCCGTGCTGTGTTGAGCAGTGTGATCGGCTGTCATGCCCGGCAGGGCGATAAAGAGATCCCCGGGTATGACCTGACGGGAGTCCTCGGTCATGCCGGTCACGTGGACAGCGTCCGCCAGAACCCCCGCTACCCGAAGTCCGGCCAGAAGCTCGGCCAACGGGACCGCCCGGGTCGGGTCGTGTAGAAGAGGCCTCACTGGGCCACGCTCCAGCCGGCCTCGGCAGCCAGTTCGGGGGACAGTCCGGCCAGCTTCGGCGGTGCCAGCCCCTCGAGCCGGTCCGGTGGGATGTCGAGCAGGCGCAGTGCCTCGGTCATCAGGCGCGAGAACACGGGTGCGGCGACGCGCCCGCCGTAGTACTCGCCGCCCTGAGGCTCATCGACCACCACCACGGCCACCAACCGCGGGGCGCTCATGGGCGCCATGCCGGCAAAAAGCGAAAGGTAGCGACCCTTGGCGTAGCCGCCACCGGGTTCGGTCTTGTGCACGGTGCCGGTCTTGCCACCGGTGCGATAGCCCGGCGCGCGTGCGAGCTGGGCCGTGCCGCGCATGACGACGGCCTCCAGCATGTCACGCATGGCCGCCGCGGTCCGGGGCGAGAAGGCACGCGATCCGGAGACCGGCTCGTGCCGGCGCTCGAAGGTTGCCGGCACCCAGGTGCCGTCGCGAGCAAAGGCCGTATAGGCCTGTGCCAGTTGCAAGCCGGTGACCGAGATGCCGTAGCCGAAGGAGATAGTGGCCTGCTGGAACTCCCGCCAGCCGGTGGGGCTGGCGAGGAAGCCGGAACGCTCGCCCGGGAAGCCGGACTGTGTCGGCTCACCGAATCCCAGATCGTGCAGGTATTGCCACAGGCGTTGCGGCTCGAGTGCGAGCGCGATGCGTGCGGTGCCGATGTTGCTGGATTTCACGATGACGCCCGTGACATCCAGCTTGCCGTAGTTGTGGATGTCCTTGACGTTGTAACGCCCGATGCGAAACACGCCCGGGTGAGTGTCGAAGACTGTCTCGGGCTGAAACAGTCCGTCATCAAGGGCCGCCGCCACCGTGAAGGGCTTGAGCGTGGAGCCCGGTTCGAAGACATCCAGCAAGGCACGGTTGACGTTGCGTGTACCGAGCAGACTGCTGCGATTGTTGGGGTTGAAGGATGGCTGACTGACCATCGCCAATACCTCGCCCGACTGCGCATCCATCAGCACCACCATGCCACCGCGGGCACGATGCGCGAGCACGGCGCTCTTCAGCTCACGATAGGCGACGTACTGCAGACGGCGATCAATGGAAAGCGCGATGTCCTGGCCCGGGCGCGGCACGGCGAGGCTGCCGATGGAGTCGATCACGCGGCCGTCGCGCGTCTTGATGACCCGCATGCGGCCGTTCTCGCCGCGCAGGCGTGGGTCGAGCGCAAGCTCGAGTCCCTCCTGGCCGACGTCATCGATATCCGTGATACCGAGGACCTGGGCCGTTACCTCGCCGGTCGGGTAGTAGCGACGCACCTCAGGCTTGATGTCTATGCCCGGGATCCCGAGGGCCAGCACGGCCTCGGCCGTCTGGGGTTCGAGTCTTCGCTTGAGCCAGACGAACTCGCGCTTGCGCCTGGGTTCGAGCAGGGCCCCGAGCTGTTCGGGACTCAGACCCAGCAGGGCGCAGAGCTCTGGCCAGCGCCCCCGGGCACCGAGCAGTGCGGCCGGATGCGCGTGCACCGAGTAGACCTCCGTGCTGACGGCGAGCGGTTCACCATGCCGATCGGTGATGAGGCCGCGGCGCGCCGGGATGGTCTCGACGCGTACGTGACGGGCGTTGGCATGTCCCTGCAGGAAGGTCTGCTGGGTGAGCTGCAGGTCGATGGCTCCCCAGGCGAGGACCAGCATGGAGATACCGACCAGCGTGAGCAGTGCACGGTGGCGCCCGGGTAGCAGGATGCCGCGGCTGCGCCACTTCATCGCCGCACCAGCACCACGTTGGCTGCCTCGGGTTGGTGCATGCCGATCTGCTGGCGGGCGATCTCCTCGACGCGGCCGTTGGCACCCCACGTGGCCTGCTCAAGCTGCAACCGCGCCCATTCCTCCTCAAGCTTTGCGCGCGTGCGTTGCTCTGTCTGCAGGGCAACGAACTGCAGGCGTGCTTCATGACGGACGAGCACGAGTGCTGACCCCGTGCCAAGCAGGGCCAGGGCCAGGGCGCTCACCGGCAGGATGCGCCAGGCGATCACTGCCGTACCCCGATACGCAGGTGGGCACTGCGCGCGCGCGGGTTCAGCGCGGTCTCGTCTTCGCTGGCAGCGAGTGCGCGCCCGAGCGGGCGCAGTTCGGGCTCCGGTCGGGCCCAGTGCGGGCGATCGTCGTGGAGATCGCCCCGTAGAAAACGTTTGACGATACGGTCCTCGAGGGAATGGAAGGTCAGCACGACCAGCCGCCCTCCGGGCACGAGGACCCGAGCGGCTGCCTGCAGTCCAGTCTCCAGTTCCACGAGCTCCCGATTGATGTGCAGGCGGATGGCCTGGAAGCTCCGGGTAGCCGGATGATGTCCACGTGGCCAGCGCGGGTGTGCCTCTTTGACGATGGCCGCCAGGCGGGCTGTGGTGTCGATGGGCGCGCGGGCGCGCTCGCTGCAGATGGCGCGGGCGATGCGCCGCGAATGGCGCTCTTCTCCAAGCTGGAACAGGACATCCGCCAGCTCCGCCTCGACCACCTCTGCAAGCCAGGTGCTGGCTGGAATGCCGCTGCCAGGGTCCATGCGCATGTCGAGCGGTCCGTCACGCAGGAAGCTGAAGCCGCGTTCCGCCGTATCCAGTTGCGGCGAGGAGACGCCGAGGTCCAGCAGGCAGCCGTCGAGCACGCGTCCAGGGCCGAAGACCGCCGTGACGGCCTCGTCCAGGCGTGAAAAAGGGATGCGGCACACGTGCAGGCGCGGATCGGCGGCCGCCAGCGTGTGGGCGTCCGCGACGGCCTCGGGATCGCGGTCGAGGGCGAGCAGACGACCCTCGGGCCCGAGGCGCGCGAGCAGCGCGCGGCCGTGTCCGCCGCGGCCCCAGGTGCCGTCGCAATAACGGCCATCCGGGCGCGGTGCGAGGGCCTCGATACAGGCCTCGAGCATGACCGGGACGTGTGCCCGTGGCGGCGTGGTCTGCGCTTGCATGAGCTGACCCCAGTCACAGGGCGAGTCGCCGCAGCGCCTCGCTGGGTTCGAGGGCATTCTCATCCACTTCCTCGAGCCACTCGTCGCGTTGGCGGTTCCAGGCATCTTCGTCCCACAGTTCGAACTTGTTGCCCTGACCAACCACTGCCACATGCCGAGCCAGCCCAGCGAACTCGCGGTGCTTCTGCGGCAGCAGGACGCGGCCCTGAGCATCGACCTCGAGGTCGACGGCGTAGCCGCGCAGCATCTGCTTGGTTCGCCGCGTCTGCCGGTTCTCGAACTCCGGCAACGCGGCGAGCTTCACCTCGATGAGCTCCCATTCCGGCAGCGGGTAAAGCCACAGACAGCGATCGAGGGGATTGATGGTTAGAACGAGGTCCTGCTGGCCGGATTCAGCCAGCCGATCGCGATAACGCGAGGGGATGGCCAAGCGCCCCTTGGCATCGAGACTGACTGTGCTCAATCCACGGAACACGCTTCCCACCCCGGAGGGGGCGTTGATGCCCCACTTTTCCCCACCGTTCCCCACTCACACGGCGACTATAGGGACGCCGCCGGAGGGGTGTCAAGGAAAACGGTGGCCTATGCACGGGAAATTCGCCCTTGCCGGGCAAGCACTTAGCGCCGGTCTCTACGGGTGTGGCCGGTGGGCGCGGCATGCTGAGGAAAATCTGTGCGTTAGCGCCGGATATTGATGTCGGGCGACATTTTCGCGGGTGAGGCCGGCGGGACCTTCCGCAGCGAGAAGAGGAGAGTCGGCCTGTAAGCCGGGTTCTGTCCCATCCCGGACGGGATGGCGGCAGTCATTCATCTGGGGTGGTCGTCGCCGACCACCTCGAGCGACCTACCCGGAGGCGCGCGCGGACCGCGCTCCACCGCCGACCCAAAGGCCCGCGGCCTGCCCCCCTATTCGGTCTTGCTCCAGGCGGGGTTTTCCCTGCCACCGGCCTTCGCCGGCGCGGTGCGCTCTTACCGCACCTTTTCACCCTTGCCGTCGCACCCCGAGGGGCNNGGGCGCGGCATGCTGAGGAAAAACGGAGCGTTAGCGCTGGATGTTGATGTCAGGCGACACTCTTGTCGGGTGTGACCGACGGCACACCCGCAGCGAGTAAGGGGAGAGTCGGCCTGTAAGCCGG
>DBNU01000064.1 GCA_002299125.1 Proteobacteria bacterium UBA664
TGTCGGCGGTCACTACCGCCGCTCGGCCCAGGCTGTCCTGCTGCCGCGACAGCAAGGCCGCCAGTTCATCCAGCCGGCTGGCCTGCCAGGCCGGACCCGGCCCCCAGTCGTCACTCTCGATGAGCACGGGCACGTCGAGGAAATAGGGCTCGCGCCAGGCCGCGCGCAACAGCGCGCCGTGGCGCAGGGCTAGGAAGGCGAGGGTCAGCGCCCAGGCCGCCGGCAGCAGGGCCAGCCAGAGCAGGCCCGGAAGATCCGTTTCGATGCCGAGGAGGGTGTTCAACGGGGCGCCTCCGCCGTGTCGGCTGCGGGCTCCAGCCGGAGGGTCAGGGGCTGCCAGTCGCCGCCGGCGTCCTGTCGCTCGATCCGGGGCAGGTCCTCGCCCGTGCGGAACCACCAGCGCAGCCGCCGACCGCCCCCGTCCCACTCGCAGCCGTACTCACCGGGCGTCGCGAGACGCTGGATCGGGGTCGAGGGGGCTGCCGTACCGTCGCGAGGCAGCAGCGCGACCAGGAACTCTGCCTCGCGTGCCGATGGCGCGATGAGTTCCACTCGCCAGGCCCCGGCCTCCTGCTCGGCCGGCGGGCGGGTGGCCAGGAAGCGCTGGATCTCGCCGTCGTCGTCGTAATTGCGACCGTCCACCTCGAACTCACGCCCCGGGCCACCGACGAAGACCTGCGCCACGGGATGCGGCCCCATGACCACGGCATGCAGACTGCCGCCCGCCCGGCCAGGGCCTGCGCCCGGGGACACGCTTGCGCGGAAGCCCTCCGGCGTGACGACGGGTTCGTCCAGCGTATGCAGCAGCCAGCGGGTGGTGAAGTCGCCCTCAGCGAGCTTCAGGGTGTCACGCACGAGCACGATGTCGGCCGCCCGGTCATGCACGAAGGTACGGACATAGCGTTCGACGCGGCGGGTGCGATCAGCGAACCGTCCGAGCCCCGACCAACGGTTGGTGTACGCCGGGGTGAGATCCGCGACCACCACACTGAGATCCTCGGATTCGTGCGTCGCCAGCCAGCGGCCGGTGTGATAGCTCTCGGACGCTGCCTCCCACTCGCCGCGGTCGAGCGGTGCGCGGCCGAGGTTCCAGCCGGAGCCCACCCGACGTTGTCCGCCATCATTCGCGATCGGTCGGGGTGCGGCCACGCTGCCGCGCGGCAGGGGCACGGTGTCTGCGGGGTCGGTCACCGTGACTACGTTGTGGGCGATGGACTGGTAGTGGTAGTTCAGATGGTGATCCGAGCCGTAACGGCGCCCGTAGGAGCCACTGTCGATCGCCAGCGCGCCGCCGCGGTAGAGCGTGAAGCCACCCTGATCCAGGTGCTGGTGCGACCAGAAGTTGTCGCCCGCCTTGAAGGTGACGTAGGTGGCCTCAGGCGACCAATCCGTGCGCGAGACGAGGAGCCCGATCCCGCGGAAGGCCCGGGATCGTTCCAGATGCTGCACTGCCTCGGGCGTACACAGCGCAGGATCGGCGAGAGGCCCCCAGGGCCAGGCCGCCGGCCGACCGGGCTCGAGGCAATCCGCGAGGCTGTAGGCGGCCGCATGGCGGTATTCGAGGGCCAGTGCCGCCCGGTCGGCGATCACTTCGTGCGCCAGATTGCCGTCACCGAGGCGCATGAGCGTGCCATCGGGGCGACGGCGATAGACGAGGAAATCGAGGAATCCCCGCAGCCCCGGCAACTCGGCAAACCAGTCGAGGCCAGTGGCATGGCGCCACAGCGCTGGTACCTGAAACACCGCGCGACCGATGCCGAGCCCCACGTACTCTCGCCCCTCGTGCCAGCCGCCGTCCGCCATCACCTGCTCCCACACCGGCTTCACCCGCGTCTCCAGCAGGTGATGCGCGAAATTGAACAGGGCGTTGGCGCGCGGGTCGTCGCGATAGATGGCAATCGAGCAGGCCAGAAGCTCCTGCAGCGGATGGGCGTAGAGGGCGTAGTGATAGGGGGAGAGCGCTTCGCGACGGATGTAGATGGTGGCGTCCTCGCAGGCGCTGATGAGGGCCTCGCGCAAGGCCTCGCGCTCCGTCGGTGTCCACTGATCATGGAGCCAGTCGTAGGCCAGGGAGAGATTGCGCGCCTGCCAGCGTCCCGCCGGCTGCTTGGCCAGCAAACCCGCATGCAGCCCGTCGAGGGGCCAGCGCCCCGGCTCCAGACGGGCCATCAGGATCAGGGCTTCGGGGCGGCCCTGCTCGGCCGCGTGCCGCTGGCCCTTGAGCCAGGCCTCGGCCAGGCGATGCTGTTCTCCGGGCTGGGGGGCCGGAAGGCGAGGGCGCTCGTTGCGGAAATGGGCCAGTTGCACCGGGGGTAGTGAGGCGGGTGATGGCAGACTGCCTGCCAGGGGAACGATGGAGGCGGTGGCCACCTCGGCCTGCAGGCGTTCCCACTGCTGCGACATGACCACGCCGATGGCGAGCAGTGGCACGGCCACGCCACTGGCCCAGGCGCGCAGTCCCGCTCCCGCCGCCACCGGCCCATGGCCGTGCTGCGGGTGTAGCTCAAGGACGGTTCGCACCGCCCATTCGCTCGCGCGGAAGGCCAGCCAGACCCCCATGGGCGCGATGATGAGTGTGGTCGGATCCGGTCGCGCGTCGCGGAAGCCCAGCTCCAGGCCCTCGAAGATGAGGGCGGTGACGAAGCCCAGGAGTACGGCCGGCAAGGCGGATAGGCGTGGTGCTCCCCGTAGCCGCAGCCGCCCCAGCCGGGCGAGCGCCAGCAGCGACCCGAGCGGCGCGTAGAGCGACACGGTGGCGAGAAGGCTGCGCATCGCCACCGGCTCGCTCGTGTAGTAGTGGTAGTAGAAAGGCAGCCACTGCAGGGCATGCAGGCGGCCGGCGAGGTCCGCGAGGCCATCCCAGGGACCCTTGCCGGTGACCACGGCCACGAGCGCCAGCGGCAGGTAGACGCCGAGTCCGATGGCCGCCGTTCGGGCTGGGTGGCGCCAGGCACGCAGGCGGTCAGCCCAGGTGGAGAGGGAGCCTGAGGCGAGGGCGGCACCGGCCACCAGACCGGCCGCGCGGGCTGCCGCCGAAACCCCCTGGGCCACACCGGAGATCATGAGCAGTTGCAGCACCTCCATGGCGGTGGACAGCAACGCAGCCAGCAGGAAGGTGAGCACCGGTGCCCCGGCGAGGCCGGCACGCCGCGCGAGCAGGGCCCCGAGGGGCAGCGCGGCAAGGAATTCCACCAGCAGCCCGACGAGCAGGCGGAAGGGACTGGCGGCAGACTCCGCATGGATCCAGAAGCCGGTCTGCAGATTCAGTCGCCAGTCGAGCTCGGCGGCGCTCATCACGAAGTCGAGCGGGAAGAGGGCCATGGACAGCCACGCCAGCGCGTACAGGGCCAGCGCCGCGTCGACCAGCGGTGCCTTCTCAGGGCGTGTCAGGGCCCCCACCCAACGGGCCATGGAGGCGGCCGACAGGCGATAGATCAACACGCCCCCGCCGCTGCCGACGCATTCGGCGATGAGGTCATTGAGCGAGGCCGTGCGGTTGGGAAACCAGGCCTGGGTGAATTCGATGGCGAGGGCCAGGGTGCAGCCCAGGACCGTGGCGAGGAGGCCGGCGGCCACATTTGGGCTTCGGCCCGGCAGGGCCGCCGCCAGGCCAAAGCCGAGCGGCAGGTAGAGCAGGAAATTGGCCAGCAGGTCGGCACGTTGTTCTGCACCGAGCATGAGCAAGGGCAGGTTCTGGAAGCGCTGAACGCCCTCGGCGAGGCTGATCGGGACGTAATGGAAGGGCAACAGCGAGCCGTAGGCGATGAGCACCGCCCAAGCCAGGGGCAGCCAGAGCGGCAGGCGCAGTCGCGGCGGCACGGGCGGCAGACGCGGTCGCTGCGACCTGACACGGGTGTGGTCAGGGCGCTCCGGTGGTGGGGCTACGTCTGCCACGCGTGGCCTGACCTGACTCATGCTGGCCTCGGGGCGCTGTGGCTGCTGGTCGGGGGCATGAGTGCGCCGAGCATGGCTTCAGGCCGCCTGCCCGGTAACGGGGCGTGTCAGGGATTGCAGATGGGTGAGGCTCGCACGGAACATCAGCAGCGACCACAGCGGGGCCGAGTGATCGCGCACGCCGGCGATGTGATCGTCGACCAGCCTCCGGACCTGCCGGGCCTCGAAGATCCCGAGGTCCGAGCAGCCGGACCCCAGCAGCTCGGCCCGCAGCCGCTCCTTCAGCGGGCCCCGGAACCAGGCCGCCACGGGCACCGCGAAACCCATCTTGCGCCGGTAGAGGATCTCTTTCGGCAGAAGGGGTTCCATGGCCTTCTTGAAAATGTACTTGCCTTCCTGGCCACGGAGCTTCTGCCCGGAGGGGAGTCCGGACACCCAGCCCGTGAAGAGGTGATCGAGCAGGGGCACCCGCACTTCGAGGGCGTGCGCCATGCTGGCGCGATCGACCTTGGTGAGGATGTCACCCGGTAGGTAGGTCTTCATGTCCAGGTACTGCACCCGACCGATCGGGTCTTCGGTAGGGCAGCGACCGGCATGGTCCCGCAGCACTTCTAGCGCGTGATAGCCGCCGAGAGATCGCTTGAAATCAGCAGTGTAGAGAGGAATCCTCAGGCCATCATGGAGAATGGACAGCCCGTGGAAGTAACCCTCCAGGCTGTCTCGGGCCAGGGCCTCGAAGGTGCTCTTCGCGCGGATCCAGCGGGGCGCCCAGTCGAGTTTGGGATAGAGCCGCCCGAGCGGGCCGAAGAAGGCCCGGCGCAGGCCGATGGGCAGGAGTGCACGAAGCCGCTCCTCGCTCTGATGCCAGCGATAGCGCCGATAGCCGGCGAAATTCTCGTCGCCGCCATCCCCGGACAGCGCAACGGTCACGTGACGGCGGGCCATCTGGCAGACGCGCCAGGTCGGCAGGGCCGAGCTGTCGGCGAAGGGTTCGTCGTAACAGGCGGCCAGGCGATCGATGAGGTCGTAGTCATCGGCGTCGACCCGTTCCTCGTGGTGGTTGGTGTGATAACGCTGGGCCACCAGACGCGCGTGCGCGCTCTCGTCGAAGCGTGGATCGGCGAAGGCGATGGCGCAGGTCTCGACGGGCTTGTCGCTGAGCCCGGCCATCAGCGCCACCACGCTGCTCGAGTCCACGCCACCGGAGAGGAAGGCACCCAGAGGTACCTCGGCCACCATGCGGATGCGCACGGCCTCGCGCAGGCGCTCGACGAGCTCGTGGGCGATGTCTTCTTCGCGCGCCGGGGGATGCGGCTCGAAGGGCACGTCCCAGTAGCGCGACAGGCGCAGCCGCGAGGCCCCGCCGCGCTCGTGCAGGAAGCGGAAGCCGGGTTCGAGCTTGCGGATCTCCTGGTAGATGCTGCGGGGCTCCGGCACGTAGCCGTAAGCGAAGTAGTCCTCCACCGCCAGGGGATCGAGGGTGCGTCCCAGGGTCGGCAGGGTGAGCAGGGATTTCATCTCGCTGGCAAAGGCGAAGCTGCCATCGGGAAGGTGCGCGTAGTAAAGCGGCTTGACGCCCAGCCGATCGCGGGCCCCAAAGAGACAATCCCGGCGCGCGTCGTAGAGCACGAAGGCGAACATGCCGCGGAAGCGTTCGACGCACTTTTCGCCCCATTCCTCCCAGGCATGCACGATGACCTCCGTGTCGCAGCGGGTACGGAAGCGGTGGCCGCGTGCGGCGAGTTCGGGCATGAGCTCGGCGTGGTTGTAGATCTCACCGTTGAAGACCACGACCACCGTGCCATCCTCGTTGAACAGCGGTTGCTGGCCGCTCGCGAGGTCGATGATCGAGAGCCGCCGGTGGCCGAGGCCGAGCCCCGAGGCATGGTACTGCCCACCCTCATCGGGACCGCGGTGGAACTGGGCCTGGTTCATGGCCAGGACGGCCTCGCGCGCGATCGCGAGGGCACGGGAGGGGGCGTACAAACCGACGATTCCACACATGCTTCGTTCCTTTGCTAGGGGCTGTCCTGCCAGGCGGCGAGTGTCGCGGTGAAGGTCGCCAGCCGCTCCCTCGCGGCATCCTCCGCCACCAGCGGCGTCGCGGCGACCAGCCAGCAGCCACGGGTATCGCCCCCGGAGAGTCGCTGCAAGGCCTCGCGCAGTTTGCCGTAGTGGGGATGGGTGAAGTGCTCCCCACCCAGCCACCACCAGTCCCAGACGAGCAGGCGCTCGCCCTTCTGCGAGCGCGATCGGATCTCTGCCTCGCGCACTTGTTCGGGGCGCTCATGTCCGGTCGGGCGGATGCCCGCCGGAAGCATGTCCCAGTCCGGATGCTTCTGCCGCAGGAGACGATTCTGGGAGTTGAGGAGCTCCGCGTCCTGACGCGAGCTCGCCCAGCAGGTCACCTCGGCGTAGACCCAGTCACCCCCGCCTGCGGCACCGGGCGAGCTCGCCGGGGATGCGCTGGCCCGGTAGACGGCGCTGGCCCGTTGATCGGCACCGTGTGTTTCCGCCTCCCAGGTGATGACCCGCTCGCCCGGTGCGCGCTCGAGGGCCGCCATTCGAGCGGGCAGTTCGAGGGGCGCGAGGCGAGGGTCGGGGCGGGACAGCCAGGCCCAGGCGGGGAAGGTGGCGAGGACGAGCACGTAGCCCAGGGCCTGCGGCCAGAAGGCGGGGCGTCTGCTCGGCACGGTGGCCTCCTGTTCCGAGGACGGCGCGTCGAAACGCTCTGGCGGCTCGCGCCAGAAGGAGCCGACGGCGAACATCACGAAGATCACGAGACCGAAGAAGACCCAGCCATAGAGCAGGTGATCGACCCCCGTGGCGAGCTGCATGTCGCTCATGTGTCCGATCAGCATGATCATGTAAGCACGTATGCCATTGGCAATTACTGGCACGATGATACAGGCCAGGACGAACACGGCCCGGCGCCAGGGGCTTTGGTAGGTGAGATAGGCGTACAGGCAGCCAAGGGTGATGGTGGCGATGAGGTAGCGCAGGCCGCTGCAGCCCTCGACCACCGACCAGTCGCCGCTCGGCAGTGTGATGAACGTGCCTTCGTGGAGGACCGGGATACCGGTCGCCCGCAACAGTGCCACCGAGAAGTGGGCGGTGAAGTCCATCAGTGGCGCGATCAGCCCCTCACCGAAGGGTACGGCGAAGAGCAGGAAGGCGAGCGGGAAGGCGATCAGGCGCGCCACCTCGAACCCCAGTACACCCACGGTGATGCCGATGAGCAGTGCCACGAAGGCGTACTGCTGAACGATGAGCGTGCCGGTGACCTCTCCGAGCAGCCACAGGAAGCCGAGACCGGCCACGACTGGCAGGACTGACCACGCCGGTGCTGGCGCGCGCACCGCAAGCGCGGCGCGTCGCTCCCAGATGAGCCACAGGCTGATGGGCAGGATGATCCAGCCGTGGGCAAAGGTCTCCGAGCGCTGCCAGACGGCTGGCATCGAGACCGCCGTGGCCGCAAACAGCGCCACAGCCAGGCCGAGCAGCAGCAGCAGCCAGACCAGGGGCGTCCGCCAGGCCAGCGGCAGGTGGGGCTGCGAGGGCAGGGGGTTCATGGTTGCCTTCTCCGGGCATTGGCCTGGGCGGCCGCATAGACCACCCGATAGCGGGAGACGGAGTTCGTCCAGTTGCGTTCCTCGCGCACGTAGCGTTCCCCGGCGTCGAGCACTCGCTCCCAGTCACCGCGGGCATCGAGCACTGCAGCCAACCGCTCCGCAAGGGCAGCCGCATCGTCGGCCGGAAACAGGTAGCCGGTCTCGCCGTCGCGGATCAGTTCCCGATGGCCACCGACGTCCGAGGCACAGAAAGGCCGGCGCCCGGCCATCGCTTCCAGGGGCTTGAGCGGGGTGACGAGTTCGGTCAGGCGCATGCGGTGGCGCGGATAGGCCAGCAGATCGATGAGGGCGTAGTACTGCGGCACCTCGGCGTGCGGCACCCGTCCAGCAAAGTGGATGCGCGCCGCCACTGGAGCGCGCGCTGCCTGCGCCTTCAGCGCCGCCTCCTCGGGCCCGCCGCCGACCAGGAGCAGCGCCGCGGTCGGGTGCTCCCGGGCCAGACGGATAAAACCCTCGATGAGCAGGTCGAGACCCTCGTAGGCGTAGAAGGAGCCGATGAAACCGATGACGGGTCCTGCGGGCGGCAGGCCCAGGCGCTCGGCGAGCAGGGGATCGCGTTCGGCACCGGCGGCGAAGGCCTCCGGGTCGACCGCATTCGGGATCTGGGTGAGTCGTGCGGCCGGGATGCCCCGCGCGGCGATGTCGTCGAGCAGGCCCTGACAGATGGCGGTCACGGCATCAGCGCGCTGGAGGACCCAGGTTTCCAGCGCCCGGGTCAGACGGTAGCGCGGCCCCCAGGCGCGACTGGTGCCGTGGTCCACCGCGGCGTCTTCCCAGAAGGCCCGCACCTCGTAGACGACGGGCAGACCGAGACGCCGGCCGGCCAGCACGGCCGCCATGCCATCGAGCGCGGGGGAGTGGGCATGGATGAGATCCGGACGCAGTCGTGGGGCAAGTTCCAGGATGCGTCGGCGCAGTGCCGCCACCACGCCCCAGGGCTCGAAGAGACCCCGCTCGAACCAGCGCCTAGGCAGCGGAGTGCGGTGGAAGTCGATGCCGTCGATGGTTTCCAGCGCGCCGGTGGCCAGACCCTGCTTGGGGCCGGTCAGGGCGACGGGCACAAGGCCCATGGCCTGCTGCGCCTTGAGGATGGCACGCGAGCGGAAGGTGTAGCCGCTGTGCAACGGCAGGGAATGGTCGAATACATGCAGGATGCGCATCGGTTCAGAGTCCGGTGGGTCGAGGCGTCAGCGCTTCGTAGATGTCGCGGTAGCCGGCCACCATGGTGTCGAGGCTGAAGTCCCGCACGGCCCGCTCGCGAGCCGCCGCACCCTGGCGTGCGCGCAGGAGGTCATCGGCGAGGTAGGCAGCCACGGCGTGCGCAAGGGCCTCGGGATCGGCCCGCGGAACGAGCGTACCGGTCTTGCCCGGCGTGACCAGCTCCCGATTGCCACCCACATCGGTGGCCACCACCGGCAGCCCACTCGCCATGGCTTCGAGCACCGTATTGGAGATCCCCTCGGCCAGCGAGGGCAGCACGAAGAGATCGAGGGCGGCGAGGATCGCGGGCGTGTCACTGCGCGCACCCGGCAGCCAGGCCGTGTGGGCGAGCCCCTGCGCGGCCAGTTGTGCCTCGGCCTCGGCACGCAGTGGACCCGCGCCGATCAGCACGAGACCGGTCCGATGCGCGAGACCGGGATTGTCCCGGAGCAGCAGTGACCAGGCCCGAACCAGGTTGAGCGGATCCTTGACCGCCTGCATTCTGCCGATGCTGCCGATGAGCCTGCGGCCGGCAAGACGCGCGGCCGCTTCCCCGTCCGGCAGCGGTGGACGCGGTGTGCGCGGTGCGAAGCGGTCGGTATCAACGCCGTTGCAGATGCGGCTCACCCGCGCTGCGCTGATCCCGACCTCGTTGGTCACATAGTCCGTCAGTTCCTGTGACACGGCCGTGTAACGATGCACGAGCGGGCTGAGCACACGCCGCATCCAGATGTAGCGTCGGCTGCGGTTGTCGAGGTCGTGCATGTCGCGCCCATGTTCTCCGTGCACGCGCGCAGGCACGCCGGCGGCGAGGGCCGGGATCTGCGCCTCGAGTGTGGCCAGATTGCGGGTGTGCACCAGGGCGGGACGCAGGCTACGGAAGGTTCGCAAGAGCTTCAGGTAAAGGCCCCAGTCCTGACCGCTGCGACGGTTGAGTTCGACCACTGGCACGCCGGGCGGCAGCCGTTCGCGGAAGTCGGTGCTGTTGGTCAGGCTCACCACCGCATGTCGGAAGCGCTCGCGTGGCAGCCGGTGCAACAGATTGGCGAGCCCGTTTTCCAGGCCGCCGAAATCCAGTCGATGCACGACGTGGGCGATGAGTGGTCGGGCATCCGGTTGCTGCCCAGGGCGGGAGGTCACTGGCGTGGGCTCTGTGCTGCGGCAGCCGGGGCGGGAGGAACGGGGAGGCTTTCGGCGCGAGATGGTTGCCGCTTGAAGGCACATGGCGCGCGTCCGCCATGGCACCCCGTGGCTGGTGCAGGCGGGAGTCCCGTCCAGGGCAGGTTCAGGAAGACGGGTGCCGCCACGGATTCTCTTGTTGCTTGCGCTCCCAGGCGAGCGAGGTGCGCACGATGAGGCGGAGATCGTCGTACTGCGGCACCCACCCGAGCATCGAGCGGATGCGCCCGGTCTCAGCGATGAGTTCCGGCGGATCGCCAGCGCGGCGCGGATGTTCGCTGACCGGTAAGGGGTGACCGGCCTCGGCCTCCACGGCCGCGATGACCTCGCGTACCGAATAGCCGTGACCGTAGCCGCAGTTGAGGGTGAGTGATTCGCCACCGCCCTCGAGGTGGATCAAGGCGTCGAGATGGGCTCGGGCCAAGTCCACCACATGAATGTAATCCCGGACTCCGGTGCCATCTCGGGTTGGATAGTCGGTCCCGAAGACGGCCAGCCCCGGTCGCTTGCCGATCGCGACCTCAGCCGCGACCTTGATGAGCAGGGTCGCGCCCGGCGTGCATTGCCCGATCCGCCCGCCCGGATCGCATCCGGCCACGTTGAAATAGCGCAGGGTGACGTGCCGCATGGCCGTGGCACGCGATAGATCGGCCAGCATCAGCTCGCTCATGAGCTTCGACTGGCCATACGGGTTGATGGGCGCAGTGGCCGTGTCCTCGGCAGCGC
>DBNU01000001.1 GCA_002299125.1 Proteobacteria bacterium UBA664
CATGGGCCGCCAGCGTCTGCTCCCCGACGAGGATGAAATCGGGTTGCAGCATGAGCAGCACCTCGGCCGAGATCGCGTGGTAACCCTCAGCCTCGGCAAAGCCGTTCTCGAGGCCAGCGAGGCGCATCAGGCCATCGGCGAGCGTGCCCTGACCCGCCGCCTGCAGGCCACCGCCGCCGATCCCGAACAGGTACACGGCGCGCGGACGCGCCGCGATGGCAGCCAGCGCCTCACCGAGGCTGGTGAGTTCGCCCTCGATCCGCTCCGCCTCGGCGGCGGCCGCGGCGGACAGCCCGAGGGCCGCGCCGATGGCGCGCAGCTTTGCCCCCAGCCCCTGGATGGTGGGTTCCTCGGGCACCGTGACCACCCGCACGCCGGCGCTCTCAAGGCCCGCGAGTACGGCGGGTGGCCCGGCGTGCGCGCTCGCCAGCACCAGAGTGGGTTCGAGCGCGAGCAGCGGCTCGAGCGACAGCGCCCGGAAGTAGCCGACCTGGGGCAGCCCGGCCACGGCGGCGACGCCGCGCGCGGATTGGTCGACGGCGATGAGCGATCCGCAGGCACCGAGTTCGCACACGGCCTCGGCGATCCCGGAGCCGAGCGCCAGCGTGCGCGGCAGCGCCGCGTCCGGCACGCGGTAGGGATTGGCTACCGGCGAGGGCGCGGGTGGATGGCTGCCGTCGGCCGCAGCGACCGGGGCAATCGCAACGCCGTGGGCAAACAGCGCCATGGACAGGATCAGCGGTGGCAATACCCGCCATGCAGCACGTGGCATTCGAATCTGTCCTCGGGAAAGTGTTGCGGTTAGTATTGCGAATCGTTATCGTTCACGCAATCACCACGGCAACAGGCGACCAGCAGTGCGTCGCCAGCACCAGCCAAGGCTGGCTGGAACGGCCTGCCCTCCGCGACGGGAGTCCTCATGTCAAGCATATCCAGCACATCCCAGACAACCTCCTGCAACGGGGCCGGCTCGGGCAAGCCGACCGGCCCGGTCAGCGTAGCGGTGGTCGAGACCCACCTGGGCGGACTCCTGCGCAGCATGGTCGCGCATGACGGTTACGGCGAGTTGCGGGTGGAGTCGCGCATCCTCAAGCGTGGCCAAAAGGAAATCATCCTGCACTTCGGTCACCAGTACCGTTTTGTCGTCGACACCGGCCCGGAACCCGGCAGGCCCGCGGGCCCGGGCTGGCAGCCCCCGGCCGGTTCAGCGACCGAGGACCGAAGCGGCGGAGGCTGACCACAGAATCCTGAAGTCTTCGTGCGGATCCGGCGGCGGCACAGGTCGCCGGATCCGCCCGGGGAAGGGAGGGGTCACGGCACCGCGGCCCCTCCCGAACCATACGCCGTAGCGCGACGCGCTGACGGCGCGGCCGGACCGCCTCGCGGCGGTGCAGCCAAGAAGAGAAACACGGCGGCCCCAGCGGGTGGGGTGCCCGTGACGCGGTGCCAACCACCAGCAGCAACCTTCGCCGGGCGACCGCTTGCGCGCCATGCCCTACCGATCGCCTGCCAGATTGAGGAATACCCGCCATGTCACGCTTCGCTCCAAACCTCACCGCACTCGCCCTTGCCCTCACCGCCGGCAACGCCGCGGCCGCCTTTCAAGACCCTGCCACCGCCACCTGGGGCGGCTGGACCCGCGGCACGCCCGGCACGCTCTACGCCGGCTGGAATTTCTTCGCTGATGAAACCCCTCGGGGCGGCATCATCGTCGACACCACACCCGACGTGGCAGCCAACAGCCTCATCGGCGGTGCCACCACCCCGGGCGGCCCGACCTTCACCCAGTTCGGTGATTCGACCTTCCGGGTGACCGAAACCAGTGGTGGCAGCTTCGTCACCGGGGGCGGCAACATCTACAGCGTGGTGCTGGCGAACCGCTTCACCCTGGAGTTCCAGAACAACGGTGCCCTGCCCTTCCAGGTCGCCCTGCAGACGCGCACCCTGGGCACCGAACTCGACCCGGCCAGCATCCTCCTGAACGGCGTGGCCCCTGACCACCGCCAGGAGCTCTCTCGACTGGCACTCGGTGGCTTCGGCGGTGATCAGATCGACAACCTCTTCATCTGGCGCCTGGCCGCCGGCCGTGACCTGACCCTGGCCTTCGCCGCCCCGGCGTCACACATGAGCCTGGACGCGCTGACCCTCGATGCCGCCCCGGTGCCCGTGCCAGCCGCTGTCTGGCTGCTGGGTTCCGCCCTCTCGGCCATGACCTTCGCGGCCCGCCGCCGGGAGGCCTGACCACGGCAAGAACTGGCCCCGGCGGACAGGCAATCCGCCGGGGCCATCCCGGGCCGGACAAGCGGCCTGCGGCAGGGCGACCCCAGCGGGTGGGGTGATCTGCCGAAGTTTCAGCACCGATCCCTTGAGCAACAACCTTTCACCCCGCGGGGCTGCAACTTGCGCAGCTCGCCTCGCCTACACCTTCGAGGAAACCCGCATGTCACATCGTCTGCACACCCTGTCCCTGGCCATCTCTGCGGCCCTTGCCGCGACCCTGCCCACCACGGCGCTCGCCGAGAGGATCCACACCGATGTCGCGCGATCGGCGACGGCATTCCAGGACCCCACCACCGCACCCAATTGGGGTGGCTGGACCCGCGGCGACCCCGAAACGCTCTGGGCCAGTTGGGATCTGTTCAACAGCACCACAGACCGCCATCCAGACATCGGCCAGCACAACGTGCGCGATACACTGTTCATGGCTGTCAGCCCGGGGACCTTCCTGTCAGGCACCCGCAATCTCTATTCGTTCACGACAGTGAACGAGTTCACCTCCATCATCAGGCCCACTCAACTTGACGCCGGCCCGCGCCCGGTTGCCGTGCAGATCGCGGTGATGGGCAGCAACATCGACCATCAGAGCCTCACCTTGAACGGCCAGCCCTGGACCAGCAGATCCATGCTGCGTCGGGGCCAGGCCCTCCTCCCTCCCGGGCACCCACCCACCCCCGGTGGGGGGGGTGGCGTGGACAACGAGTACCTTTTCCTGTGGTCCGCCTTCGAGCGGGCAGATGCACGGGAACCCCTGGTCTTCGACCTCAGGGCGGCGGCATTGCACAACAGCCTCGCCGCCTTCAGCGTCGATGTGGGACCGGTGATACCGCTGCCGGCCGCGGTCTGGCTGCTGGCCCCAGCCGTGGCCGGACTCGGCCTCGCGACCCGTCGCCGAGGGACCTGACGGGGCAAGACCTGCATCCGCAGACATGAATCACGGCAAGGCGGCCCCAGCGGGTGGGGCGCCGCGCCAGGACGCACTTCAACCAGCGCGGGGCTGCAATCGCTGCCGCCCGCCGCGTCCACAGCACAGAGGACCACCCGCATGTATCACTTGCTGCTTTCCCGTTCGTTTTCACTGGCCCTCGGGGTCGGTCTCGCACCGGCCTCGCTGGCGGCCGCCTTTCCGCCTCCCGATGCCTTCCAGGATCCGGCCACCGCCACCTGGGGCGGCTGGACCCGCGGCAGCGCCGGCACCCTGCACGCAGGCTGGAACGTGTTCGACAGCACGGCCGATCGCATCCCCGACCTCGGCCAGCACAACCTCAACACCGCCCTGCTGCTCGCCAACAACCCCGGTGCCTTCGTCACCGGCAGCCGCAACATCTACTCCCTGGTGGACGTGAACGACTTCACCGGCCTGTTCGTGCCCACCGCGCTCGCTGCGGGCCGCTTCACCGTCGCCGTGCAGATCGCCGTGCTTGGCAGCGATCTGAACGCAACAAGCCTGCTGCTGAACGGCCTGCCCTGGACCAGCCGGACCGTGTTGGCTGCGGGCACCGGGCTTGCCCCCCCCGGTGTGGGTGCCCCGAACGGTGGGGTGGACAATCAGTACCTATTCCTCTGGTCGGGCTTCGAGCGGTTGACTGACCGAGATCTGTTCGCGCTCGAGTTCCGCGCCCTGTCGGTGCACAACAGCCTCGATGCCCTCCGCATCGACGTCGGACCGGCACCCGTCCTGCCGCCCACCCCGCCGGCACCCGTGAACGTGCCCATCCCGGGCGGCGTCGGACTGCTGGCCGGCATGCTGGGACTGGTCGGTCGCAGCCGTCTCGGCGGCTGAAGCCCGCAACCGGCCGCAGCGGCACCTCCCGGTCCCCGCAGCCGACTGCCGCAGGGACTGCGGGGCGTGACCTGCTCTTCGTCCGACCAGTCACTCCACACCCACACCCGCACGTGAAACCGCGCCACTCCCGGCACTGGCGTCTGGTCGAGCCATGCCTGGCCCTCCTGCTCCTCATCGGCACCCCGATCGGCACGCGGGCCGCAAATGCCGAGCGCGCGCTAGCGCAGGCCGAGGAGGACACGCCCCGTGAGACCGCGAAGGCGAGCGAGGACGAGCGTGTCCTCGAGGCGATGCCGATGCGTACTGCCGATTCGACCGCGACTGCGCCAGCCGGGGCCGACGCGGTACTCGAAGAGGTAGAGGTCAAGGCCGTGCGCGTGCACGACCCGGTGCGCGAGAATCCCGCACGCGCCACCAACCGCATCACCCGGGAGGACATCCAGCGCAATGCGCCCCGGGACCTCTACGAGACCCTGCAAGGGACGCCGGGGGTCGTCATCGAGGGCGGCCCGCGCTCGCAGGGCAAGCGCATCGTGATCCGCGGCTTCGGTGACAACGAGGACGTGCTCGTGCGCGTGGACGGTGCCTCACAAAACTTCGAGAAATACCGCTACGGCACCGGCGTCGACATCGACCCGAGCCTGGTCCGTCAGGTGGACGTGCTGCGCGGGGCCGCCACCCTCACCGAGGGCTCCGGCGCACTCGGCGGGGTGGTGCTGATCGAGACACTCGACGCCAAAGATCTGCTCAGGGACGACGAGCGCTGGGGTGGGGAGCTGCGTTTTGCCCACGGCGCCAATGATCGCTCCGAGCAGTTCATCGGCAACTTCTACGCGCGCCCCGTCGAATGGCTCGATCTGCTGGTGAGTCAGGTCAATCGCAGTGGTGACGATTTCCGACTACCGAGCGGCGAGACGCTGCCGAACTCCTCCGAAAACGTCACGTCGGGGCTCTACAAGATCGCGGCTACAGGCAGTCGCGGATTCGCCAGCCTGCTCCACCGCGAGGGCACCTTCGCGGGGCTGCAGCCTCTGGACGCTACCGGCGGTGGCCCCGGCATCTTCGGGCTCGTGCGCCGCGAGACCAGCGAGAACTCGCAGGCGTTCCAGTGGGAATGGAAGCCCATCTCCTGGATCAATCTCACGGGCAGCGTGGGGCAGACGCAGAAAAACGTGACCGACCGCGGTAGCCGGCTCGCGGGGGGGGGCAACGACTTCTTTGATTTCGACATCCAGACGCTCGATGTGCGCAATCGCAGCGCCTGGGACCTCGGGTCGTTCGGCGGTGAACTGCGTTTCGGATTCCAGGGTAACCAGGAGGCACGCGACACGATCCGCGAGCGGCTCGACCTCGTTCGCCAAGTGAACATGGCGCAACCTCCGGGCACCAAGCGCGCCTTCGGCGGCTTCGTCGAACACGCGCTCGACTGGCAGGACCTGCGCCTGACCACGGCCGTGCGCATGGATCGCTACCAGGTGAACGCGGCGGGGCCTACGGTCGATCTGCTGCGCGCACAGGGCTCGGGGGAGGAACTCGCTTTCGTGAGAATGTCTCCCGGTGCGGGCATCGAGTACGTGCCGGGCGGCGGCAGCCTCACCCTGTTTGCCGACTGGTTCGAGGCCTTCCGCCCACCCCTCATCGATGAATTCTTCACCGCCGGGGCCTTCTCCCGCTGTCAGCTCTTCAGCCAGTTCATTGCCCAGCCGAGTCCGCCCGCAGGCCCGCCCGTGGCACCCAGGCGCGCAGAGTTCCCCCCCGGCTTTGCCGGCACGACTGCCTTCATGGCCGCCATGGACGCCCACCTCCTGGCGCTTGACGCCTATCTCGCCGCCCTCGACACCTTTCTGGCTGCCCTGGACGCCTGGCCAACCCAGCCACTCGCACGCGCCAACGCGATCTGCGGCGATGCCTATGTGCCCGAAGAGGCGCACAACTACGAGGTAGGCGCGAGCTGGCTCGGCGAGAGCCTGCTCCGCGACGGCGATCACCTCTTCGCCAAGCTCACCTTCTATCGCTCGGATGTGCGCAACACGCTTGAATCCATCTTCGAGGATGTGGTGACCGGGGCCATCACCCAACCGGGCATCGAACGACGTGAGGGCATGGAATTCGAGCTCAACTACCAGAGCGGCGGCTGGAATTTCGGCCTCACCGGCACGACCATCAATGGCTTCTTCGATCTCGGTCAGGCCTACTTCACGCGCAACTCCAACCCGGATCTTCTACGCTTCACCACTCCGGCCGACCGCGGCCCGCAACCACTGTTCGATCTCCCCGGCGACGTACTGCAAGTCATGCTGCAACGCCGCTTCGGTGCGAGCTTCACAGCGGGTTATCGCATCCGCGCCAATGGTCCCAGACTGGTGGTGGTCGGGGCTCGGCCGGACTGCCCCTTCATCCTGCCGATCTGCAACCTCTACGACACCGAGCCCGGCTTCGTGCTCCACTCCATCAACGCGGCGTGGCATCCCGATCCGCATGTGTCGGTGCAGATCACGGTCGACAACCTGACCGACACCACCTATCGGCTACCCGGCTTCGCCGGCGGTGTCGGTGCCACGGCACCCGGACGCAGCGCCATCGTCACCTTTGGCGTGCGCTTCTGAGAGGAAAGGTCACAGCGTCATCCCCGCACGCCGCACTCGCCGCCAGGGCCGGTGCGTGCGGTAAGCCAACAGTCCGGTCCGTGTGCTGTCGCAGTGGCCTCAGCCCGGGGCCGCTGCGAGCGCCGGATAGTCGATGTAACCGACCGGGCCGGGCGTGTACCAGGAGGCCATGTCAGATCGGGCAAGCGAAGCACCGAGACGTAGACGGGCCACCAAATCGGGATTGGCGATGAATGGGCGACCCAAGGCCACGGCGTCGATGAGACCGGCGGCGATGGCGGCGTCGGCCTCCTCCGCCGTATAGCCCACGTTGCCCACCAGCACCCCCTCGAAACATTCGCGCGCCGGACTCAGGACGTCGCCCTTCTGAATGCCGAGGATGTCCCCACGCATGAAGTCCAGGAAGGCGATGCCGCGCTCGGACAGGGCGCGTGCCACGTAGCGGGTCAAGGCGACGGGATCGCTGTCCTGCATCGAGTTGAAGCTGTTGAGCGGCGAGATGCGTACGGCCACACGACCCGCACCCCACTCCGCGATCACGGCATCGACCACCTCGAGCAGCAGACGGGCACGCTGTGCGATGGGTCCGCCCCACGGACCGCTGCGCTGATTGCTGCCGTCGCGCAGAAATTCATCGAGCAGGTAACCGTTCGCGCCGTGAACTTCCACCCCGTCGAACCCTGCCGCGCGTGCGTTGCGGGCGGCCACGACGAAGGCCGCGACGATACCGGGCAACTCTGCGTCGGTGAGTTCACGCGGCACCACGTAGGCTGCCTTGCCTGTGGGGGTGTGGACCTCGCCGTCGATGGCGATGGGGCTCGGAGCCACGGGCTGTGCGCCGGCGTTCATGAGCGGATGACAGGCGCGACCGCCATGCCAGAGTTGCAACAGGATGCGCCCGCCCTCGGCGTGCACGGCGTCGGTGACACGGTGCCAGCCGGCCACCTGCGCGGCCGAATGGATCCCCGGCTCGCTCCAGAAGGCCGAGTTGCCGGCCTGCACCATGGTTGCCTCGGCGATGATGAGCCCGGCCCCGGCACGCTGCCGGTAGTACTCGACCATGAGGTCACCGGGCACGTGTTGCGGCTCCGCGCGACAGCGAGTGAGCGGGGCCATGATGACCCGGTTGGGCAGTGACAGGGTACCGGCCGAGATCGGCGCGAGAAGAGATTGCATGGCGAGACCTCCGGGGAGGGGTTTCAGGGCAGACCGAGGCAGCCTGCCAGATCCCGGCAGGAGTGGCAGCCGGGATGCCGACGGGTCGGCAATCAGCAACAGGAGATAAGCGCGGTGACTGCACGCGGGGTGAAGCAGAGATCGGGCGCGCCGGACTGGCCGGGATGGCGTCCCCACGGGGATTCGAACCCCGGTCGCCTCCGTGAAAGGGAGGTGTCCTAGGCCTCTAGACGATGGGGACTTCGTGACCGCAAGGGTCCGGATGCGACCCGGACGAGGATGGTGGAGCCAGCGAGGATCGAACTCGCGACCTCTACAATGCCATTGTAGCGCTCTCCCAGCTGAGCTATGGCCCCATCGCGAGCCGCGGATTCTGGTCCCGCCCCGGAGACCTGTCAACCACCGGCAGCAGTCAGCGACGCCTGGGTCCGAACCGATTGGCGTGTCTCCGCGCCCAGGCCAAGGCCCCCGCACAGGCCAACTGGCGGATGCGGATCACGCGCCAAGCAGTCGTCGGGCCAGCAGGGACCGCAAGTCGCGACGACCATCCACGATGAGGTAGATGACGACCTGCCTGCCGAGGACACGGTAGATGGCCCGGTAGGGCTTGAACATCGTTTGGCGATAATCCTTGATGCCCAGCGCGACCAATTCCCTCGGGTAACCGCCCTGTTCAGGAAACTGTGCCAGGCCCTGTACGACATCCAGCAACCGGTCGAGCACGTGATCCGCGCTTGCCGGGCTGTCGAACTCGGCGATGTAGTCATGGATCGCGTCGAGATCCTGCTCTGCACCGCGAGTAAGCAGGACCTCGTATTGGATCCCTCCACGAGCCATCAGCCGGTCGGACCCTTGACTCGCAGGCGCGCTACCACGTCGGCCGCCGGCTTGACCCGACCGGCCTCGACGTCCTGCTGACCGAGCGCAAGGATCTTGAGCAGGGCCAGCGTCTCCTGCGTCTCTTCGTAGGAAGCGACGTCCTGAAGCACGGCCCTGGCCTCGCCGTTCTGCGTGATGATCAGGGGCTCACGCTGTTCGGCAAGGCGCTCTAGCACCTCGGCGGCATTGGCCTTGAGGTAGCTGATGGGTTTGACCTGAGACGAGTAGCGCATGGCCCTGCTCTCCCAATCGAGAAAGACCAAATCTAGTCCTTAATCGGTCTTGCCACAACGATCAAGCCCTTCCTGCACAAGCGGCCATACCGCCGCGATCACTCAGAGGGTGTGAAGAAATCGTCGCGAGCAGCCCGAGGTCAAGGCGGGCGGCGCGCAGCGACGAGACATATCAGACAGATAGGCGAGGAGCGAGCACTGCCCAACGAGCGCTTCGGGACGCGCAGCAGATCTATTCACACCCTCTCAGGTGCCGATCCAGGCGAGGGCGTGATCGATGCGCGGCAGGGTGCGCGTGGGGCCGAGCAGGGCCAGGGTGGCGTCGATGGGTGGCGACACGCCTCCACCGCTCACGGCCACCCGCAGTGGTTGGGCGACCTTGCCCAGACCGAGGCCCAAGGCTGCGGCCTGTCCCTCCACGAGGCCATGCACGGCGGTCGCGGTCCATTCCGGCAACGCCTGCAGGGCCGCGCGCAGCGCCAGCAGCACCGGGCGCGCCTCGGCACCCAGATTCTTCGCTGCGGCCTTCTCCTCGAACACTGTCGGTGCCTCGAAGAAAAAGCGGCTGGCCAGGGCCATCTCCTTCAGCGTCTTCGCCCGTTCGCGCTGGCATTCGATGATCCCGGCCAGCGCGGGCCCGGTCGCGGGATCGATGTCGAGCGCCCGCAACTGCTCGGCGAAGGGTGCGAGCAGGCGCTCCACCGGTGCAGTCTTGATGTAGTGCTGGTTGAGCCACAGGAGCTTGTCCGGATTGACCGCGGCAGCGGACTTGCTCAGCGCATCCAGATCGAAGGCCGCGATCATCTGCTCGATGGAGAAGATCTCCTGGTCGCCGTGCGACCAGCCGAGGCGCACGAGGTAATTCAGCAACGCCTCCGGCAGATAGCCCTCCTGCCGGTATTCGAGCACGCTCACCGCACCGTGGCGTTTGGACAGCTTGCGCCCATCCGGCCCGAGGATCATCGGCACATGCGCATACACGGGCGCAGGTGCCCCAAGTGCCGCCAGGATGTTCATCTGGCGCGGCGTGTTGTTGAGGTGGTCGTCACCCCGGATGACGTGCGTCACACCCATGTCGATGTCGTCCACCACCACGCAGAGGTTGTAGGTAGGCGTGCCATCACTGCGCGCGATGATGAGGTCGTCGAGTTCGGCGTTCTCGAAGACCACCCCGCCGTGGATCGCGTCGCGCACCACTACCGCCCCTTCGGTGGGATTGCACAGGCGCACCACGGGCGCTGGCGCAGCAGCCGGTGGCGCAGCGAGTTGGCGGCAGCGGCCGTCGTAGCGCGGCTTTTCCTTGCGCGCCATCTGCCCGGCGCGCATCTCCTCCAGGGTCTCGCGCGAACAGTAACAATGGTAGGCGTGACCGGATGCGAGCATCTGCGCCACCACCTCGCGATAGCGATCGAAGCGCTGGGTCTGGAAATAGGGCCCCTCGTCCCACTCGAGACCCAGCCACGCCATGCCTTCCAGGATCACCTGCACGGCCTCGGGGGTCGAGCGCTCGAGATCGGTATCCTCGATGCGCAGGATGAAGCGACCACCATGACGACGCGCGTAGAGCCACGAGAACAGCGCCGTGCGCGCGCCCCCGATGTGCAACATGCCGGTGGGACTGGGGGGGAAGCGGGTGACGATGGTCATGCGACGCGGGTTCTCGTGGGGATGGTCGGGGGCTGGGGGAACCGCGGCCCGGGCGATGGCGGGCGCGGAGTATAGCAATCGGCCTTGCGGCCCCCTGCGGCAGCACTCGCCCCCCCTCCCGGCGTCACACTGGGCGCCGCACTGGGCGGGCTGCGATTGACCGCCCCGGAAGCGCGCGCCTAGAATCCCGCCCTCGCGTCACGGCCCCACGGGCGATTAGCTCACCGGTAGAGCACTCCCTTCACACGGGAGGGGTAGCAGGTTCGATCCCTGCATCGCCCACCATCGCCGACGCGTCCCGATGTCACGTCCGGCCCGCTGCCGGATCGCTCCGATCTGGCGCGCCTCAGCGCGCAATTGCACGTTGTCCACCTTGGCCCCAGCGGCCTCCTCGTTTCGGGGACAACTGCTCCGCCTCCCGGCCCTTCTGCCCCGAGCTGCCTACCCCCTGGGCCTTATGCACCTCGGGCCCAGCGGACCCGCTATGCTGCACCGCGCCCCGC
>DBNU01000235.1 GCA_002299125.1 Proteobacteria bacterium UBA664
CGAGGCGTCCGGACACCCCGCCGGTGAGGGTCGCCTCGAACGAGGCATTGGCGAACCTCTGAACAACCGACCTGGGCCAGGGTATGCGTCCCCTCTCTCCCCGGGAATGGGGCAGGGTGAGGGCGAAATCGGCGAGTTGCCCACCCTCTCGCCCTCTCCCCCGTTGCACATCAGATCACCCCGGGAATGCGGTGACAAGCGTAGGCCGCCCCGAGTCCGGATGCATCAAGCAAACCGCAACAAACCGAGCCGTACGCCCAGAAGGCCCGGTCAGGATGCCACTCCACTCATACATCTGCCGGTAAGGACCTGGCCGACTGGGGCTTCCTTGGCCAGTGCGGGCAAGAGCGAGCAGATTTTCGCGCAAGCGCTCCCAGTTCTCTGGTGTATAGCCCATCGGAGTCTGCCGGGTGGAACGCTAGTTCGGCGTCACGTGGTCTGGCGCGCCTGTTCGGCGCACCATTTAATGAGTTCCCGTTGCGGGTCTGTCTCGGCATCCGAGCCCGCATCAGACACCGCTTGTTGGGCGGAACTCGCTGTTTCCCCCAGCGCGAGAAGGACGGAAGCCGCGAGCGTGCCCGTCCGCCCAATCCCGGCACCGCAGTGAATCAGTACCGTTGCGCCCGCCCGAAGTCTCCCAGCCACCTCACGTGCAAGGTTCCAGAACGCTGCGCGATCAGCGGGTACTTCGTAGTCCGGGATCTCGAACGCAAGAAGCTGACAGGGGACGGTGCCAGACTCGATCGCGCGTCCGTACGCGGGCGACTTCTCGCGGATCTCTGACGTCGGCGCAAGACAGACGATCAACTGCACGTCGTCCTTCGTCATCTGACTCCAGGCGGCGTCCAGGTCTTCCCAACGTCCCGGCATGCTATGGAGCAGGAGGCACCCGGGAACACCGGTCGGCAGTTTCACAGGCCGGAACATGATTGCCCTCCTCCTACGTCCAGTGAGCCTCTGATCAATGCGCCTGACGGGCGAACCGAGATCTCCGGTCGTCGGCATCCCATCCCCTGCCCGCCGGCCGTCTCGTGCCCCCGAAGCACGGTGACACAGGGGGCGCTGGGCATAGCCTCCTGGATCCGTCGGATCTGCGCTGTAGTCTGCTGCCAACGTCGCCCATGCAGCGGACCCGCTCCGCGGGCTGCGCCCGCCCGTACGGGCCGCTGCATGGGCTGATTCGACGTCAGTTCATGGCATCCTGCCGATGATCGCTTTCATCTCCTCCAGAGAGAAGGCGCGCATCGTTTGCGTTCGAACGTTGCCCAGCGAATTCAGCTTCAAGAGCGCTGACGTCAATACCTCATCATCGGGCCCTTCGACGACGGTGACGATGTCGTAGGCCCCCGCAGTGTAGTGGACGCTCTTGATCGCAATCCCGAGTTTCTCCGCCATGGCCTTGAACGCTTCGAGCCGATCTGGTGATTCCTTGACGTTGCGGATCCCCTGGTCCGTGAAGCTGGCGAGAGTGACGTAGGTTGTCATGTTCCTCTCCCTCCGGTGGGTGAAGTCTCAACGGCGGTCGGGAAAACAACCTGCAGTCCGGAAGACGACCGCCAGCCTTCCAGGCTTCTGTGTCGCGCCTGACGCCTGACTTGCTGTATCCGTCGGATCGGGAGTGTAGTCTCTGCGCAACCAGTGTGCAGGCCGGCTGGAGGGGTGCCATGTCATTGAACCTGCACGCGCTTTTCCTTGTTCAGCAAGCTCTTGCCTCCTGCTTGTGCAGCAGGAGGCGAACCCGCACTCCGCTGGGTCACGTCAGAGACGCGATCCAACGGTGCCACTATAGTTTTCGACGGACCGTCGTCAGACGGCAGCCGGACTGCTGCCCCAGGGCACCCGCGCTCCATTCCGTCTGCCGCAAGAGGTTCGACGGAACAAGGGCGTGCGTTCTGTCGGTGGTCTGAAGTCGTCAGGCACGCTGCTGGCACAGTTTGTTCATGGATGAAGCTTGGCCGGGGGGTGCCGCTGACCAGATCGGTACCGACCACCCGCGCAAGAGCCGGTCAGAGGAGGCATCATGTCAAACGGAGAGCACGACCCCGCTGCGAGCGGGCTCATCATCCCGGATACCCTTCAGGCCTGGTTCGGGGACTGTGTGCGCACTGCGGTCCGGCGTACCGGCCTCGAGGCAGATGACGCCACCCTCTGGTATCTGGTCAACCTCCTGTGTGCGTATTCGCGCACCGACCAAGTGTTCTCCGCGAAGCCGGATGGGGCAAGGCTGCCCGTGCTCGTCGATTACTACGCCGAGGCCATCGATGCCCCGACCGAGCGCGAGCGCTCCTTCGCCCTGCAGCGGCTGGGAGACCTGGCACTCTTCATCGCCGGTCTGTACGCCGACAGCCTGCAACGGCGGCTGGTGGACGTCGATTACTACATTGCCATGGGCCGACAGGCCTACGTGGCACTCTCCGAAGGGCTTGGTGCCGGGCTACGCTCGCGTGCACTGGCGCAGGTCTTCGAGGAGCTCGGGCGCAAGTTCACCCGCTTCGTGGATGTGCTGCACGAGGTGACCGAATGCCTGTTGCCGCCGGAGCGGCGTGACTGGCTGCGTACCTACGAGATCTGGGTCCGCACCGGCAGCCCGCGTGCCGCGCGACTCCTCCAGAGCGCCGGCATCGCACCCAGTCAGCAGGCCGGCCTCATCCTGCATTGAACGCGGCAGTGCTGGCGGTCGCGTGGTTGGTGACGGCGCGCTCGCGGGAGCTGGGGCGGATCCGTTGTTTGCCGCCAGGGCCGGACGGTGTCGGGCAGCTTGTGCATGCTGTGGGCCTGCGCGGGCGATTTGCCGGTCCCCAGGTGGCAGCCGCGGCCGAAGACTCTCCATGCTCCAGGACGACGGGGAAATCCTTCTCGCGCGGCATCTCGAGGGGGCCGTACTGGAGTCGCTCGCCGGGCGCGACCCCAGTAAACGGCTGCCTGCCGGTAACCCCCAAGCCCTCTTCCTTCCCGTCGAGGTTTTCGCGAGATCCGGGAGGGACTGGTCGCTCGAGGATGCGCAGCTTCCACTCGGTGGATCCGCAACACCTCTTCCCTATCCATCAGGCAGGCCCGCATGAAATGCCTCGTCATCGAAGACGACCCCATCACCGCCGATTACATCCTGAAGGGTTTGCGCGAGGCGGGTCATCTTCCCTTCCTGTGCCGCAGTGGGCTCGATGGCCTGCATCACGCCGTCAACGAGGAATGGGATATCGTCATCCTGGATCGGCTGTTGCCTGGGGGGGTCGAAGGCCTGTCCATCGTGAGGCGTTTGCGGGAGCTGGAGAAGGCAACGCCGGTACTCGTGTTGAGTGCACTGGATGCCATCGACGAGCGCGTGCTCGGACTGCGTTCCGGTGCCGATGACTATCTCCCCAAGCCCTTTGCCTTTCAGGAGTTGCTGGCGCGAGTGGAGGTTCTGGTCCGACGCGCCACGGCCCGAGGCGCACCGCCGCAGCAGTACCTGCAGGTGGCCGATCTGGTGCTCGACCTGCGCAGTCGGCGCGTCCGGCGTGGCGAGACCCCCATCCCGTTGCTCCCGCGGGAGTTCCGGCTGCTCGAATATCTGATGCGCAATAGCGGTGAACTCATCACGCGGACGATGCTGCTCGAGGCCGTCTGGGATTGTCACTTCGATCCGCAGACCAACGTCATCAACGTGCAAGTCAGCCGCCTGCGCAGCAAGATAGACAAGGACTTCAACCCGGCGTTGATCCACACGATACGCGGGGCCGGTTACCGCTTCGGACCGGAAGCCTGATTTGAAGCTCTCCATCGCGGCACGGCTTGCCGCCAGCTACGGCTTGCTCGTGATGGGCACCGTGGCCGGTGTGGCGGGTGTTTTCTACGGGGCGACCATCGGCCTGCTCGAGCAGAGCATCGACCGTGAGATCGAGACGATCTCGCGTCGTCTGGTCGATCAATACCAGGTGGCCGCGCCGGGGTCCTTGCCGGATGCCCTCGCGCGGGAACTCACAGACGGCGCGTACAGCGACGAAGAGATCCTCATGCTCATTGCCGCTGACGGCCGCGTGCTGAGCGGCAATCTCCTCGTCTGGCCACTGCTCGATGCGCCTGCTGGTGAGCTGCAGAGTACGTGGCTGAAGCGGCGTGGCCAGCGCACTCCGGTGCGATTCCTGCTGCGTGATCTCGGCGATGGCAATCGGCTGCTGGTCGGACGCGACATGCGCGAGCAACAGGCCATGCGCGAGCTGGTCCTGCGCGCCCTCGTCGTCGGAGCCCTAGTTGCCCTGGGGCTGGCCATGGGTGGCACGGTGTATTTTCGCCGGCAACTCGAGAGTCCCATTGGGGCCATCCGGCGCGCGACCAACGAGATCGAGAGCGGTGATCTCGGCCGGCGTATGCCGCCCTTGGGAGACGATGAGTTCGGGCGCCTGGCGACTGACATCAATCGCATGCTCGACCGCATCGAGCAACTGATGGACGGCGTGCGACACGTGTCGAACTCCATCGCCCATGACTTGCGTACCCCGCTGACGCGGATCCGCAGCCGACTCGAGCTCGCGCTGGGCGAGGATGGGGGTGCGGAGGAGGCGCGTGGCGCGATGGCCGATGCCATTGCCGGGATCGACGACCTCATCGTGCTGTTCAATCGGCTGCTGCAGATCGCGGAGACCGAGTCCGGGGTCAATGCCCGCAACTTCACCCCGATCGACGTGAACCGTATCGCCGAGGACATGGTGGAGCTTTACGACGCGAGCGCCGAGGAGCAGGGTGTCGCGCTTAATCTGACCACCCGCCAGGGTCAGCCGACGCTGGGCGATCACAATCTGATCGCCAGCGCATTGGCGAGTCTCATCGACAATGCGATGAAGTACGCCGGCAGCGGTGCCCAGGTGGAGGTCGCTGCCCACGCTTGTCGCGATACGGTCAGCCTCAGCGTCAAGGACGACGGGCCGGGTATACCGCCGGAGTCCCTGCCGCTGGTGACGCAGCGCTTCTATCGTGTGGATCCCAGTCGCAGCCTGCCGGGCAACGGACTCGGCCTCTCCATCGTGGAGGCCATCGCCACCATGCACGGTGGGCGGCTCGAACTCCGGAACCTTTATCCGGGTTTCGAGGCAGAGATCATCCTGCCGCGGCGCGGGTTGCCTGTGCCTTGCGAGCCTTGAGTAGGCTGCTGACCTTTCAGAGCCGAAACATTGCCGAAGCCTCGCCGCAAGTGCCACGTCCCTAACATGATCTCCAGTTCATCGCCTCACGCCCGCCGTGTCCCTTTGCGGTCGGTCGTAACCGGGGCGCATCGTTCGGGAGAAACAGATCATGCTTGGCTGTCGTCGGCTGCCTTGGGTGTTGGCGGGGTGCGTCCTCTCCTGCCTGCTGCCGATCGCGGTGTCCGCGCAGGGTGTCGCGCGGGAGACAGAGGATCCGGAGCTGGCGGGAGGCAACGGTGCCCTGGCCCATCGGCAACGCCCTCACATACCTGAGCCCATGTTCTTCGATCTCGTCCGTCCGCTGGGCGCGCGCCAGGGCGAGCTGGAAGTCAACACGCTGGCGCGTCGCACACTCAACTCGGGGCATTTCGGCTGGGCACCGGAGATCGAGTACGCCTTTCGGGACGGGCTGGCAGTGGAGTTCGAGCTCCCTTTCGAGGGTAGTCACCTCGAGGAGTACAAGTTCGCACTCCAGGGCACGCTCGGTACCTTCGCCGGGGAACGTGCCGTCCATGGGTGGCAGACGATTGGGCGCCTCGGGCGCGGCGGCGTGGCGGATTCCGTGGATCTGCTGTATCTGATTGGGACCAACGGCTCATTGCCAATGATGCATATGTTCGGTGTGCGCCGTGATGTCCGCGGTGGCACGCACACCGTGGGGCTGGTCAACAGCAGCGTGTTCCGTCCGCTTTCGGCGCACTCGACCATCGGCCTCGAGGTCAATCTGGAGATCGAGGAGCGCTTCACCACCCGCGCACGGGTCCTGCCCCAGATCCATCACGATCTGCATCGGCACATGACTCTGCAACTCGGGGCCGGCCCATCCTGGATCGAGGGCAAGCGCCGGCCCGAGCCGCTGGTGACAGGGCGTCTCATCTACGTCTTCTGAGGGAAGTCCAAGGTTCGCCCGGAAGGAGCGGACGCAGCTCCCGCTAGTCCGGGTCAGCCGTTCAGGGCTTTCTGATCGGCGGCGTGGGTTTGCGGCGCCTGATGGTCGCTGGTGTCGTCCCCATCACCCGCTCCTCGGGCATTCAGCCGCGCATCCACCACGGCCGCCGCCGCGCCGTCGCCCCAGACGTTGACCGCGGTGCGGAAGCGGTCGAGCAGCCAGTCGACCGCGAGCAGCAACCCGATCCCCTCCACCGGCAGGCCGACGGTGGTGAGCACCATCACCAGGGTGACGAGCCCCGCCTCGGGGATCCCGGCCGCGCCGATCGCGGCCAGCGCGGCGAGCAGCACGACGATGAACTGCGTCGCCGGATCGAGGGCGATGCCATAGGCCTGGGCGATGAACAGGGCCGCCATGGCCTCGTAGAGGGCGGTGCCGTTCATGTTCAGGGTCGCCCCGAGGGGGACGACCAGCCGGGCCGTGTGCGGCCGCACGCCGGCGCTCTCCACCGCCATCAGGGTGACGGGCAGGGTGGCGGTGGAACTCGCGGTCGAGAAGGCGGTGATGAGCGCGGTCAGCATCTGCCGGGGCAGTGCACGTGCGTGCACGGGGGCCAGGATCCGCAGCAGGGCCAGCAGCAGCAGTGCCTGCAGGCCGAGCCCGAGCAGCACGACGCCAAGCCACCAGAGCAGACTCGTGACCAGAGCGGACAGGCCCTCCCAGCCCCCGGCACTGGCAAGCTGGAAGGCCACGAGGGCGCCGAGGCCGATCGGGGCGACGGCTATCAGCCAGCCGACCATGCGCGCAAGTGCGGCGTTCATCGACTCGAAGAAGCCGGCCGCTGCCCGCCCTTCGGTACCGAGGCTCCTGAGACTCGCACCCAGCGCCAGGGCGAAGAGCAGGAGGGGCAGGAGTTGCATCTCCGCCGCCGCCCTGACCAGATTGGGCTGGATGAACAGCCCGAGCAGTTCGCCGGGCCCGAGCGGGGGGCGCTCTGCGAGTGCCGGTGACGTACTGCCGGTGACGACTGGATAACCCACGCCGGGCTGCAGCAGATTCACCAGCGCGAGACCCAGGGCGGCGGCGAGGAGGGTCGTGCCGATGAAGAACAGCAGCGTCATACCGGCGGCACGACCGAGGCGCAGACCATCGCCGATGCCGGTCACCCCGCTCACCATCGCGCAGAAGGTGAGCGGCAACACCAGCAGTTTCAGCAGATCGAGGAAGGCGAAGGCGAGCGGTTCGAGCGCGAGGGCGAAGGGCCGCGCGAAAAGGCCGAGGGCGACGCCGGCCGCGAGCCCCAGGGCCATGGCTCCGAGGCGCGGGGCGGGTGTCACACTCACACCGGGCTCTGGGGGCAGGGATGACGGGGAGTGCGACGACCTTCGGTGACGGAGCGCATCGTCATTCCCGCCCCTCGTTCGTCATTCCCGCGGAGGCGGGAATCCAGTGACGTTGCACCGTGGCTGCGGAGGGACCGGAACTCCGCCGTAGCCTGCCCCCGAGTGCTTTTGTCGAGGGCAGGGATGTCGGTATGCCCGAGGGGTTACTCAGGGCAGCTCACCCATTCCCACGACGTTGAAGCCGCAGTCCGCGTAGGTGATCTCGCCGGTGATGGCGGAGGCGTAATCGCTGCAGAGGAAGGCGCCGACATTGCCGACTTCCTCGATGGTGACGTTGCGACGCAGCGGTGCCGTCTTCTCGACGTGGTCCATGAAGCGGCGGAGGTCCTTCACACCGGAGGCGGCGAGCGTGCGGATGGGGCCGGCGGAGATGGCGTTGACGCGGATCCCCTCGGGGCCGAGGCTCTGCGCCATGTAGCGCACGTTGGCCTCCAGGCTGGCCTTGGCCAGGCCCATCACGTTGTAGCTCGGCATGGCGCGCACGGCACCCAGGTAGGAGAGCGTCAGCAGCGCGCCCTGCCGGCCACTCATCTTCGCGCGGGCACGGTCGGCCAAGGCGGCGAAGCTGTAGGAACTTACTTCGTGGGCGATGCGGAACCCTTCGCGGGTGACCGTCTCAAGGTAGTTGCCCTCGAGTTGTTCCTTCGGGGCGTAGGCCACCGAGTGCACGAGGATGTCCAGGTGATCCCAGTAGTTGTCCAGCAACTCGAAGACGGCGGCGATCTGTGCGTCGCTCTCGACGTCGCAGGGGATGCAGATCTCGCTGTCGAGGTCGGCGGCAAGGCCCTCCACCCGTTCGCGCAGGCGTTCATTCTGGTAGGTGAGGGCGATCTGCGCCCCCTCGCGCTTCATGGCGGAGGCGATGCCCCAGGCGATGGAACGCTGGCTGGCAACGCCGATGATGAGCGCGCGCTTGCCTTCGAGCATGGTC
>DBNU01000247.1:0-2742 GCA_002299125.1 Proteobacteria bacterium UBA664
TCGGTGCCGATCTTGCGTTCGTAAATCAGGTCCGAGAGGCCCGTCTTCACCAGTGGATACAGGCCAACCGCAACCGCCAGCCACAGTAGCTCCAGCGGGACCAGGCCCTGCCAGAACAACAGGGCCACGAGACCCGTGGCCAGGATACGAGCCACTTCGACCCAGCGCTCGCGGGTCATCAAAGTCATCAACGAGGATGTGTCTGGCGAGTCGCTCGCGGATGGCGTCCACAGCGTGGTTTCGTTCACTCGACAACTGCCTCAGCTGCCACAGGATTCCTGAACGTCAGGCGGGGCGGCTCCGACTCCGCGAGAATCTGGCGGAATTCCAGCTGAATCGGAAGGAATGCGTCGGGCTCAAACGGGCCCGACTCGCCGGAGACACCCGTATCGTTGGTCTGCGCGCGGTTGAGGGCAAGTGCCAGACGCCGCCACCTGCATCCGCGGGCCTGCGCGTAGAAGGCCGGCGACTGGCCTCCCATCAGGGCCGGTTGGGCGGCCACAGGCGAGCGGTGTGCACCAGGGCCAAGATCCTCACGGTGTCGGCCTGCACCTCGTAGACCAGTCGGTAGTTCTCGTGCGGGATCAACTCGCGGGTACCCGGGATCTGTCCGGGCCGCCCCATCAAGGGGTGCTCTGCCAGTCGGCCGACCGCTGCCCCGAAGAGTTCATCCATCCGGATGGCAGCGCGCGGGTTGTCCTGGGCGATGAAGTCGACGATGTCGGCGCGGTCCTGCTCGGCGGCGAGGGTCCACAAGATCCTCATGCGTCAGCGCCGCCGGCCTTTGCCCGCAGCGCGGCGCGACGGGCGGCGAAGCGCGCTTCGACGTCAGCGTTGTTGGAGACCTGGCCGGAGGCGATCTGCGCGCGCGCCGTATCGACCTTGGTGCGCAAGAACGCGTCGTACTCGCGTGCCTGCCGTTGACGCTCGACGAACTCGCGCATCAGCTCCCGCACGATCTGCGACGCTGGGCGGTGGCTGGCCTCGGCCTCGGCCATGAAGGCGTCGCGCAACTCGGGCTCCAGCTTCATGGTGAACACGGCTTCTTTGGACATGACCGGCTCCGAGAGGGTTCGTATGGAGAAAGTATATACAACATCAGTACCCGTCTCCATGCTGCCCTGGATGATTGGCGCCTGACCGCTCGGTCCAATTCAGGCTGTCAACCAACAGCTAACAACTCCGCGTCGACGGCCTCCGCAGTGCCGCTGTCCGCAAACGCCCCGGCGAACGCAGCGTCGCGTGGGATCGCAAGCCGCCGCGATGTCAGGCAGAACGGCAACACCCATAATCGGAGCCCCTCCGACTTCGGGAACTCGAACACCGGCAGCGGCTGGTCGAACGCGGCCGTCTTTGGGTAGATGAGAACGACATCGCCCTGGCCGTCCAGGTAGCTCTGGCCGTAGGCCTGCAACTGGTAGAAGTCGCCCTGCGAGAGGCCGTGCTTGTCGATGTCGTTCGCCTTCAAGCCGTCCAGCAGCTTCCACTTGTTGTCCAGCACCAGGGCGTCGCGGCCACCCTCCCGAATCAGCAGTTCGGGCTTAAGCCGAAACCAGTTCTGCTCACGATGGCGTACCAGGTGCTGGCTGCGAGCCTGGGTCTTCAGGGTCAGTGGCCGCGCCAGTTGCCTTGCCAAGTGCTTGGCGATGAAGGCTTCAAACGCGGCCTCCATCGGGAACAGCAGCGACGGCGCACGGTGGCCGCCCGTGCCGGTCAGGGGCGACTCCTCGTCAAGGATCAGGCGGGCCCACGTCAGCGCGACGGTCGGCGCGATACAGGTTCTGCCGCAGGTGCGGCGCCATCAGCAGCTTGCCTCGCGAGGCGAAGAGGTTGTCTTGCCGGCTCGAATAGTCGCTGCGCAGCCCGCGCTTGGCGATGAGCTTGACCGTGCTGATGTCGGGGATCTTGCTCTGGCCGACCTTGCGCGTGAAGTCGATGTGCTCCAGCACGTCTTACAGGCTGGTGTTGGCCGTCTCGATGCCGGTGAGCGCCTTGTTCAGGAAGTCGCCGACGTTCTGATGCGCGTCGTTGACCAGGATCTCGTAGCGCGACTGCGGCGGCACCCAGAACGAGCCTCTCTTCTTGTACCAGCGTGAGTTCTCGGCGGACAGCCGCGCCTCGCCTTCCGTCTTGCCGCCCTCCATTTCGAGGCGGATCACCTCCTCGCGCCGCTGGTCGAACACGTCGGAGCAGCGCTTGAGGAACAGCATCCCGAAGATGTATTCCCTGAACTCGGAGGCGTCCATCTTGCCGCGCAGGATGTCGGCAGCTTTGAAGAGGTGGCGCTCCAGTTGGGGCAGGGTCAATGGCACGGTTCAGCTTCCAGATTCGTCATGGCTCGCCTTCCCGGTTCAGCAGTTCCAGGTAGGCGGTGTATTCGTAGATGCGGTTGCGCCTCCTGCCCGTCACCTCACGCACCAGGCCCAGGTCGATCATCGCGTCGAGCATCTTGCCCACGGTGTGCGGGCTTTGGCCGGTGACGGCGCCGATGGCGGGAATGGTGCTGACCGGGCGGGCGAACAGGGCCTGGTGCACCTGCAGCGCCGAAGGGGCGACGCGGCCCAGGCTGCGGACGCGCTCACGGTCGGCCTCGCCCAGCGCGTTGAGCGCCTTGGCGGTGTCCACCGCCTGCGCGGCCGAGTAACGCACGGCGGTGGCGAAGAACCACAGCCACTCCTCCCAGTCGCCGTGCAGGCGCACCCGCTGCAGCATCTCGTAGTAGTTGCTGCGGTAGGCCTTGAA
>DBNU01000247.1:3163-4125 GCA_002299125.1 Proteobacteria bacterium UBA664
AGCAGGCGGCCCAGGCGCCCGTTGCCGTCCAGGTAGGGGTGGATGGTCTCGAACTGCACGTGCGACAGCGCCGCCTTGATCAGTGCCGAATGGCGGATCGGCTGATCGTTGAGGAACTTCTCCAGGTCCGACAGGCAGTCACCCAAGCGCTGCGGCGGTGGCGGCACGAAGGCCGCGCGTGCCGGCGAGGCACCACCGATCCAGTTCTGCGTGCGGCGTACCTCGCCCGGGGCCTTGCCGATGCCGCGACCGTGCGTCATCAGCTTGGCGTGCATCTCGTTCATCAGCCGGGTGCACAGGGGCAGGCCGCCCTTGAGCAGGGCCAGGCCGTGTTCGAGTGCCGCGACGTAGCAGGACACCTCGCGCACGTCGTCCAGCGGCACGCCGGGGGCGCCCTCGGCTTCGTAGAGCATCAGGTCCGACAGGGACGACTGCGTGCCCTCGATCTGCGAGGACATCACCGCCTCCTTGCGAACGTAGCTGTAGAGGAACATTGAGGTCTCGGGTAGCAGGACGGTGATGCTGTCCAGCCGGCCCAGCGCCAGATGTGCTTCGTCCAGCCGTTCCTGGAGGCTGGCGTCGACCGACAGCACCGGGTCGGGCGGCAGCGGCGCAGGCACGAACGCGCGGCAGGTTTCGCCCGCCGCGACAGAGGTTTCGTAGTGGCCGGTGGCGCCGCGCTCCATGAGTGGTTCTGTGCAGTAAGAGGCGATGTTTATTGCGCAAAATGCCGATTTGAGCAATAGCGAGGGTGCCGAAGTGCACTCCGCGCCCTGGCCTCGATGTAGATCAGCGCCCGAATGGTCGCATCGCCAACCACCACGTCGCCCACGATGCGCACCCCGCAAACCGCTCTCGGCTACCCGGTGGATGATCCCGGCCGCCGGTGGGGCCGACGGCGGCGCCGAGGCGCCGAAGCACGAGATGTCCGTCCTCACCGCTTTGTCGCGCGCTTTTCACTG
>DBNU01000228.1 GCA_002299125.1 Proteobacteria bacterium UBA664
ACTTCAAGCACGAGGCGATAGCTCTGGCTTGGGAACTGCTGACCAAGGTCTACGGCCTGCCCGAGGAACGCCTCTGGGTGACGGTGCATCACACGGACAGCGAGGCGGCCGAGATCTGGCTCGACGAGGTTGGCGTGTCGCCCGAGCGTTTTTCCCGCTGCGGGGACGCCGACAACTTCTGGTCGATGGGTGATGTCGGCCCCTGCGGGCCATGTACCGAGATCTTCTATGACCACGGTCCGGACGTGGCGGGCGGTCCGCCCGGTAGCGCAGAGGCCGATGGTGACCGCTACGTGGAGATCTGGAACCTCGTCTTCATGCAGTTCGACCGTGCTCCGGACGGCAGCCTGAGCCCCATTCCACACCCCTCGGTAGACACCGGCATGGGCCTCGAACGTATTGCCTCGGTGCTGCAAGGGGTGCGCAGCAACTACGACACTGACCTCTTTCGTGGCCTGGCACGCGGAGTGGAGTCGCTACTCGGTCGGGCCCTGCCGGCATCGCCTTCGCTCAATGTTGTCACCGATCACTTGCGGTCCACCAGTTTTCTCATCGCCGACGGTGTGATGCCGAGCAACGAAGGCCGTGGTTACGTACTCCGCCGCATCATTCGGCGTGCTGTGCGCCATGGGCACCGGCTCGGCTTCGAGGGTGGTTTCCTGCATCACCTGGTGCCGGTGCTGGCCGAAACCATGGGCCGAGCCTGGCCGCTGCTGGTTCGGGAAGCGACGCGGATCCGCGCGGTGCTCGAGCAGGAGGAGCAGCGCTTTGGTGAGACGCTGCACCAGGGTCTGCGCCTGCTCGAGCAGGCCATTGAACGCTCGGGTGGTCGTGGGATCAGCGGCGTCGATGCCTTTACGCTGTACGACACCTACGGCTTCCCGGTCGATCTCACGGCGGACATGGCCCGCGAGCGTGGCTTGAAGGTGGACCTCGAGGGTTTCGAAGCCGAGATGGCGCAACAGCGTGCACGTGCGCGGGCTGCGAGTCAGTTCGGTGTCGCCGCCACCACCCTGCCGGCGGGTGTGGAAGGACAGACCGAGTTTCTGGGTTACACGCAGGAGTCAGCCACTGCCCGTGTGCAGGGGCTGTGGCTCGACGGTCGCGGTGTGGATGCCCTCGCCATCGGACAGACCGGCATGGTAGTGCTCGATGCCACCCCGTTCTATGCGGAAGCGGGCGGGCAGGTCGGTGACCGCGGTGTGATCGATACCGCCGGCGCGCGCTTCCGCGTGACCGACACCCAGCGGCAAGGCGCTCTGGTGGTGCACGCGGGGCACATCGAGCAGGGCACACTCGCGCTGCAGGACACGGTGAATGCCGAGGTCGATCACGGCCTGCGGGATGCCACGCGCAAGAACCATTCGGCCACCCATCTCCTGCACGCCGCCCTGCGCCAGGTGCTTGGCAGCCATGTGCAGCAGAAGGGTTCGCTGGTGGCTCCGGATCGATTGCGTTTCGACTTCACGCATCCCGAGCCAGTCAGGTTGGATCAACTCCGGGAGATCGAGCGGCTGGTCAATCGCGAGGTGCTGGCCAACCGCGAGGTGGAGACCGCCGAGATGGCCTACGACGCCGCAGTGGCTGCCGGTGCCATCGCACTCTTCGGCGAGAAGTATGGCGACCGGGTGCGCGTGCTCCGGATGGGCGATTTCTCCTGTGAGCTATGCGGCGGCACACACGTTGCGCGCACTGGCGATATCGGTCTGTTCAAGATCCTCTCCGAGGCAGGCATTGGTTCGGGTGTCCGGCGCGTGGAAGCGGTGACCGGAGAAACTGCCTGGGAGCACACGTGCGAGATCGAGGATGCATTCAAGGATCTTTGCTCCGGGCTGCGCGCGAACCGGGATACGGCTCAGGCGCGTCTGCAACAGTTGCTCGAGCGGGGACGGGAACTCGAACGCGAGATGGGTGTGCTGCAGGGGCGCATCGCCTCGCAGCAGGGCAGTGACCTCACGCGTCTGGCCGAGCGCATGGGCGAGGTCAACGTGCTTGTCGCTGAAGTCTCGGTGTCCGAGGCCAACGCCCTGCGCGAGCTGATGGATCAGCTCAAGAGTCGGCTCGGTACGGCCGTGGTGCTGCTGGCCACTGCTGAGGGCACGGAAAAAGTGCGCCTCATCGCCGGCGTCAGTCAGGACCTCACGCCCACACTCAAGGCCGGCGACCTGGTGAACATCGCCGCTGCCGAAGTGGGTGGCAAGGGTGGTGGGCGACCGGATATGGCCCAGGCCGGGGGCAGTGATCCGAGCCGCATCCCCATCGCACTCTCCACGGCGCGCGACTGGCTCGCACAGCGGCTGTCTGCCTGAGGCGCGCGATGGCCAGCTCTGCGAGCGTCTCGCCCTTGCGCGTCGATTCCCCTTTCTTCGTTTTCAGGTTCATTCGATGGCATTGATCGTCCAGAAGTATGGCGGTACCTCGGTCGGCAGCGTCGAGCGCATCCAGGCAGTGGCCGCTCGAGTGAATCGCGCACGCGCCGAGGGCGATTCGCTGATCGTTGTGGTTTCGGCCATGTCGGGAGAGACCGACCGACTGCTGGGTCTTGCGCGCCAGTTGAGCCCCACCCCCGTAGGTCGTGAACTCGACATGCTCCTGGCGACGGGTGAACAGGCCTCCATTGCGCTCCTCGCCCTTGCCCTTGAGGCGCGAGGCTGTCCAGCCGTTTCCTATACTGGCTCGCAGGTGGCCATCCTCACCGACAGCGCCCACAACAAGGCCCGCATTCAGAGTATCGACGAGGGCCGTATCCGCACTGACCTCGCTGCTGGGCGTGTGGTCGTGGTGGCCGGATTTCAGGGTGTCGACCAGGACGGCAACATCACGACGTTGGGCCGCGGCGGATCAGACACCACGGCCGTGGCACTCGCCGCTGCGCTCGCGGCGGATGAATGCCATATCTATACCGACGTGGATGGCGTCTACACGACCGATCCTCGCATCGTCCCTGAGGCGCGCAGGCTGAGTACGATCACCTACGAGGAGATGCTCGAACTGGCAAGCCTCGGCGCCAAGGTGCTGCAGATCCGCTCGGTTGAGTTCGCCAGCAAGTACAACGTGAAGCTCCGCGTCCTGTCCTCCTTCGAGGAGGGTGCGGGAACGCTCATCACTAAGGAGGGGAACAGGATGGAGCAGGTCGTGATTTCGGGCGTGGCACTCAATCGGAACGAGGCGAAGATCACGCTCGTCGGGGTTCCCGATCGCCCGGGCATCGCCGCTTCGATCCTCGGTGCCGTGTCCGATCGCAACATCGAGGTGGACATGATCGTGCAGAACGTCGGTGCCGACGGCCTGACCGATTTCACCTTCTCCGTATCGCGGGGCGACTACGACGCTGCCCTTGACGCCGTTGGATCGGTGGCGCAGGAGCTGGGTGCACGCGAGGTCGAAGGCGACCCACGCATCTGCAAGGTGTCACTGGTTGGTGTGGGCATGCGCTCCCATGCGGGTGTTGCCAGCCGGATGTTCCGCACGC
>DBNU01000080.1 GCA_002299125.1 Proteobacteria bacterium UBA664
CCTACCTGCGCATGGCCAGACTCAAACATCTGCCGGCCAACCCGTTCGCACCACCAGCCACCGCACAATGAAAGCGGTGCCTTCCACACAAAACAACATAGAGCCAAGGACCCGACCTTGTCCGAGGAAGCGGGCATCAGCCGCAATGGAAGCTCTGATCGACTCGGTCAGAGAGAGTGTTCACGGCGTCGCGCTGCTGATAATCTGGTAGTCGCAGCCCACCCTCGGGTGTCACCCGCCGTCGGTGCAGACTCGGGCATCGACCCTTTCCGAACGGAACACGCCGAATGAGCGAGCCCAAGCCCAGCACCGTAGAGCCGCAGTACGAACACCACGTCCAACTGAAGAAGGCGCGCGGCCTGACGCGGCTAGGCATCGAGAAGAGCGCCAACTGGTACACCGACCCGCGGCGGCTCGCGTTCGTGTTGTCTCGCTACAAGTTCGTCGCCAAGATGCTGAGCGGCAAGGCGCACGTGCTGGAGGTCGGCTGCGGCGACGGCTTTCCGCTGCCGATCATGTTGCAGGAGGTGCAGTCGGTGCACGCGGTCGATATCGATCCGGTGTTCATCGAGGACATCCGCGAGCGCGTCGATGATCGCTGGCCGTTCAGCTTCGAGGTGCACGACATGCTCTCCGGCCCGGTGCGCCGGTCGCCGTTCGACGCTGCCTACAGCCTCGACGTGCTGGAGCACATTCCCGCTGACCGGGAGCGGGTGTTCCTGCGCAATCTCGTAGACAGCTTGGTGCCGGCCGGGGAACTCATCGTCGGCATGCCGTCGCTCGAGTCCCAAGCCTACGCTTCCGCGGGCAGCAAGGTCGGCCACGTCAACTGCAAGTCCGGCCCGGCGCTACGCGCGCTGATGCAAGAGTTCTTCCACAGCGTGTTCCTGTTCTCGATGAACGACGAGGTGGTGCACACGGGCTATTTCCCGATGTCGCAGTACCTGTTCGCGATCTGCGCTAACAAGCGATGAGCGGTGCCTGCATCGGTTGCGGCACGCACGCGGTCGAACTGCTGGCCGACTTCGGCCCGCAGTCGCCGAGCAACCGTTTCCTGCGGCCAGGTGAAGTGCACACCGATGCGCACCGCCTGGCGCTCGGTCAGTGCGCCGCCTGCGCGCTGGTGCAGCTCGTCGACCCCATGCCGGAGACGATGGTGCGCTCGCGCCACGCCTGGATCAGTTACAACGAGCCGGAAGGGCATCTCGACCGCCTCGTCGACGAGCTAATCGCCATGACCGGGCTCGCGGCTGACGCACGCGTCGCGGGATTGAGCTATAAGGACGACAGCACGCTCGCCCGCTTCAACCGGCGCGGTTACGCGAACACGCTGCGCTACGAAATGGCGACCGACCTCGGCGTCGACGACCCGCTCGCCGGACTCGAATCGATCCAGCAGGCGCTGACGCCCGAGCGTGCCCGCGAGATCGCGGTACGGCACGGCCGGGCGGACCTGCTGCTGGTGCGGCACGTGCTGGAGCATGCGCACGCACCTCGGCGGTTTCTCGCCGCGCTCGCGCTGCTCGTCAAGCCGGACGGCGTGCTGGTGTTCGAGATGCCGGAGAGCCGCAAGTTTCTCGCCGCCCGCGACTACAGCTTCGTCTGGGAAGAGCACATCGCCTATTTCACCGAGGCGACGATCACGCGCTTCGTGTCCGCCGCGGGCCTCGACCCTTGGCGCGTGATGAGCTACCCGTACCCGCTGGAGGACTCCCTGGTGGCGGTGGTGCGTCCCCGCCCGGCACCCGCGCCGGCGACGCCGCCGGGCGAGGAAGAACTCTCCCTCGGCCGCGGCTTCGGCGGCGATTTCGCCGGTGTGGCGGCCCGGACGCGTGACGCACTGCAGCGGCTGCGCGACGCCGGCCGGCGCGTGGCGGTATTCGGCGCCGGGCACCTCGCCGCGAAGTACCTCAATCTGTTCGGTCTCGGCGGCCTGATCGAGTGCGTGGTCGACGACAACGCGCACAAGCTCGGGTTGCGCATGCCGGGCTCCGGGCTGGAGATCCGGCCCTCGTCGGTGTTGCTCGACGATCGCATGGATGTCTGCCTGTTGTCGCTCAGCCCGGAGAGCGAGCAGAAGGTGATCGCCGCGCGGCAGCCGTACCTCGCCGCCGGCGGCACGTTCCGGTCGATCTTCCGGCTGAGCCCGATCACCTTCGAGGCCGCGGCATGAAGCAGGCGCTGCGGCGGGTGAACGACGAGGTGTACGTCGCCGACGTGCCGATCGTGCGCTTCGGACCGGACGAGATCGATTTCGTCAAACGGCAGGCGCTCGCCAACGAGCGCCGGCGTGCCCGCATCTGCGCGCACCGCTCGAACGAGGACGCGCTGCACGAGATGCTGATCGCGATTTCGGCGGACAGCTACATCCACCCGCACAAACACACGCGCAAGGTGGAGTCGTTCCATATCGTGGAGGGCGCGGTCGACGTGGTGGTGTTCGACGACGAAGGCGGGATCGCCGACGTGATCGAACTCGGCGACGCGTCGACGGGCCGGTCGTTCTACTACCGGCTGTCCGACAGCAAGTTCCACACGCTGCTCATACGGGATGCGCTGCTGGTGGTGCACGAGGTGACCAACGGGCCGTTCAACCGGGAGGAGACCCGGCTGGCGCCGTTCGCGCCGGGGGAAGCGGATCGCGCCGCGGCCCGCAACTACATGGCGCAGGTGGCGCGAAGGGCGGTGGCGTTCTGCCCGGCGCCGGAAAGGATGGGGTGATGACGCATTCGATCGTCTTCGGCGGTACGAAAGGCCTCGGGCGGGTCGTGGTGCGGCTGTTCGCGCAGCGCGGTGACGCGGTGTCCGTGATCAGTCGCAGCGTGCCGGGCGTGGCCGATCAGGTGCCGGGCGCGAGCTACCGGGCCGCCGACATCGCCGACGCGGCGGCGACGCAGGCGGCGCTCGACGCCGCCGTCGCGGCCGCCGGTGCCCCCAGCTATGTCGTGTTCTGCCAGCGCTACCGCGGCAAGGACGATCCCTGGGCAGGCGAGATCGAGGTCAGTCTGAGCGCCTCGCGTCGGGTGGTGGACGCGCTGCAGGGCAAGTTCGCGAAGGGTTCCGACTGCGGCATCGTGTTCGTGAGCTCGGTGTTCGGCGACCGCATCGGCGAGGGCCAGCCGCTCAGCTATCACCTCGGCAAGGCGGGCATGAACCACATGGCGCGCTATTACGCGGTGAGTCTCGGCCGCGAGGGGGTACGCTCGAACGCGGTGACGCCGTTCACCTTCCTGAAAGACGAATCGAAGGAGTTCTACCTCGGCAACAAGACGCTGCTCGGCCTGTACGAGGAGATCATTCCGCTCGGGCGCATGGCGACCGCCGAGGATAGCGCCAACGTGATCGCGTTCCTGTGCAGCCCGGCAGCCGGGTTCGTCAACGGCCAGAACATCTACGTCGATGGCGGCCTGTCGCTGGTCTGGCCGGAGACCCTGGCCCGCAAGCTGAAGGGACAGTGAGCGTCATGTCGGCCCACGTGACCCGCCGCGAGCGCTGCCGCCTGTGCGACGGCCGGCAGCTCGAGCTGGTGCTACCGATCGCGGCCTCGCCGATCGCAGACGCATACGTTCCGGCATCGCGCCTCGGGGAGCCGCAGGAGCGTTATCCGCTCGACCTGTACCTGTGCCGCGACTGCGGTCACGTTCAGAACGTCGACGTGGTCGATCCGGATGTGCTGTTCAGGGATTACATCTACGTCACCGCCAGTTCGCTCGGGCTGGTCGAGCACTATCGGCAGTACGCCGAGACCGTGGTCAGGCAGTTTGGGCTGGTGCGCGATGCGTTGGTGGTCGAGATCGGCAGCAACGACGGGTCACTGCTCGGGTTCTTCCGTGAGCGCGGCTGCCGGGTGGTCGGCGTCGATCCGGCGCGCCGCATCGCCGAGGAGGCGAGCGCGCGCGGCATTCCGACGTTGCCGGAGTTCTTCGGCTCGACGCTTGCCGCGCGCATCCGGGCCGAGCACGGCGGCGCGGCGCTGGTGGCGGCGAACAACGTGTTTGCGCACGCCGACGATCTGGCCGACATCGTGCGCGGGATTCGCGAACTGCTGGCCGACGACGGGGTGTTCGTCTTCGAGGTGTCCTACCTCGGCGACATCGTGGACCGCTTCCTGTTCGACACCGTTTATCACGAGCACGTGTCTTACCACTCGATTGCGCCGCTCGATCGCTTCTTCGAGCGCCTGGGGATGCAGCTTTTCGACGTGCAGCGCATCGCCTCCAAGGGCGGCTCGATCCGCGGATTCGCGCAACGGCGGCCCGAAGGATGTCGCCCGGTGAGCGGCGTGGTCACCGCGATGATCGCCGACGAGCGCTCGCGCGGCCTCGGGGAGCCGCCCATCTACCGCGACTATGCCTCGGCGATCGACGAGCGCAAGGCGGCGGTAACCCGGATCGTGGATGAGGCGCGAACGGCAGGCCGCCGGGTGGCGGGCTACGGTGCCTCGACGACGGTCACGACGCTGATGTGGCATTTTGATCTGACGCAAAAATTGGATTTCCTCGCCGACGACAATCCGCTGAAACAGGGCCTGTACGCGCCGCGCTGCCATCTACCGGTGGTTCCCTCGGAAGTGCTGTACACGCGTCGGCCGGACATGGTCGTGATCCTCGCCTGGAACTATGCCGATCCCATCATCAAGCGCCATCAGCGGTACCTCGCCGAGGGCGGTACGTTCCTGGTACCGCTTCCCGAGCCGAGGCTGGTGAAGGCGAACTGACGGAGCCGCCCGCATGATGCCGACCGAGCCCGGAACCTTGGTGATCTTCAACGAGCGGCTGCTGCACGGCGGCGCGGTGAACCACGCCGGCACCTCGCGCGTCAGCGTCGAGATCACCATGATGTTCCGCTGAACGCGCCGTGGATGCATCTTCTTCGCCACTGGGCAGCGCCGACCTCGTCGAGGCCGTCCGCGCACGCGCGGGCCCCGGCAGGCGCATCGTCTTCGTCTCCGGCAACTTCAACATCATCCATCCGGGGCACCTGAGGCTGCTCCAGTTCGCAGCGGACTGCGGCGACTTCCTCGTCGTCGGCGTGACCGCAGATTCCGCGCCGGCCGTGACGGTGCCGGCCGCGATGCGCCTCGAGGGTGTCAGGGCCATCGGCATCGTGGATTTCGCCTTCCTGCTCGAAGAGCGCCCGGAGCACTTCATCGCGCGGATACAGCCGGCGGTGGTGGTCAAGGGCAAGGAGTTCGAGAACCGACGCAACCCCGAGCGAGAGGCGGTCGAGGGCTACGGAGGTAAGCTGCTGTTTGGCTCGGGCGAAGTTCGCTTCTCGTCGCTCGATCTCTTGCAGCGCGAGATGCGCGAAACGAACCTCTCGGCCATCCACAAGCCGCTCGACTTCCCGCGCCGCCACGGCTTCACCTTCGAGGATCTGGTCGGTGTCGTCGACCGATTCCGCGAGCTGAAGGTCGTTGTCGTCGGCGACCTGATCGTGGACGAGTACGTCAATTGCGACCCGCTCGGGATGTCGCAGGAAGACCCGACGATCGTTGTCACGCCACTCAGTGCCGACCGTTTCGTGGGCGGGGCAGGGATCGTCGCCGCGCACGCCCGCGGCCTCGGCGCTGCCGTGCACTACGTCGGCGTCACCGGCAAAGACGTGACGGCAGATTTCGCCGAGGAAATGCTGGCGACGTACCGTGTCGATAGCAGCTTCGTGGTGGATGAAAGCCGCCCAACGACGCTCAAGAAGCGCTATCGCGCTCGCGGCAAGACACTGTTGCGTGTCAGCCATCTCAAGCAACACGATATCAGCCATGAACTGGCCGAACACGTGGCGGGCGAGGTGCGGGTGAGGCTTGAGGGGGCTGATCTGCTGATCTTTTCAGACTTCAACTACGGTTGCCTGCCGCAGCCGCTCGTCGACCGGGTCATCGAGCTTTGCCGCGAGCGCGACGTGATGATGGTGGCAGACAGCCAAGCGTCATCGCAGATGGCGGACGTGTCGCGCTTCCAGGGCATGCGGCTGTTGACACCGACCGAGCACGAAGCTCGGCTCGCGGTACGCGATCAGACGTCGGGTCTCGTGGTGCTCGCGGAGGCGCTGCGCGAGAAGGCGCACGCGGAGGAGGTGTTCGTTACGCTGGGTGCCGAAGGCCTGCTGGTACATGCGGCGCAGGTGCCGGGCGGACCGATGATCACAGACCAGCTCCCAGCACTCAACTCCGCGCCCAAAGACCAGTCCGGTGCCGGCGACTCGCTGCTCACCTGTGCCTCGATGGTGCTTGCCGCGGGTGCGGACATCTGGTGCGCGGCCTATCTCGGCTGTGTGGCTGCGGCTTGCCAAGTGGGTCGGGTGGGCAACCTGCCGCTGACCGCCGACGAACTGGTGACGGAGTTGCGTGATTGAGAGCGCTGTTGCTCGCCGCCGGTCTCGGCACCCGGTTGCGCCCACTGACGAACTCGATTCCGAAGTGCTTGGTACCGATCCAGGGAAAGCCGCTGCTCGGCTACTGGTTCGACCTGTTGTTCACGGGGGGGATCGAGCGCGCCTTGGTGAATACCCACCATCACGCCCCCGCCGTGGTGGAGTTCGTTACGCGCTCGCCTTGGCGCGACCAGGTGGACCTCGTGCACGAGGCGCTGCTGCTCGGCACGGGAGGAACGGTGCTGTGCAACCGCGGCTGGTTTGGCCGTGGCGCCTTCATGGTGGCGCACGCCGACAATCTGTCGCGGTTCCCGGTCGCCGGGTTTCGCGCGGCCCACGCGACGCGACCGCCGGGAGCCGCCATTACGATGATGACCTTCGACACGGATGATCCGCAGAGCTGCGGCATCGTCGATCTGGACGAGGGCGGACTGGTGCGGACGTTCCACGAGAAGGTGGCCGACCCGCCGGGGTGCCGGGCGAACGGTGCCGTGTACATCTTCGAGCCGGAGGTGCTGGACTTCATTTCAGGGCTTGATCGCGAGGTCGTGGATCTGAGCGTCGACGTGATCCCGGCGTATCTCGGTCGGATCGGCGTCTATCACAACGCCGACTACCACCGGGACATCGGGACCCCGGAAAGCCTGCGGCGCGCCGAAGCAGAGTATCGGCGGGCATGAAGCACCGGCTGACGCAGCTTCGCGCCCGCGTCGGCACGCGGCTCGCGCGGGCACGGCAGAAGGGTGTCACCGCCACCCAACTGACTGATGCGCTTGCGTCGGCGCTGATCTGGTTGATCCTTCCTCCGGTCGGCATGACCCTGTATTTTTCCGTTGTACGGCAGCTGATGGTGCTTGTCGGACGGATCGGCCACCTCGCCTCGGAACCCGACAGCTTCCTCAAGGCCCGCACGCTCGGCTAGGAAAAGGAGTTCCTCCGTCGATGCAGGCGTCACTCTCGGTCTCGATCGTCACCTACGCGCCGAACCTCGAGGTGGTCGCGGAAACGCTGCGTACGCTGGGTGTGGCGATTCGCCAGGCGCAGGGTGCCGGGATGCTCGGCGAGGCGCGGGTGCAGGTGATCGACAACGGCCCGGACTCGGCCAACGTCCGGTCGCTGCGGGAGCTCGATCCGGCGCTGTCCTATGAAGTTGTTTCTGGCCACGGCAACATTGGTTATGGTGCCGGGCACAACCTCGCTTTGCACGTTGCGGACGCCGAGTTCCACCTGGTTTTGAACCCTGATGTTGCGCTCGCGCCGGATGCAATCGAGGAGGCGCTGCGGTACATGAAGCAGCATCCGCGTGTAATCATCCTTGCTCCCGAGGCGCGCAATCCCTCGGGAGAGCCGCTCCACCTCTGCAAGCGCTACCCGAGCGTGCTCGCGCTGATGCTGCGAGGCTTCGCGCCAGCGGTGGTCAAGCGCCTGTTCCAATCCAACCTCGATCACTACGAGATGCGGGACCTGCCGCGTGACCGCCCGGCTACCGGCATCCCGATTCTGAGCGGCAGCTTCATGTTCTGCCGTCGCGCGCCCACGGCTGAGATAGGGGGCTTCTCTGATGCCTTTTTTCTCTACTTCGAGGACTTCGACTTGAGCATCCGCGCCGCGACGCGCGGGGATCTCGCCTGGGTTCCAGCAGTACGCATCGTTCATCGCGGTGGCCACGCTGCACGCAAGGGCTTGCGGCACGTGCTGCTTTTCGTGCGATCAGCAATCACCTTCTTCAACCGCCACGGCTGGAAGTGGGCCTGAGCTCGCGCGCAGCGTCCGGCTCGGAGCATGTGGATGAATGTTCGGTCGTGGCGAGAACATCCCTGGTGTCATTGCGGCGCAACACCTATTGGAACATCGCCGGCATGGGCCTGCCCCTGCTGGGTGTCGCCCTGTTCATACCCACACTCCTCACCAGTCTGGGCAACCAGGCATTTGGTGTCGTAGCGCTCATCTGGACGCTGATCGGCTATTTCGGCCTCTTTGATTTGGGTGTTGGGCGCGCGCTCACGGTTGTAGTTGGTCGGCAGGCTGCTGGCCCCCAGAACGATGGCATCCAACACGCGATCTGGGCCGGGCTGCTGATCACAACGCTCACTGGCCTGCTTGGCAGCGCGCTCGTGTGGGTACTGGCCGCGCCCCTGGCCAACGATTGGCTCGCAATCGATCCGGCTTGGCGGGCCGATGCAGAGGTGGCGTTCAAGATTAGCGCACTGGGTGTGCTGCCCACGGTGGTGACCAGTGCGCTGCGGGGGGTGCTGGAAGGCTTCGGGCGTTTTGCCGTATCGAATCTTATCCGGATGGCTTTTGGCTTCCTGATGTTCGGTTTGCCTGTGTTGGCCATTGCTCTACACGGTCCGTCGCTGACCTGGGTCGCGCTGTACTTGATAGCGGCGCGGTTCCTCTTCTGCCTGATTTCGTTCGTTCCGTTGCGCTCCTGCTTTGAGCCTGCAACGTCCTGGTGGCAGGTGAAGCAACAAGGCCGGTCTCTGCTTTCCTTTGGCGCCTGGTTGACCATCACCGGCATTGTCGGTCCACTGATGGTGTATGGCGATCGCTTTTTTGTGGGGATCGCGACAGGTGCCGACCAGTTGCCCTACTACGCCATCCCGCAGGAGGGTCTGCTCCGCCTGCTGATACTACCTACCGCCCTGTGTGGGGCGCTGTTGCCGGTTTATGCCAGCATGCCGGCCACGGCGCTGTGGGCGGACTACCGGAAGCACCGAAGGCGTATCGCTGCAATCATGCTCGCGGTTTGCGCTGCCGCGGTTTTGCTCGCAACGCCAGTACTGTCGTGGTGGTTGACGCCGGAGTTCGCTACACGGGCCTTCCCCATCGTGGCGCTGATGGCAGCCGGGGTCTGGGCGAATGCGCTTGCCCAGTTGCCCTACACTGCGCTGCATGCGCGCGGCCAAACGCGCATCACTGCGTTGTTTCACCTCGGGCAGTTGCCCGTTTACTTAGCCCTGTTGTACTGGCTGGCCAGTGCCTATGGCTTGCCGGGCGCAGCCGCAGCGTGGTTCTTGCGCGCGCTGCTCGATCTGGTTTTGTTGCAACTTGCGGCCAATCGTCTGTTCAAGGGGAAGCAACTTGACGCCTGACGAATCGGCAGCCACAGCTTCGCGCTGGTCGCCGCGAGACCTCGAAAGCGTTCCGCATTGCCCATTCTGCGACAGCACTGAGCGCTCGTTGGCCTTTCGCGATGTCGCGGACTGGACCTTCCGGTGCGCCCCGGGCAAGTGGAATTATTGGACGTGCACCGACTGTTGCGCGCTTTACCTCGACCCGCGCCCAACCGAGGCTTCCATTGCTCGTGCGTACGCCAATTACTATACCCACGGCCGCCCCGCGGCCAGCAGCTTCATCGAGTGGGCGAAGACCCGGTTGCGCCACACCTGCTACCTGGCTTGGCATGGCCTGGACCTGAAACCACGCCTGCCCCTGCCGGCTCCCCTGTATCCGCTGCTGGCCCCGCTGCGTGGCAGAGTGACGGAGCCCTTCCTTCTCCAGGTGCTCAACCGGCTACCACGGGGACGGTTGATGGACGTGGGCTGCGGCAATGGGGGCAACCTTGAGTTCGCGCGGCAGCTCGGTTGGCGTGTGCAGGGGATTGAGACCGACTCCCAGGCCGTGGCCGCGGCGCGCGCTGCGGGGTTGGACGTGCTGGAAGGTACTTATGAACGTCTCGAGGAGTTTCGGGGCGCATTCGACTGCCTCATCTGCCACCACGTCATCGAGCACGTGCATGCACCGCTGGGGCTGCTGCGCGCGCTGAACGACGCCCTCAAGCCGGGCGGCACTGCACTGATCAGCCTGCCCAATGCCGACAGCCATGTGCTGCGGGCAGTTGGTGACAACTGGCGCGGTCTGGAAGCACCCCGCCATCTGGCCATCCCCACCGCGAAAACGATGCGCGCCCTGTGTGAGACCCAGGGCTTTTTGGTCGAGGCCGCGCCGACATCGCCTTGGGGCACGCTGGAGGAGTCCTTGGTGATCGCGCAACGGCGCGGACAGGATTTACGAGCATCAGCAAGAAGATTACGCGCGACGGCCGGAATCGTGGACGAATCGCAGTCGGATTTCATCAACCTGGTGCTGAGAAAGGGGCAGGGATGATCTGGTGCGACAGTTCCGAATCTCCTGACCGAAGGGAGAAAACGACTGAACCCCCTGCAGCCGATAAATCGGTTGCAGTGTTGCTGGCAACATTCAACGGAGAAAAGCACCTGCCTGAGCTGTTGGGCAGCCTCTGCGCGCAGAATCACCGGGACTTCTGTGTTTATGTCAGAGACGACGGCTCAAGCGATGGCACGCTCGATGTGTTGATGGGATATGCGGAACAACTGGATATGCGATTTCTGCCGGGAGGAGAAAGGCTTGGGGCTTTTCAGAACTTCTTCCGGCTGTTGCAGGAGGCTGATGGTGAGCATGCCTGCTACATGCTGGCGGATCAGGACGATTGCTGGTACCCGGACAAGATCACCAAGGCCTGGCTTGCCATTGGGAATCGCCCTGATGACATCATCCTGTATTGCACGCGACTGGAATATGTCGACGCGGGATTGAAACGCCTTGGCTTATCCAGAATACCGCGACTGCTGTCATTCGAAAACGCGGTAGTCGAAAACGTGGCAGCCGGCTGCACCATCGCGGTGACCCGGGGTGTAAAACGTAATCTCGTAGTGCCCGACGCCCGATATTCCATCGCACATGATTGGTGGCTATACATGTACTGCAGTGCGATTGGCAAGATCATTTATGACGAGCGGCCCTCGCTACAATACCGCCTGCATTCCGGCAATACCATCGGCGCGACACCGCATCGCCTGGAAGAATTCATAAGGCGATGTCGGCGCTACATCGGGAAGAAGCACGTATTCTTGCGGCAGGCGCAGCAGTTCCTGCTGTGTTATGGGGATGTTTTGCCGCGGCAGCAGCAAGATTTACTGCGAGATCTCATCGCCAGCTCGAACGCATTGCGCGGGCGTCTGCGCATTGCCTTGCGCCCGCCGTACTCGCGCCAACGCTGGATAGACAATCAGATATTTCGCATGCTTTTCTTGCTTGGGCGTTATTGATGGCCCTAAATGCACATCAATCAGTCGCACTTTTGAGCATTGGGCTGGTCTTTTCCGTGGCCACCCAATTGCGCCTGCCCAATCTTCCGCTCGGGCTCGGCGAGCTATTGCTTCTGGCATGGATGTTCCTGTCGTCAGGCAAGCCATCAAGCTGGCGCTCATTGCAATTGCTGGCGATTGCATGGTTGGTGGTTTTCGGTACCATCCTTCTGGTGTTGGGTTATATGGAAACATACCCGGCAGATCATGTCCGGCCCGCGGCGCTGCATGATGTTGTCGCATATTCCTTTTGTGCGGCGCTCGCCATCAATTTCGCACGATTGAAAGCGGCAGGAGCTGAGCGAATGCCTGCTGCGTTCCTTATGTCGTTCGCCGTTAGTTTCATCGTGGCATTGTTGTTCGGCTGGGCCGCAGAAAACTGGATGGGCAAGAATGTTCTATTCCACGCAGAACGTTGGCAGCACCTTTCCGTCAATCCGAACCAGTTCGCCCTGCTGGCGCTGGCTGTGCCGTTCCTTGCGATCCACCTTGTTTTGCGTCAGACGGATACCCCATGGCTTGCCTTGGCGATTGCCCTTCTGGGCGTGGCGCTCGGTTTTTTCAGTCAGTCGGATGCGCTGTCGATCGCGTGGCTTGCGGGCGGGATCGTCGCGTGCGCATGTTTGTTGGGCTCGCATGACATCAAACGAAATCGGATTGTCGTAGTTCTGATCGCCCTGATGTTGGGGGCGGGCGGGTGGCAGTTGTCGAGCAAGGTCGCCGATATTGTTACCCCGACCCCGACCCCGACCCCGA
>DBNU01000018.1 GCA_002299125.1 Proteobacteria bacterium UBA664
GATGGACCAGAAAGACGATTTCGTAGTGACGCATGTTGACCCTCGCGGATGAAGCCACCCATCGTGCGTGGTGTGGCAAGGGGCCGGCCGCCAGATGCGACCGGTTGCAGCCGGACGGACGCGCCACGCGCGCCGCAACGGCCGGAAACGAAGGGCGGGAGGATACGGAGCGAAGCTCGCGGGGGCAAGGCCCACCGTGGCCTTGTAGCGCCCAAGTCGTAATGTCCCCTTTGTGCAAAGTAGGGATGTCCCCCAGGCCCAGTAGTGCCCCGGTCAGGCGGTACCTCGGGGTCGGCAACGCCATTGTCACGTCCGGGGAATGACGACTCGCCCATGGAGTTGGCCCGACCCGACCCGGGTGCTAGGGACGGGCACGCGCCCGTCGCTGTCGTACCGCCTCGAAGAGACAGATCCCGGCGGTGACGGATACATTCAGGCTCTCGACCACGCCGCTCATGGGCAGGCCCACGAGGTAGTCGCAGTGTTCCCGGGTGAGGCGACGCAGCCCGGTGCCTTCGGCACCCAGCACGATCGCGATGCCACCGGAGAGGTCGGTATCGAACAGCGACGCCGCGGCGGATTCATCCAGGCCCACCGTCCAGACGCCCAGATCCTGCAACTGTTTCAGGCAGCGGGCGAGATTGGTCACGCTGACGAGCGGCACGGACTCGGCCGCGCCCGAGGCCACCTTGCGCACCACCGGCGTGAGTGGCGCGGCGCGGTCCTTCGGGATCACCACCGCCGTGACCCCGGCGGCGTCGCTGCTGCGCAGGACGGCACCGAGATTGTGCGGGTCTTCCACGCCATCCAGGATGAGCAGCAGCGGCGGGGCAGGACTGGCGCGGACCAGTGCCTCGAGGTCCTTCTCGCCGAGCGCCGGGGCCTCGCGCGCCTTCAGCACCATGCCCTGGTGGCGCACGCCGGGTACCCGTTCGTCCAGCACCCCCGGGCCCACGTGCTCGATGGCTACGCCGGCCTGGGCTGCGAGTTCGCGCACGCGTGCGGATTCACCAGCACGCAGGTCGCGCGCGAGGTAGAGCACCAGTGCCCGATCCGGCGCCCGTTCGAGGAAGTGGCGCACGGCGTGGATACCGGCGATGAAGGCGTGCGGGAGTGACATGCTGCGGGCGTCGTGGGCGGGGCCGTGGGGCTCGCGACCTTCAGTGCCGACGCCGACGCCGCCCGGCCGCACGCCCTTCCGGCTCCGGCAGACCGGCCAGTTCGAAATCGATGCGCCGCTCGTCGAGGTCCACCCGTGCCACCTGCACCGTCAACGGCATGGACAACCGGAAGACGCGCCCGCTGCGTTCCCCGACCAGGCGATGGCCACCGGCATCGTGCCGGTAGTAATCGGCACCGAGACCGGTGATGTGCACCAGGCCTTCCACGTACAGATCATCGAGGGTGACGAACAGACCGAAACCGGTCACCCCCGTGACCCGACCCGCGAACACCTCGCCCACCCGTGACTGCATGAACTCGCACTTGAGCCAGGCCAGCGCATCACGGCTGGCCTCATCGGCCCGCCGCTCGGTCATCGAGGCGTGCTCCGCCAGGCGATCGAGGTCAGCCGGAGTGTAGGGATAACCGCCCCGTCGTTGCGGCGCGAGGATCCGTTTCAGTGCCCGATGGACCAGCAGATCCGGATAGCGCCGGATGGGCGAGGTGAAGTGCGTATAGGCGTCGTAGGCGAGGCCGAAATGCCCGCCGTTCTGCGGCTGGTAGACCGCCAGTCGCAGGCTGCGCAGCAGCAGTGTCTGCACGAAATCGGCATCTTCCCGCTCGCGCACCTGGGCGAGCAGTTGCGCGTAATCCGCGGGTTTCGGCACCTCCCCACCAGGCAGGTGCAGAGCCAGTTCCCCGAGGACCCGTCGCAGGTCCTCGACCCGCTCTGCCGAGGGCTTCTCGTGCACACGATAGACCGCCGGCAGATCGCTGGCCTGCAGGGCCTCTGCGGCTGCCACGTTCGCCGCCAGCATGCACTCCTCGATGATGCGATGGGCGACATTGCGCTCGCGGGCCTCGATGCGGTCGATCCGCCCCTCGTTGCCGAACACCACCCGCGTCTCTACCGTCTCGAAGTCGATGGCCCCGCGCTCGGCACGGCGCGCCACCAGCAGACGGTAGACCGCGTGGAGATCCTCCAGCGCTGGCACGAGGGGTGAACGGGCGCTGCGAAGCTCGGCGTCACCGCCCAAGATGGCCGCGACCTCGGTGTAGGTGAGGCGAGCGGCAGAGCGGATCACCGCCTCGTGGAAGGTCGCCGACTTCACCCTTCCGCGTGCCGTGACATGCATCTCGCAGAGCAGGGCGAGGCGATCGACCTCGGGGTTCAGGGAACACAGGCCGTTCGAGAGCGCCTCGGGCAGCATCGGGATGGCGCGGTCGGGGAAGTACACCGAAGTGCCCCGCTCGGCGGCCTCCGTGTCGAGGGCGTCTTGCGGGCGTACGTACCAGGAGACATCGGCGATGGCCACCAGCAGGCGCCAGCCACGCCCATCGCGTTCGGCGTAGACGGCGTCATCGAAATCACGGGCGTCCTCGCCATCGATGGTGACGAGGGGCAGATCGCGCACATCGAGTCGCCCACGCTTGGCGGTGGCCGGCACAGAATCACCGAAGGCCGCCGCCGCCGCGATCACCTCCTCCGGGAACACATGCGGCAGGCCGTGCGAACGAATGGCGATCTCGACTTCGAGGCCGGGCGCGCGGTAGTCACCGAGGACCTCGCGGATGCGGCCGATCGGCTGGCGGTGGAGGTCGGGCTGTTCGACGATCTCCGCCACCACGATCTGTCCCGGCCGCGCGCCACCCGTGCCCTCGCGCGGGATGAGCACGTCCTGATGGATGCGCCGGTTGTCCGGCACCACCACGCCGATCCCGGACTCCTCCAGGTAGCGCCCGACCACCTCCAGGTTCGCGCGCTCCAGCACCTCGACCACCATCCCTTCCGGACGACCGCGCCGATCCACGCCGGACTGGCGGGCCAGCACGCGATCCCCGTGCAGCACGCGACGCATCTCGCGCGCGCCAAGGAAGAGGTCGTCCCCGCCGCTGTCCGGAACCAGAAAGCCGAAGCCATCCGGGTGACCGATGACCCGGCCTGCGATGAGTTCGATGCGCTCGACGGGGGCATAGCCTCCGCGGCGATTGCAGAGCAACTGGCCATCCCGTTCCATGGCGCGCAGACGGCGGCGCAGCGCCTCGACCTGAGTCTCATCCGCCGGGCTGACACCGACGGCCGCCGCGATGGCGGCAAAGGTCAGCGGGCCGTCGGCGTCGTCGAGCAGGGCCAGGATCGCCTCACGCGAGGCGATGGGATTCGCGTAGCGGCTGGCCTCGCGCTCGGCGTGTGGGTCTGCAACGGCTGCCTGGGCTACGGCCACGCCGGCGATTGCGGTTGGGGCCTCTGCCTGCTGCTTGCGCCGCGCGCGCGAACGGTGAGCGCGTGGCGCGGCTTCCGGTTCACCGTCAGAGGATTTGCTCATGGTGCTGTCTCCTGGGGCCAGGCCCCGTCATGCGTATGGGCGCGGGTGAGGCGCAGTGGCAGCACTCCGCGCGTGAATTTCTTTCGAGTCGCCACGACATTGCCAGGGCCGCGTGCGCTGGAAGCAGACCACGCCGGCCGTCATGCCCGCGCACCCCGTCATGCCCGCGCAGGCGGGCATCCAGTCCTGCCGCAACGACGGCAGGACGACACTGGATCCCCACCGCAGCCTGCCCCCGAGTGCTCTCGTCGGGGGCGGGGATGACGACTCGCTCCGCCACCGACAAGCCCCCGGGAGCCTGCCCGCGGCGAACACGTCCGGGGGAACCCGGCGTGGTGAAAGGGGCCCGAGGGTGTGCGTGAATTGACAGGCCCGGAGGGGCTCCGCTACCTTCCGCGCCCTTGGCCGAGGTGGCGGAATTGGTAGACGCACCAGTTTCAGGTACTGGCGGGGAGACCCGTGGAGGTTCGAGTCCTCTTCTCGGCACCAAACAAGGCAGTGAGTACACGAGGCGCCCAGTGGGCGCCTCGTCGTTTTCAGGGCTCCGGGAAGGCAGCGCGACAGTGATCCGCTGAAAGGGGCACCGAGCCCCCCGGCAGCAGATCACTTGAACGGATGCCTGAGGATGATGGTGTCGGCCCGATCCGGGCCGGTCGAGACGATATCCACGGACACGCCCACCACTTCGGCGAGCCGCTCCAGATAGCGCCGGGCCGCATCCGGCAGCCTGGCATACTCGCGCACACCGAGTGTGCTCTCCTGCCAGCCCGGCCACTCCTCGTAAACCGGCTCGCATTCCGCGTAGGCCTCGGCCCCTGCCGGGGGGAGTTCGCGGACGACCGTGCCCTGCCGGTAGCCGGTGCAGATGCGTAGCGTGTCGAGGCCGTCGAGCACGTCGAGCTTGGTGATGCAGAGACCGGTAAGACTGTTGAGCTGGCGTGAGCGCCGCAGGGCCACCGCGTCGAACCAGCCACAGCGCCGGGGCCGGCCCGTAGTGGCACCGAACTCGTGTCCGCGGGTGGCGAGGTGTTCACCCAGGTCGTCGAAGAGCTCGGTCGGGAAAGGACCGGAACCGACCCGGGTGGTGTAAGCCTTGGTGATCCCGAGCACGTAATCAAAGGCACAAGGGCCGATGCCGGTGCCCGTGGCGGCACCGCCTGCGGTGGTGTTGCTCGAGGTCACGTACGGGTAAGTGCCATGGTCGACGTCGAGCAGCGTGCCCTGCGCACCCTCGAAGAGCACGGATTGACCGCTGGCCTGCGCTGCGCCGATGGCTGCGGTCACATCGCCCACCAGCGGCGCGATGCGCTCCACGTAGGCGAGCTGCTCATCGAGGATCTGCTGGAAGTCGTGGGCCGGCTGGCGGTAGTAGTGCTGCAACACGAAGTTGTGGAAGTCGAGCACTTCACCCAGCTTGGCCGCAAAGCGTTCCCGGTGCAGCAGGTCTCCGACCCGCAGGGCGCGCCGGGCGACCTTGTCCTCGTAGGCGGGCCCGATGCCGCGGCCGGTGGTCCCGATGGCGGCGGCACCGCGCGCCCGCTCACGGGCCTGATCGAGACTCACGTGGTAGGGCAGGATGAGCACGGCCGCTTCGGACAGCATGAGCCGCCCGGCAGTCACGATGCCAGCCGCCTCGACGGTGTCGAGTTCCTCGATGAGCGCGGCCAGCGACACCACCACACCGTTGCCGATGAGGCATTGCACACCCGCGCGCAGGATCCCGGAAGGCAGCAGATGCAGAACGGTCTTGCGACCATCGATCACGACCGTATGGCCGGCGTTGTGCCCACCCTGGAAGCGCGCGACCACGCTCACCTTCTCGGTGAGCAGGTCCACCACCTTGCCCTTGCCCTCGTCACCCCACTGGGTGCCGACGATGACGACGTTGCTAGCCAATGACTCACTCCCGGGAGGTTGATGCCGGCATGTGGCCGGCAGCAGACGATGTGTAATGTGCCGAGGTCGGAGGTCGCGCGCGAGCGCAACTCTTCAGCAGGAGGCGCGGCCCGCGTGAACGCGTGCAGCCGGCGCAGTCAGACCGGTTGCACATCCTCTGCGCCCTCCCGGACAGCCCAGCCCTGACCCGTGCGCACGATGCTTCGCGCATACCGTTCGGGGCAATCGCCCGCAGGCCCCGGAAGTTGCCGGATGACCGTCTCGCCCGCAGCCCGCAGGGTGGCTACCAGGGCTTCCAGCGCCGGGTCCTCCTCGGCCGGCGCGAGGATGGCTGGCCTCGGCAAGGGCAGGATGAAACCATCGGCGATGGCCTTGAGGTCGAGACTGAAACCGGTCGCCGGGCGCGCCCGGCCGAAAAACCGCCCGATGTCATCATAGCGGCCACCGCGCGCAAGGCTCTGGCCGTAACCGCGGGCGTAGGCCGAGAAGATGACACCCGTGTGGTAGTGATAGCCACGCAGATCGGCCAGGTCGATGTGGATTTCCACTTTCGGGCAGCGCACGCGCAATCCTGCGACCAGCGCAGCGAGGGTATCGAGCGCCGCGAGCACACCCGAGCCGGCGTCGGCAAAGCGGCTGCGGGCCTCATCCAGCACCGAAGCATCACCCGCGAGACGCACCCAGTCGGTCAGCCAGCGACGGGCCCGGGCCGGTTCCGACCAACTTTCGGCCCGGGCCAGGAGCGCAGGCAGTGCCTTGCGCTGGAGATCGCCGAAGACCTCGGCAGCCGTCCCGGCGTCCAGACCGAGCGCCTCGATGAGGGCGTGGAAAATCCCCATATGGCCAAGATCGACACAGGGCTGGGTGACGCCTGCTGCGTCGAGCGCAGCCACCATGAGCGAGAGCACCTCCAGATCGGCCGCGACATCCGCCGAGCCATAGAGCTCCGCACCGACCTGAAGCGGGTTGCGGCTGCCACACAGCCCATCGCGATGCACCGTGAGCACACTGCCGAGGTAGCAGAGCCGGGAGGGCCCCTCCACCGCGAGTTGATGGGCGTCCATGCGTGCGACCTGAGGTGTCATGTCGGCACGTACGCCGAGCAGATGCCCGGTGAGCGGGTCCACCAGTTTGAAGGTGTTGCGCTCCAGATCGTTGCCGACCCCGGTCAGCAGGGACTCGAGGTGATCGACGATCGGTGGCATCACCAGCCGATAGCCCCAGCCGCTGAACAGATCGAGCAGCCGACGACGCGCGAGTTCGAGTCGTGCAGCCGCCTCGGGCAGGGCGACTTCGACGCCCTCTGGGAGTTGCCAGTGAGAGCGGGTCATGCGCCGTGCGATGTTTGTTGCCGCGTTGTCAGGGGCACGCCATCAGCGCCCCTCTGGCCCATCGAGGTAGCGGAAGAAAGGTGAGGCGGAGTCGAGCAACAGGATGTCACGCTCACCGCGGAAGCTCTCGCGATAGGCCGACAGGGTGCGGTAGAGGGAAAAGAACTCACGATCTGCTGCATAGGCCTCGGCATAGACCCGAGCGGCTGCGGCGTCACCCTCACCACGCAGGGTCTCGGCCTCCCGGTAGGCCTCAGCGAGCTTCACCGAGCGCTCGCGGTCGGCGCTCGCGCGGATCCGCTCGGCCGCCTCGGCACCCTTGGACCGCAGGTCGCGCGCGACCCTTTCACGCTCGGCGCGCATTCTCAGGTACACGCTGTTGGAAACCTCGGCGGGGAGATCGATGCGTTTGACCCGCACATCCGTGATCGTGACGCCGAGTTCGCGCACCTTTTCATCCGCCATCCGCGAGACCGCCTGCATCAGTGCCCCGCGCTCGCCGGAGACCACGTCCTTCACGGTTCTGCGGGCGAACTCTTCGCGCAGCGCAGCATTCACCTTCTGGAAGATGAGTTCCCCAGCGCGGCCTTCATCGCCGCGGGTGGCAACGAAGAAGCGGGGGGGATCCTGGATGCGCCAGCGCACAAAAGAATCGACGATGACATCCTTCTTTTCGGATGTCAGGAAACGCTCCGGCTCGGAATCGATATTGAGCAGCCGCCGATCGAATTTGTGCACCGTATCGATGAAGGGCAGCTTGAAGTGCAGCCCGGGCTGATAGTCGGTGTACTTGATCTCGGAGAGACGCACGAGGATGGCGTGCTCGCGCTTGTCGACGGTGAAGAAGACATCGAACCCCACCAACACCAGTACGACGAGGATCCCGGGCAACCAGGCCCTGAGGAGGTTCATGGGCGTTCCCTCTCGCGTGAACGGTTGCGGGCTGCGTCCGCAGGGGCCGCATTGGTACCCGCGGCGGCATTCGCAGGTGGCGCTTCCGTCGCACTCACACCCGGGGCAGCAGCAGTGACAGCGGCCTCTAGCGGGGGCGTAGCCTGAGTGGCGCTGCGCCCGCCAAGGAGGGCTTCCAAGGGCAGCAACATGACGTTCTGGCTACCCTGCGCGGTTGAATCCATCAGCAACTTGCTGGAGCGCGCCAACACGTGCTCGATGGTGTCGATGTGCAGACGCTGGCGGTTGAGTTCCGGGTCCTCGCGATAGGCGGCGAGCAATTGAGTGAAGCGAGAGGCTTCACCACGGGCACGCGAGATGGCGGCCTCGCGATAGGCGGTCCCCTCCTCCACCAGGCGCGCCGCGGCACCCTGCGCCTTCGGCACCACTTCCTTGCGGTAGGCCTCTGCCTCGTTGATGAGTCGCTGCTCGTCCTCACGCGCCTTGATGGCATCGTCGAAGGCGCTCTTCACCTGCTCGGGCGGCTTGGCACTGAGGATGTTGACGCTGTCGACCGTCAGCCCTGCGCCGTATTGATCGACCAGGGTCTGGATGGTCTCGGCAGTGCGCACCGAGACCTCACTGCGCCCTTCGGTGAGCACGAAGTCCATCACATTGGTGCCGATCACCTCGCGGATGGCCGTCTCCGACGCCTGCCGCAGCGTGGCGTCCGGACCACGCACGTTGAAGAGGAAGGCCTCAACGGATGCCACCTTGTACTGCACGGCCATGTCGACCTCGACGATGTTCTCGTCCTGGGTGAGCATCGCTGCGTGGTGGGTGATGGAGCGCACCTGATCGACGTTTTCCACCTCAACGAACTCGATGGGACGCGGCCAGCGCAGATGCACCCCGGGGTCGAGGACGGCCACCGGGCTGCCGAAGCGCAGCACCACGCCGCGCTCTGCGGGCTCCACGAACTTGAGCACCTCGCCCGCCAGCAGGACCAGCGCCACCGCAGCAACGACCCAGAGCAGGCCCGCGACCGAGCCCCGTTCAGACTGACCCGATCCTCCTTGACCGCCACCGGTTTGCCCGCCACCGAACAGGCTGCGCAGACCGGCCAGCAAGCGCCGGTAGACCTCGTCGAGCTCGGGCGGGCCATCGTTGGGCCGTCGCCCCCAGGGGTCGCGCCCGCTTGGTTCATTCCATGCCATGTCGAGAGGGATTCCTTCAGTGCCAGAGTTTGAAACTGGTGCTCGCCCGGACCGGCACCGATGTTCCCGGCTGACGGCCGGGCCCCGCGCAGCCCATCATGTTACCGGCGAGCCCGGAAGACCGGCAACAGCGCCGATGGTACCCGTGACTCAGTCACCCACGGCCCGAACATGCGCCGCGGGTCGCTCCAGGGTCGCTCGCTCGAAACCTTCCCGCGCCAGCAGACGCTCCAGGCGGGTTGTGTCCAGGGCCACGTCGAGCACGCTGCCCTCCTCTTCCTGCGCCTCGTGCCGCACCACACCCAGCGCATAGAGCCGGGACCGCAGGCGCCCAGCCGCTGCGGGAAGATGCAGGCGGTGCTCGTCGGGTTGCCCCCCGGCCAGACGTTCACTCACCGCCGTGGCCAGGAGTGACAACCCCTCGCCCTGCAGCGCAGACACATGAACCCGCACCGGGTTTCCCTCCTCGTCTCGCACGAGATGCGGCGCGAGTTCGGGGACCTGGTCGATCTTGTTCATTACCTCGAGCAGCGGCACCTCCGCCGCGTCGATGGACTCGAGCACCTCGAGTACCTGGGCGCGCTTGTCCTCCCATTCAGGATCGGAACGATCGACGACGTGCAGCAGCAGGCTGGCATGGGCCGCCTCCTCGAGGGTGGCGCGGAAGGCCGCGACGAGCGCGTGTGGCAGATGGCGAATGAAGCCCACGGTGTCGCCGAAGACCACCGTGCCGATGCCTGGCACCTGACGATGCCGCAGGCGCGGATCGAGTGTGGCGAAGAGTTGATCCACGGCCAGCGAGAAGGCACCGGTCAGGGCGTTGAACAAGGAGCTCTTGCCCGCGTTCGTGTAGCCCACCAGCGCCACCACGGGCAGTTCGGCACGCAGGCGCGCACGCCGGCCCTCGGCCCGACGCCGACGCACCTCCTCGAGGCGTTTGCCCAGCCGATCGATGCGACGGGCGATGAGACGCCGATCGAGTTCGATCTGCTTCTCAC
>DBNU01000181.1 GCA_002299125.1 Proteobacteria bacterium UBA664
GGGCCGCGTCGGTAGACCTCGATGCGTCGCGCCACCGGGTCCACCCGCCACACATGGCCCACACCGACCCGATGGTAGCGTTCGAGCTTGAGTCCCCGATCAACCCGCGCGGTGGAAGGCGAGGCCACCTCACACAGCCAGTCCGGCACCAGATCCAACCAGGGCGCCTTGGGGAGGACAGGCACGCGTTCGCGGTGCCAGCCGGCCAGATCCGGCACCAGCACATCGGCCCCGAAGTGCAGTTCGGGCTCGGGCAGGAACCACCATCCGCCGGGTTGGCCGCCACCCGCCCCCTGCCGACGACCGCAAGCCACGCGCAGGCTGGCACCGAGCGCCAGGGCCGCATGCCCGTGCGGACTCGCCGGCCTTGCCTGGGCATGGAGCGTGCCGTCGATGAGCTCGCCGATGTAGCGCTCGGGCAGGGCCTCGAGATCGACGTAGGTGGCCTGGCCGGGTGGCGGCAGTTCGAGGGTGTCGGTCATGGGTGGCAACCCGCGCCTCGGTGCGGTGACGGACATGCTGCTGGCTCTCCGGAGGATAGACGGAGGGCAATCACAGCGCAGTCAACGAACGCGCGGCGCGCAAAGGCGCAGGATCGCGTCAAGGACCCGGATCTCGGGCGGGGCCGGAACGGGCAGGCGGAGGCGGCGGCGGCGGCGGCGGCGGGGACGCGGGGACGCGGGGACGCGGGGACGCGGGGATCGACCGGCACCCGGAACGCACGGCCCACGCCCGGGGGCGGCGGCTCGGACGGCCGGCGGCGGTGCGTCCGAGTCCGTTGGTGCCCACCGCCGGAGCGGTACACTCCCGCCGATGGCCAGCTACGGATTCCGCGACGTCTACACCGTTTCCCGGCTGACGACCGAGACCCGGCTGCTGGTCGAGGGGCACTACCCTGCCCTCTGGATCGAGGGTGAGGTGTCGAACCTCGCTCGACCGGCCTCCGGCCATCTGTACTTCTCGCTCAAGGATCAGGCCGCCCAGGTGCGCTGCGCCATGTTCCGCGGCCGCGGCCAGCGCGCGGGCTTCGTGCCGGAGAACGGCACCCTGGTGCTGGCCCGTGCGCGCGTCAGCCTCTACGAGCCGCGGGGTGATTTCCAGCTCATCGTCGATCACCTGGAAGCGGCCGGCGAAGGGGCGCTGCGGGCCGCCCTCGAGGCGCTCGCGAGCCGGCTCGAGGCCGAAGGTCTGTTCGCTGCGGGCCGCAAGCGGGCGCTGCCGCCCCTGCCTCGGGCCATCGGCGTGGTCACCTCCCCCTCGGGGGCCGCGCTGCAGGACGTACTCGCCGTGCTCGCCCGCCGCTGGCCGGCACTGCCGGTGGTGCTCTATCCCTGCCTCGTCCAGGGCCGGGAGGCCGCCGCGAGCATCGCGCGGGCGCTCGAGGCCGCAGGGCGCCGCGCGGAGGTGGATGCCCTGCTCCTGGTGCGTGGAGGCGGTTCGCTCGAAGACCTCTGGCCCTTCAACGAGGAGGTGGTCGCCCGAGCCATTGCCGTCTGCCCGCTGCCCGTGGTGAGCGGTGTCGGTCACGAGACCGACGTGACCATCGCCGATCGGGTGGCCGACCTGCGCGCGGCCACGCCCTCGGCTGCCGCAGAGCTGGCCTGTCCGGACGCAACGAGCCTCCTTGCCGGCGTGCGCCAGCAGGGGCTGCGCCTGACCCGGGCGGTCGGCATCCAGATGCAGCAACTCAAGGCCCGACTGGCCCTGGCACGCGCGCATCTGCTGCACCCTCAACGCCGGCTCGAGCAACTGGCGCAGCGACTGGACGAGGCCAGTCTGCGCGCCCGTCATGCGCTCATCGAGGGGTTGCAGCGCCGACGCCTCGGTCTGGAGCGATTGGGCAGCCGTCTGGCCGCTCAGCATCCGGCCGGACGGCTGGGCCGGACCCGCGAGCGCCTAGACACCCTGGCACACCGTCACCGACTCGCGCTCGGCTGGCTGGTCTCGGCCCGGCGCGAACGCTGGCACCGGCTGGCCGCGGCCCTGGTTCAGGTGGCACCGCAGGCCACGCTCGCGCGTGGCTACGCGATCGTCCACGATCCACTGACCGGTTCAGTCCTGCGCGACGCCGCCGCCGCCACGCCCGGCCAGGATCTGCGCGTGGCACTCGCCCACGGTGCGCTCCGCGTCCGCGTGGAGGGAATCGAACCGGACGTGACCGATTGAGCCCCGCGACGAGCCGTGCATACTCGCCGCCCCTGACGGGGCACAGACCGACCCATCCCGCCCCTGGATGACCCCCATGCAAACCGGCGACACCCTTTCGATCGCTCCCTGTGGGCTCTGTGGCGATACGACGCGGCAGGTGCTCGGCACCCGTGGTCGGGGCCTCGAGCCGCTGACCAGCGTGATCTGCCTGGGTTGTGGTCTGGTCAGCCATCACCCGCTGCCGGACCCGGCAGAGGTGGCGGCCTTCTACGCCACGCAGTACCGGCTGGCCTACAAGGGCGGCTGGAATCCAAAGCCCAAGCACACGCTGCGGGCGCTGCGCGGTGCCATTGCGCGGGCGCGCCGGCTGCTGCCGCTGGTGCCGGCAGGCGCGCGTGTACTCGACCTCGGTGCGTCCTCGGGCGAGTTCACCTACGTGATGGGACGCGCCGGCTGTGCCGCGCGCGGCATCGAGCCCAATCAGGGCTACGGCGAGTTCGCCCGACGTACCTGGGCGGTGGAGATCAGCAGTTGCGGCTTCGCAGAGGCCGAGGTCGCGCCCGCGAGCCTCGACCTCATCACACTGAACCACGTCCTCGAACATCTGCCCGACCCGTGGGAGGCGCTCCGCCGCATCGCCGGCTGGCTCGGCCCGGAGGGTCTGCTCTTCATCGAAGTGCCCAACCTCATCGGCAACCAGAAGCTCGGGATGAATACCTTCCATCGCGCGCATATCTGGAACTTCACGCCGGAGACACTCTGCCTGCTCGCCTGGCAATGCGGCCTGGTGCCGCGCACGGGGGAGGACCTGACCCGCACCTCGCTCGTATTCCGCAAGCGCCGCGACAGTGACCCGAGGCCGGCCGGTGCCGACCCCGCGCTCGCCCAGCGCCTCATCGTGCAGGTGACCCGTGCGCAGGGGCTGGCGAACTACCTCGCCTCCGGGACCTTCCTCGTGCGGCGCTGGAACAAGTGGCGACGCAGCCTGAATGAGGCCCTCGCCTTGCGAGGGGTAGTGGATCTGCGCGCCTTCGCCGATGCGGAGGTAGCGGCGGCGCGGCTGGAAGGCGTCAGTCGCCGCCCGCGGAGTGCGTCCGGCGAGGCCTGAACAGAGGGGCCATAGCACCTGCCCTGAGGTGTCTTTCCAAGGCCGCTTGCAGCAGCCTCGTTGCGATGTGTTTATTCACTTCCCGCTTCCAAGGCGGCGTGGGAGTGGTTTTTGCCTACGGCGGGCAGCCAGGCCGTCCAACCCAGCGGGCAGCGGGGTGTCACTGGGGGAGCGCAGCGCTCGCCCTGCTCAACCCTGCGGGTAGCGCAGCGCGTACCAGGCCATGCCGAGGTACTCATGCAGGGCCTGCGCGCTCACGGAGAGGGCGTTGTGGGTCGGGAAGGCGTCGAGCAGCAGAGGCCGGCCACTTGGCCGAGTGATGAAGCGGGTGGGGGCGGCGACCGGTTCGAGGCCGACGCGCCGGAAGCTCTCGATCGTGCGGGGCATGTGCAGGGCATGGGTCACGACGAAGACCTGCCGGATCCCCAGAGGCTCGAGGATGCGGGCCGTCTCGCGCGCATTCTCGGCCGTATTGCGGCTGGTCTCATCCAGCCAGCGCACCGGCACGCCGAACTCGCCCTCCAGCACGGCACGCATCACCGAGGCCTCGCTCGCGCCGGTGCCGAAGGGACGCCCGCCGGCCGCGCACAGCGGCAGACCGCTGCGCCTTGCAAGCTGGGCCGCGTAACGCAGCCGCACCAGCAGGGCCCCCGTGGGGCTGTCGCCGCCATACTCGGGGGCGTCCGGATACAGGCCCGTGCCGAGGACGACGATGGCCTCCGGTCCGCTGGGCAACGGGCCAGTGGGAGGCAAGGCGGGGAAGCGCGCCTCGAGGCTGCCGGCGAGCAGGCGTGCCGCCACCGGCGTTGACACCGCCAGCGTGGCGGTCACGACCACGAGCGCGAGCAGGATCAGCACCCGGCGGGTCTCCACCAAGCGGGCACGGAGGACACCGGCGAGCAGCAGCAACAGCAGCAGCAACGGCCCCGCCGGAGGCAGCAACAGCGACTTGATGCCCTGAATGAGGTTGATGTCCACGTCGGCGTGGCCTCAGGTGAGTGCAGAGGCATCCGCTGGCAACAGGCCGTCCGCCTGCGTGTCGGCGTGATAGGAAGACCGCACCATGGGACCGCTCGCCACCTGGCGGAATCCCAGCGCGCGCGCGCTGTCGGCGAGCGCGGTGAATTCCGCCGGCGGCAGGTAGCGTTGTACCGGCAGGTGGTGCGGCCCGGGTTGCAGATATTGACCGAGCGTCAGCATCGACACCCCGTGCGCCCGCAGATCGGCCAGCACGGCGCGCACCTCGTCCAGGGCCTCGCCCAGACCCAGCATGAGCCCGGATTTCACCGGCAGATGTGGATGCCGCCGGGCCACTTCGGCCAAGAGACGCAAGGAGCCGTGGTAGTCGGCCCCCGGCCGCACACTGCGATAGAGCCGCGGGACGGTCTCGAGGTTGTGATTGAAGACGTCGGGAGGAGCCACCGAGAGCGCGTCCAGCGCCTGCCGCTCGCGCTTGCGGAAGTCCGGGGTCAGGACCTCGATGCGGATCCCGGGCATGGCCTGCCGCAGTGCCCGGATACAGGCGACGAAGTGCCCGGCACCGCCGTCCGCGAGATCATCGCGATTCACCGACGTGACTACCACGTAACGCAGCCCCATGAGGCTCGCCGTGCGCGCGAGCCGTGCCGGTTCGTCGGGATCGGGCGGTAACGGCCGCCCGTGGGCCACCTCACAAAAGGGGCAGCGCCGGGTGCACAGTGCGCCTAGGATCATGAAGGTCGCCGTGCCCTTGGCGAAGCACTCGCCGAGGTTCGGACAGGCCGCCTCCTCGCAGACGGTGTGCAGCCCCTCCTCGCGCAGGCGGCGCTTCAGCGCAAGCACCTGTGGCGAGGTGGCGGCCGGTGCCCGGATCCAGTCCGGCTTCGGCACGCGCGCCCCCGGCGCGGCCGGTATCACCTTGACCGGGATGCGCGCGACCTTTTCGTGGCCGCGCTGGGGCTGATGCGGATCGCGCGCGGTCATGCCCGTGGCTCCGGCAAGATCCGCAGCAAGGCACAGATGAGCCGCTCTGCCCAATCGGGCACATTGCCCGACAGACCGAGGTCCCGGGTGCGCGTCACCGCGAGTCCGGGCATGCCGCAAGGATCGATGGCGCGGAAGGGTGCAAGGTCGTTCGCGACATTCAGCGCCAGGCCATGGAAGCTCAGCCCGGACTGCACCCGCAGGCCCAGCGCGGCGATCTTGGCCTCGCCCACGTAGACACCGGGCGCGCCCGGGCGTCGACCGGCGTTCACCCCGGTCAGCGCCAGCGCATCGATGACGGCCTGTTCGAGCACCGTCACCAGTCCACGCACCGTAAGGCCGCGCCGCCGCAGGTCTAGCAGCGGGTAGAGCACGACCTGACCCGGGCCGTGCCACGTGACCTGGCCACCGCGGTCAGTCTGGACGACGGGTGTGTTGCCAGTCTGGTGGAGGTGCCCACGTGCACCCTGCAAGCCCAGCGTGTAGACGGGCTCGTGTTCCAGCCACCAGATCTCGTCGGGAGCACCGGGCCGGTGGTCCCGCACCCAGGTTCGCATCGCCGCGAGCACGGGGCCATAGGGCGCAAGACCGAGCGCGCGCACGCGCACCTCCGGGTAGTCGGCAAGGGCCGCTTGCACAAGCCCGGAGGCCAGGGCCTGCGTCGGAGCGAGGTGGTGATTGTTCACGCGCTCCAGAACAGTTCGGCTCAAAGCAGCACCGAAACCATGGGATCGGCCTTCAGCGTGAGGTAGATGACATCGAGTTGCGCCTGGCTGTCGGCATCGACGATCACGGTCACTGAAATGAAGCGCCCGGAGCGCGAAGGTGTCTCACGGACATCTTCATCCCTGAGTCCCGGTGCGTGGTCGCGGACGAGAGTCACCACCCGCTCGCGGAAACCAGCCGCAGCACTACCCACCACTTTCAACGGGAAGCGGCAGGGGAACTGCAGGCCCTCGCGTCGCCCGTCCGCGTCCATGCCCATGCGATCTTCGTTCATGCCCGCAGTATGGACGCTGACCCCGGTTCGCGCACTGCGTCGCACCACGTCCCGACCACCCGCCCGGAAACATCTCCAGCCCGCGCTCGACGTCGTCCTGCCAGCACCCGCTCCGTGAATTGCTGCGCCACGTCATCGGCACTAGACTCGGGCCTCCGCCCACGCCGGTCCCTTCCGAGTGGCGGGTTCGGGTCGCTCGAGGCGGCCCGAAATCTACGCCCTGCGCCGCCCGCGCCCGGTGTGGTGGCCTCGGGTCCCGGGCCTGAGCCGCCGCGCCCCGCACAGGCATCGGGCAGCAGTCACGCGAGCGCCCCCGCGCCCACCAACCGCAGCGGTCCGGCGCTCCATCCTCACGAGGAATGAGCTTGAGCACCGCGATCCTGGCACCCGAGGCCGATGAGCCCTCGACGACCCTCGACACCCTTGGCATCCCCGGCTTTCGTTACGCAGACCTCCATCAACCGGAGCGCCTGGCGGCCCTGTCCACGGCCTTCGATGCCGCCCTTGAGGCGGCCGCCCCGGCCCTGGCCGGCGAATATCGGCAATGGCTCGACGGCACGGCGACGCTCGCGGTCGAGGAGGAATCCGATCTCGTCGTGCGTCTTGCCCCGCATGTGGGCGACTTCGTCGCCCGCCTGTTCGGGGTCGAGGCCGAGCGAGCCGCCAAGCAGCGCCGCATTCTGGTTGAGTTCGACACCCTCTTCCGTTTCCGCAGTGAAGTCGTCCAGAAGGCCGGTCAGCAACTGAAGGGCGACCTGCCCCCGCCTGCAGAACTCCCGGCGCTCGCCGCCGCGCTGGACACCCTGCGCAGCAGCGCCTTTCCGTCCGTCGGGGCAGACGTCGATCCGGAGCTCGCCACGGCCAGCCTCGGGCTCAGGCTCGGGCACCTCGCCCTGCATGCGGCTGAGCACGGCGAGGAGCTCGCACGACTGCGTCAGCGCCTGCAGGCCACGGCCTGCCCGCAGCTCGCCGCCCCGCTCGCCCTGGCCGACGATGCTGCCTTCGCCCAGGCGCTCTTCAGCACCGTGCAGCGCTGGTGCGTCGCCGTCCTGCGGGTGCCGGGTTTTGCCCCGCAGGCGGCGCACTGGGTGAGCTTCAAGGAGCCGGCCAAGCGCGATTTCTCCGAGCTGGTTGCGCACGAGACCGTGCAGGTGGAGGGCTATACGGCCTGGATGGGTCCGCACGCCCACCGTCGCCGGCGTGATGGATTCGGCCTCACCGATCCGCGCATGCAGCTCCGAGAGGTGCTCTACGAGGTCGATCACTGCATCTACTGCCACGACCGCGACACCGACAGTTGCGCCAAGGGCATGCGCAATCGCAAGACCGGGGGCTTCAAGACCAACCCACTGGGGATGGAAGTCATCGGCTGCCCACTCGGCGAACGGATCTCCGAGATGCACTGGGTCAAGCGCGGTGGTGATGACATTGGCGCACTGGCCATCGTGATGATCGACAACCCGATGTGCCCAGGCACGGGCCACCGGATCTGCAACGATTGCATGAAGGGCTGCATCTACCAGAAGACTGAGCCGGTCAACATCCCGCAGATCGAGACGAATGTCCTCACCGAAGTGCTGGATCTGCCCTGGGGCTTCGAGATCTATGGCCTCCTCACTCGCTGGAACCCGCTCAACCGGCAACGCCGCCACGCGCTGCCCTACAACGGCAAGAAGGTGCTGGTGGTCGGCATGGGGCCGGCCGGCTACACGCTTTCGCACTATCTGCTGAACGAGGGCTTTGCGGTGGTCTGCATCGATGGCCTCAAGATCGAGCCGCTGCCGGCGGATCTGATCGGCAGCGGACGCGCGGCACCGCTGCCCGTGCGTGAGTACGCGACCCTCGTGGAGCGTCTCGATCAGCGCATCCTCGCCGGCTTCGGTGGCGTTGCCGAGTACGGCATCACCGTGCGCTGGGACAAGAACTTCCTGAAGGTGATCTACGCCACGCTGGCCCGCCGGCGCAGCTTCCGGGTCTATGGTGGCGTGCGCTTCGGCGGCACTCTCACGGTGGAGGATGCCTGGGCACTCGGCTTCGACCACATCGCGCTCGCCGTGGGTGCCGGCCAGCCCACCCTCATCGGCCTGAAGAACAATCTCGTGCGCGGCGTGCGCAAGGCCTCGGACTTCCTCATGGCCCTGCAACTGACGGGCGCAGCCAAGGCCGACTCACTCGCCAACCTGCAGGTGCGTCTGCCAGCCGGCGTGATCGGGGGCGGCCTGACCGCCATCGATACCGCCACGGAGACCCTCGCCTACTACCCGATCCAGGTGGAAAAGGCACTGCACCGCTACGAGACCCTGACGGCCAGGCTGGGTGAACCACGGGTGCGGGCCCGTTTCGATGGTGAGGAGCTTGGCGTGCTCGACGAATTCCTCGCTCATGGGCGCGCCGTCCGCGCCGAGCGTGAACGCGCCGAGGCGGTGGGCGAACTGCCCGACTTCGCGCCGCTGCTGGAGGCCTGGGGTGGTGTCACGCTGTTCTATCGCAAGGGCATGCAGGAATCCCCCGCCTACCGGGCGAACCACGAGGAGATCGACGAAGCCCTCGAGGAAGGGATCCGCCTCGCCGAGGGCATGGACCCGAAGGAGGCCATCACCGACGAACACGGTGCCCTCGCCGCCGTGCGCTTTGCCCGCCTCACCCGTAACGCCGAGGGTCGGTGGGAGCCTGCCGGCGAGGTCGACGTTCGCCTGCGGAGCCTCTTCGTCGCTGCCGGCACCTCACCCAATACGACCTACGAGCAGGAGCAGCCCGGCACCTTCCGGATGGACCGCAAGTACTTCCAGCGGCATCTGGCCGAATGGGTGGGTGCAGACCTCGAACTGATCGAGGTACCCGAGCCGGCCGGACTGAAGCAGGGCCGCGTTGCACCACTCACTTCCTACCGCCACCAGGGCCGCTTCATCTCCTTCTACGGTGACAATCATCCGGTCTACGCGGGCAACGTCGTCAAGGCCATGGCCAGCGCGAAGGACAGCTATCCGCACGTCGTGGCCCTGTTCGAACGCGAGTTGGCAGCACTGCCCCGGGATCGCGAGGCACAGGCGGCGCGAGATGCAGCGCTCGCCGGATTCCAGCAGGAGTTGGATGGCGCATTGCTGGCCTCGATCGTCGAGGTCCGGCGCCTGACCCCCACCATCGTCGAAGTGATCGTGCGGGCACCCCTGGCGGCGCGGCACTTCCAGCCCGGTCAGTTCTATCGCGTGCAGAACCTAGAAAGCTACGCCCCGCGTGTGGGCGGGACGGTACTCGCCGCCGAAGGTCTGGCCCTCACCGGTGCCTGGGTGGATCGCGAGGCCGGCATCGTCTCCTTCATCACGCTGGAGATGGGCGGCTCCTCGCGCCTGTGCGCGCTCTGGCAACCGGGCGACCCGGTGGTGGTCATGGGCGTGACCGGCACACCGACCGAGATCCCGGCCGGGCGCACCGTGATGCTGGTCGGCGGCGGCCTCGGCAACGCCGTGCAGTTCTCCATCGGTCGGGCCCTGCGGGCAGCGGGGTCGAAGGTCATCTACTTCGCCGGCTACAAGAAGGCGAGCGACCTCTTCCGGCGTGAGGACATCGAGGCGGCGGCGGACGTGGTGGTATGGGCGGTGGACCCGGGTGCGGGTGTCGAGGCCATCGCGCCGCGCCGACCGCAGGACTACACCCACGTCGGCAACATCCTCGACACCATCGAGGCCTACGCCGCAGGCCGGTTGGGTGAACCCTCGATCCCGCTCGGCGAGGTCGACCACATGATCGTCATCGGCTCCGACCGCATGATGGCGGCGGTGAAGGAGGCACGCCATGGGCGGCTGGCACCTTGGCTCAAGCGCGGTCACCGCGCCATCGGCTCCATCAATTCGCCCATGCAATGCATGATGAAGGGCGTCTGCGCGCAATGCCTGTGCCGGCACGTCGACCCCGCGACGGGCGCGGAGTCCTTTGTCTACTCCTGCTTCGATCAGGATCAGGATCTCGACCGCGTGGACTTCCGGCATCTGGCGGCACGGCTGCGTCAGAATTCTCTCGCCGAGAAACTCTCTGATCTCTGGCTGGACCACCTGTTGCAAACCAGCGCAGATTCGCTGCCGAAGGCCGTGTGAGCGCACGATCCTGGCGAAAATTTGTGCCCCGCTGCCCTTCGCCAGGGGCCTGGGTAGTTTCTGCTGGCCCCGGCAATGCTACTTTTCCTGCACGCGTGCAGACGTGCACTCTCCCCCGGCACGAGGAGCTCTAAACCACCATGGAGAACTTCGGCTTTTTCCTCTTTTACGTGATCGCCATCGTGGTCCTTGTGCTGCACTTCAACGGCACGCTCGAAGAGTACGAACTCGAGTGGCTCGTGTACGTGCTGGCCGTGGCGGTGTTTCCGGTCGTGTTCCTGCTCTGAGTGGGTGTGAGGAAATCGTGGCGCGCCGCCCGAGAGCAAGTCGAACGGCGCGCAGCAACAAGGGATATCAAGACGATAGATGTGGGGAGAGCACCGCCCCAAGCAACCGTCGGGATACGCAGTGGATGTCCTCGCAGCCGGTGCTCGCCAGCTCATTCCTCGCCGCGTGGACTCCAGTAAGCAAGCAGGCGTGCGCTGCCCGGTTCCAGGGCCTCACCATTGGCTGCGAGTTCGAGCACCGCACAGTGTGCCGTCTTCATCTCGCGCCCCGTCCCATCGGCGCGCAAACACTGGATGAGTAAATCACTGATGCCGGGGTTGTGCCCGATCAACATGATCCGATGGGCACCCTCCGCGAGGGCTCCGTGCACCGCAGCCATGAGGGTGGGCCGCTCACCCAGGTACAAGGCGGCGTCGTACTCCACCGGCGGCAACTGCGGCCACGAGGCTCCCAGCAACTCCCAGGTCTGACGAGTTCGGCGCGCCGGTGAGCAGAGCACGCGATCCGGCAACCAGTCCCCCTCGAGCAACCACTGACCCAGCCGCTCGCTGTCCTCTTCGCCACGGTGCTTGAGCGGCCTTTCGTGATCCGCCAGTGCCGGGCTGTCCCACGCTGACTTGCCATGACGCACCAGGATGAGTTGCGACATCAGACCTCCGTTCGTTGTCCAGGGCGCCACGCGGGTGCAGCCCAGAAGCCGCAGGCTCGGCAGCCTCAATCCATTATCGTTCGACCCGTGCCTCCCGACAGCACACGATTGCGGGAAACGCAGCGCGCCTCTCCGCCCCCGCCCGATTCTTTGGAGCGACTCCTTGCACGCCCGGGGCAGCGCTTACAATCTGTCCATGGCGACTGCTCCAAATCCCGATCTCCTCGCTCGGATCCCACTGCTTCATCCACTGGAGCCGTCAGCCCTCACGCGCCTGTTGGCGGGCCTAGGCACACGCAGGCTGACCTTCGCGCCCATGCAGGACATCGTACGCGAAGGCGAGTACGCCGACGCGCTCTACGTCATCCTCGAGGGCATGGTGGAGGTGCGCATCGGCGGGGTGGACGGCCGCGAGGTGGCCATTGCCACACTCCGAAGCGGGGATTTCTTCGGCGAGCAGGGTCTGATGTCGAGTCAGTCCGGGCGACGCAACGCCAGCGTCCGCGCCGTCGCCCCGACGTTGGTGCTCAGGCTGGACCGCGAGGCCATCGCCCACGCCTTGGCCACGACACCCAACCGCTTCCCGGCCATCGGGGGAGTCGAGGGCGCCGAGGACGTGGGCGAGGCGAGCATCCGCGATACCCTGCGGGCCAGTCGTCTGTTCCGCTCTCTCAGTGAAGGAGAGATGCTGCGGGTGGAGGCCGCCTCACGCCTCCTGCGCCCGATGGCGGGTGAGATCCTCCTGCGTGAAGGGGAGCCGGGTGACTGCCTCTTCATCATCGTTGCCGGCAGTGTGGAGATCTTCATCCTCGATGAGATGGGTAAACCCGTAACCCTTGCCACCCTCCACGAAGGCAACTACTTCGGGGAGCAAGCCCTGCTACCCAAGGGATCGGGACGACGCAACGCCAACGCCCGGTCGGGCAGGCGCAGTACGCTCCTGCGCATCGATGCCGACATCCTCGCCGAGTTGCTCGAGCGCGACCAGCGGCTGGTGGAAGCCTTGCGACTGATCGGTGCCGCGCAGGTCAAGAAGATCCATTCCGTGCGCAGCAGTGACGATTGGTGACGACATGACGCACTACCTTTCAGACGGCCCGGACAACGCATGAGCGCACTGCAACCCGCAGCACTCTCGATCACTGGACTGCACAAGACTTACCCGAACGGTACCGTGGCACTCGCTGGAATCGACCTCGAGGTCAAGGCCGGTGATTTCTTCGCACTTCTGGGCCCCAATGGGGCCGGAAAGTCCACGACCATCGGGATCGTCGCCTCGCTGGTCACGAAGACCCGTGGCTCCGTGAAGATCTTCGGTACCTGCCTCGATGCCGAACGGGATGAGGCGAAGTCTCACCTTGGACTGGTGCCGCAGGAGGTGAATTTCTCCCAGTTCGAGACCCCCTGGCAGATCGTGACCAATCAAGCCGGTTACTACGGTGTGCCTCTGCACGAGGCCGCCACTCGCGCGGAGGAATACCTGCGCCGGCTAGGGCTCTGGGAAAAGCGGCACAAGGCAGCCCGCA